>JAGCCX010000022.1 GCA_017651465.1 Bacteroidales bacterium
GTTATGGGCGGTGGCTTTGGCGGACGCACCATCAACCTGGTCAAGGACGAGCTGTACGAGAGCTTCGTGGCTGCCGCTTCCGAGCAGTACAAAGAGACATTCGGCCACGAGCTGAAGGTTTACGACGTGGTTATCTCCGACGGAGCACGAAAACTCTAGCACGGTGAGACGTCTCCTTACGCTTGTAGTGGCTATCGTTATGGCCCTGCCGGCCGCTGCCCAGTTCTACTCTATGGGCAGCGAGCCGGCAGGCGTCAAATGGTATCACCTGCGTACGGCAGACTACGACGTCATCTTCCCCAAAGGCCTGGATTCGCTCGCCCGGGTCTATGCGGCCAACCTCGAGCGCTATAAAATGCCCGTGGGCGCTACTGCGGGCTATTATCCTAACCAGCTTTACAATAGGCCCCTGCCCGTTATCCTGCATCCCTGGACGGCCAATTCCAACGGCGTGGTGGCCTGGACCCCCCGCCGTATGGAGCTGCTCACCACCCCTACTGCCGTGGCTCCTATGCCGCAGCCCTGGGAGGAACATCTGGTAACCCACGAGAGCCGCCACGTGGCGCAGATGCAGTTTGTCAACGAAAAGCCGTACCGCATTGCGTCGTGGCTGCTGGGCGAGCTTACCGCCGGAGCCGTTTCGGCCATATACTGCGGCCCGTCGTTCTTCGAGGGCGACGCCGTGGCCGCCGAGACGGAGCTGGGCCCCTCGGGCCGCGGGCGCAGCGCATCGTTCCTGGAATACTACCGGGCGGCTTTCCGCGAGGGAGATCTGCGCAATTACTGGCGCTGGCGCTACGGTTCGCTCAAATACTACACTCCCGACTACTACAAGGTAGGATACATCACTATGGCGGGTATGCGCAGCGTGTACGACTGCCCCGATTTCACCGCCCGCTATTACGAACGGCTTTTCAGGGGCAAGTGGCCCTTGCCTTTCTTCAATATGCAGGGCACCGTCAAGGAAGTGTCCGGCAAGCGTTTCCGCGACGCCTTCGCCGAGATCTGCGACACCCTGCAGGGGCGCTGGACCCGTGACGAGGCGGCTCGCGCGCCGTTTATGCCCTCCCGCCCCCTCACCTTCGATCGCCGTCATTTTACGGAGTACACCAGCTCCTGCTATATGGACAGCGTGCTCTATTGCGTCCGTGGCGGTACCACCTCCCCTCCCCGTCTGGTTAGGATCGACAGTTCCGGCAAGGTTTCCCGCGTAGCGCCGTTTGCCTACAGCACTTCGTCCCTCAAGGGGGACGATAACCTGAGGCGCATCTATTGGAGCGAGGTAACGCCCGACGCCCGCTGGGAGCTGAAATCGTATTCGGAAATCTGGTACACCAAGATGGACGGCCGCCGGCAGCGGTTCAGCCGCCGTACCCGCTGGTACAACCCCACCCCGTCGAGCAACGGACTGGTGGTGTCGGCAACCGAATATCCCTTTAGCGGCGGTTCCGCCCTCGTGCTGCTCGATGCGTTCAAGGGCAATGTGCTGCGCCGCATCAAGGCTCCCGACGGAATGCAGATCTCGGAGAGCGAGTGGATAGGGGAGGATGTGTACGTGACGGCCGTCACCTTCGGGGGGCTTGGCATCTGGCGCCTGGCGGGGGACGGTTTCGAGCAGGTGCTCGACTGCGGGAGCGTGAATGTCAAGGACTTGTTCCGCCACGGCGGGGAACTGTGCTTTACCGCCGACTTGACCGGCGTTGACGAGCTCTACTCTTTTGATCCTAATGATGGTAAGGTGATGCGGCTGAGTTCTTCGCCCAAGGGCGGCGGGTCGTACCGCTTCAACCCGGACGGGAGTACTCTGGTGTTCTCGGAGCTCAGCTCAGGGGGGCGCAACCTGCGCGTGACCCGCACCGATTCGCTCCCCGCCCCCGCTGCAGCCGAATTCTCCCGTACGCACCGCTACGAATTCGCCGAAGACCTCAGGGGCCCCGACGCCGGACCTGCGGCTCCTGCCGGCTTGCCGGAAGAAGCGGCGCAATCCCCTCTCCCCTACAACCGCCTGGGCCACCTTTTCCGTTTCCACTCCTGGGCTCCGGTGTACGTCGATTACGACGCCATAGAGGATATGAGCTTCGAGACGCTCACCACCACCGCCGGCCTGGGCGCCACTGCTTTCTTCCAGAATCACCTCAATACTATGACGGGAGTCGTGGCTTACAACGCCGCTCCCGGCAAGGATGCCTGGACTCATACGGGAGAGGTAAGATTCACTTATTCAGGCTTTTACCCTGTCATCGAGGCCAATTTCAGCATCAGCAGCGTGCCGCCCAGCCTGTATTTCCTCAAGACCCAGTTCAGCGACTTCGGCTACTATGTCTCGCTTTCCAGCGAGCAGATGCCCGGCCGCCCGTCGTTCAATACCGGCTTTACGGCGTACGTTCCGCTCCGCTCCTCCTCGGGAGGATGGTACAGGGGGCTTGTTCCGCAGCTCAAGTGGACTATCTCCAACAGCTTCTTCACCCACGGCAGCTTTGCGCCGATGAACCGCGTATCGGCGAGCCTGAGGGCATATGTCATAGAATCGACGCCTCCCGCACGTATCTATCCCCGCTTCGGTATCGGCCTCGAGGGAGGCTGGAGCGGCCGGCCCTGGGCGCAGAACATCCTCACCTCCTGCGCTTATGTGTATGGCTACGGATACCTGCCCGGCTTTATGGATACTCACGGAATAAGGCTCGCGGCAATCGCCCAGGTGCCCACTTCCGACGCACTCTTTAACGAGCGTTACGCCGCCGTGTTGCCCAGAGGAATGGCCGGATATGCTTCGATGGCGAACCGGGTTGCAAGTTACCCCCTCCAGACCCGTTTCACGGCCGACTACGCCTTCCCCTTCGCTCCCCTCGACTGGTCGGGGATGGGTCCGGTGGCATATTTGAGGAATTTCGAGTGCACCCTTCACGGCGACTATTCTTATTTCTACGACAGGCGAGACCAGAAGGTGCTTGCCAGCGTGGGCGCGGATCTTTGCGCTGTGCTGGGGAATCTTTTGTGGATACCGGAAGACACCCGCGTGGGCGTCAGCTATTACTACAATATCGGCGCGCCCGCCGGAGAGAGCCCCCACTACTGGGGAGCGGTATTCAACGTGAGTTTCTAGTCTTTTTTGTGGGAGCGCTGATAGAGCTGCCAGCTGTTAAACAGGTTCTGCCATATAGCATAGAGGCCTCCTGCTACCGATGTGACGGGGGTTAAATAATTGTATCCCAGCCAAATAAGGAAGCCGGTATTCTTCTGCCCCAGGGCCTGGCCCGCGGTGATGGAGGTTTCGGCTCCGGCCCTCTTGCCAAAATACTTGCCCACGGCAAACTGCAGTGCGCAGGCCGCCAGCGACACCAACACTATGCACCATATCGCACCCGCCGACAAGTGGCTCAGCACCAGTGCCCGGGCCGACAGCAGCATTGCCAGAGTAAGCCCCACGCCCCAGATGTAGAAGGCATAGCGGCTCAGCCGCATCATAATGCGCTGCAGTTTGTGGGTGGTGTACCGGATGAGCCAGGCAATGGCGCCGGGCAGCACCAGCACCGGAAACACCTTGCCGGCGATGTGCCCCACGTACGACCAGAACCCCAGTTCGGCGGATGGCCGCACCATAGGTATCACGGTGGGAATTAGCAGGGTGGCGGCTACGTTGATCAGCCCCAGGTATGTCACGGTCTCGGAGAGCGAGCCTCCGAGCTTGTCGGTTATGACGCCCGACGCCGAAGCGGTGGGGCAGATAAGGCAGAGCATAGCGCACTCCAGGAGTATGCGACTCTCCCCCTCGAAGCGAGACAGCACGAAGGCGATGCCCACGAACAGCAGCACCTGGAAAACAAGGGCCAGAAGATGCCAGCGCCGCAGTTTCAGGTCGTGGGGCGATATCTTCACGAACTGGAAGAACATCAGCAGGGCAATCACGAGCCTCTGCCCCTCGCTTGCCCAGACTCCCAACGTGTGCCCGTACGGGTGCAGGACGGGCAGCCCGCGATACAGAAAATACAAACTGATGCCCAGCACAATAGCGCCGGGCAACATCCAATCTTGAATTATTCTTTCGGCCTTTCTCACCTTAGAACTTCAGGCTCAGCGAGAAACCGGCAGTAGGGACGACCACTCCCGATACGCTTGGCGCCAGGGCCAGGTTAGGCTCCAGTTTCATACTTGCGCTGCTCAGCTTGCCGTTGAAGTCCTGGTAGAACATATTCTTGACCTTGGCTATGCGCACCGCGTCGCAAATATTCCAGATATTCAGGGCTGCGTGTCCGATCAAGGTAATGAGCAGAGCTCCGCTGCCGCCATAAAGGTACGAATTGTCGCTGAAATAGCCGCTTCCGCTGAAATAGTCATAGTTATAGACTTGGGCGCCATAGCCTATGGCAGACATTTCAATGATTTCCAGAACGCCCAGGCCCACATTGGCGGCAAATATCCCGAGGCCGCGGCCCCATTCTCCGTCTATGCACTGTCCGAGGCCAGGGATGAGGAACGAACACAGTCCGCCGACCCACGGCTCATACGGGTCGCCTTCCCACGGAACATAATAGGAGGGGTTGTAGTCGCGCTTGATGTCGGCGTAGCGTACCTCCGGCTGATTCATAAGGTAGCTGTAGCTGTCGGGAACAACCTCTTTGGGGCCTGGGAAGCTGATCTTGCCTCCAAAATCCTCAAAGGTTCCGTTCTCGTACTGAATCGATCTGATATTTTCGATATCAAGCACATAAACTGGGCCGTTGGGATTGTCGGCCCGTTTGTACCGGATAAAGTCGGAGCTCACTTCCAGCACCTTTCCGTTGATTTCTTCCCCGCTGCGGGTCACGATATGGTCCTGCGCATTGGCCGTAGCACAGTACGCCAGGGCCAAAACAATAATAAAAAGTATCTTCTTCATAGCATCTGCAAATATAGTCCGAATGCCTGTTTATTGCAAAAAATGTTCCGTGAATCGTTTAGGGGAATTAACAATAATTCTTATATTTGTAACTATGACACCACGTTTTGACATGGCCAAGGCGCCAATCCGTACCCGCTGGTACCTGCGCCCGCTGACACTATTACTGAGCCTGCCCGATGTAATCGCACACAAAACCATCATCCATTATGAGGGTACCAAGGAGCTTAAGCCGCCGTACCTGCTGCTGAGCAACCATAACGCCTTCATGGATTTCAAGGTACTCACAAAGGCCATCTATCCCAAACGGGCCAACTATGTGGTGGCAATTGACGGTTTCATAGGCCGGGAATGGCTCCTGCGCAACGTAGGATGCATATGCAAGCGCAAATTCACCAACGACCTCACCCTGGTGCGGCACCTTACCAAAGTCGTCGAAAACGGAGATATCGCCGTGGTCTATCCCGAGGCGCGCTACTCGCTTTGCGGTACCACCGCCGTACTGCCGGAATCGCTAGGCAAGCTTTGCCGCCTTCTGGGTGTGCCGGTGGCGGTGCTAATCTGCCACGGCCATCATGTCAATTCCCCCTTCTGGAATCTGCACTCGCGCGGCATCAAACCTACCGAGGCCGACTTCAAGCTGCTTTTCAAGCCCGAAGATCTTAAAACGCTCCCCATTGACGAGATTAACTCTCGCCTCGTGGATGCGTTCCAGTATGACGATTACGCTTGGCTGAAGTCCAAGGGCCTTGAGATGCACTACGACAAGCGCGCCGAGGGCCTTGAAAAGGTGCTCTACCAATGCCCTCATTGCGGGACTGAGTACGAGATGGACAGCAAGGCCAACCAGTTGATTTGCAAGCATTGCGGCAAGACCTGGACCATGCTGCCCGACGGCTCGCTGCAGGCCGACGGGGGCGCTCCCACCGAGTTCTCCCGCGTGCCCGACTGGTACGAGTGGGAAAGGGCCAATGTGCGCGCTGAGGTGGAAGCCGGTACCTACGATAGCGGAGAGCTGCCCGTAGAGGTGCGCAGCCTGCCTAACGCCAAGCGCTTCATCGCCCTCGGGTCAGGCACCATGCGGCACAATATGGACGGATTTGCGGTAAAAGTCCGCAGCCTGCTGGGCAAGGAATATGAAATGAACATACCCGTGCCGGCCGCCTATTCCTGCCACATCGAATACAACTATCTTGGCAAATGGGGCGACTGCGTAGACCTTAATACGCTGGAAGACACTTGGTACACCTATCCCAAGGAGCCCAATTGTTCCGTCACCAAAATGGCCCTCGCCACAGAAGAGTTGTATTTTGCCTGGCGCCGCTCCATCGGCAAGCCCTGCAAGCCCGGATTGGCTTAAGCAAGAGTACAAGCCTGACGGTAGTGCTCCCTTAGGTGGGAGGGCTACCGTCAAATTAAGCCCTTTTTGACGGTGACCCTCCCAAGTTTTGTATGGTTGCCCGCAGGCATTGCTACAACTTGTTTAGCATTTCTGTGACTTTTTCATATGGAATGCCCGATACGCGGCTTATTTGGTGGACATCAGCCCCGAATCGCCATCTAAGTTGTTTGAGAGCCTCTGCTTTTTCATCGTTACTGAGGTCACCGAAAGTTTTTTTCTTGAAAATAGATTGACACAAGTCTTCGAGCGATCCGATAAGAATCTGGTCCCTGAATGCAATACCTTCCAAATCTCTGTTTCTTTTTGCTTTTGAAGAAGAGTTGAGATGGTATAGCATCCGGGCGGGTGTTTTGAAAACCTTTTCAACTATATCTATTCTTACATAAGATTCTGGGAGTACATAACCTTCAGAACCAATAATCCAGTCACCCGGGAGAGCGGTTTCGCTGTGAACCAGACGGCTGACCGCTCTCGCAGAGAAGGAGCCTATAGGTTTGCCGGATTCTTTTTTATCGTTGAAATAACATGATCCGCTGCCCCATCTGTATCCGGAGGGGGTGAGGCAAATCTTTGCAGCCACACTGTTCATTAATATATAAGCTACAACCCTCTCAAAGCCCTCATCTTCCAGGTCGATTTCACGGATATCCACATCGTTTCTTCGCAGAAACCGAACCTCTCCGTATTTTTTACGGCAGTAAGAAGAGTATAGTTTTTTAAAATAATCAATGAACTTTCTTGCTTCTTTGATGTTCCAGCACATAAGGAAAAAATGTACATGGTTGGACATCAAGATAAAGGCGATTACATCAATTTTAAGAGCTGCTGCAGTAACTGCAACGTAGTTCATTCCGACCCGGAAATCCTCTTCGTCCCTAAACCAGATCTTGGTCTCAAGATGGTCAGTTGTTACAAAATAAAATTTCATAGTTTACTTTTAAGTCTATTAAACGTATCAGACCAACATAGCAAACATAATAAAGATTTTAAAATGTCACAAATAAAACGTTCAGGTGGTGAAACATACGTGTCGGTGACATGACATAAGGTGGGAGGGTTACCGTCAAATTAAGCTCCTTTTGACGGTAACCCTCCCAGGTAATGTACGGTCGCCTGCAGGCTACTTGATAAATTCGTGCGAGGCGGTCATAAGTGACGGATCAAGGGCTTCGTCAAGCTTTTCTTTTGTCATATAGCCGTGCTCGAGCACCAGGTCGTACACGCTGCGGCCGGTCTCGAGGGCCTCCTTGGCCACCTTGGTGGAAGTTTTGTAGCCGATGTAGGGGTTGAGGGCCGTGACTATGCCTATTGAGTTCTTGACCATCTCGTAGCAATGGTCGGCGTTGACCGTGATGCCGTCGATGCAGCGGGTGCGCAGGGTGTCGAGGGCGTTGCGCAGCCAGGTCACACTCTCCAGTATGGACTGGGCGATGACGGGCTCCATAACGTTGAGCTGCAGCTGGCCGGCCTCGGCCGCGAAGGCCACGGTGGTGTCGTTTCCTATTACTTTAAAGCATACCTGGTTGGTGACCTCGGGGATGACCGGATTCACCTTGCCGGGCATTATGGACGAACCGGGCGCCATAGGCGGCAGGTTGATCTCGTGCAGGCCGCAGCGGGGCCCCGAGGCCATAAGGCGCAGGTCGTTGCAGATCTTGGAGAGCTTGATGGCGAGCCTCTTGAGGGCGGCCGAATAGCTCACGTACGCGCCGGTGTCGGGGGTTGCCTCCACCAGGTCAGGAGCCTTGAGGAAGGTCTCTCCGGTAAATTCGGAAAGCCTGCGGGTGCACAGCTCCGCAAAGCCGGGAACGGCGTTGAGGCCCGTTCCGATGGCAGTGCCGCCCATATTTATCTCTTTCAAGAGCACCACGTTGCGCTCGAGGTTGGCAATCTCTTCTTCAAGATTGTTGGCGAAGGCGTTGAATTCCTGGCCCGAGGTCATAGGTACCGCATCCTGCAGCTGGGTACGGCCCATCTTGATGATGTCCTTGAACTCCCCGCCTTTCTTGCGCAGAGAGTCGATAAGTGCCTTGAGCGAGCTCACGAGGTGCTTGTTCATACGCACGAAAGTATAGCGGAAGGCTGTAGGATAGGCGTCGTTGGTGGACTGGGCGCAGTTGACGTGGTCGTTGGGCGAGCAGTACTGATACTCCCCTTTTTTGTGTCCCATAAGCTCCAGTGCGCGGTTGGCGATAACCTCGTTGGCGTTCATATTGACCGAAGTGCCGGCGCCGCCCTGCATCATATCCACCGGGAACTGGTCGTGGAACTTGCCGTCCACAATCTCCCGGCACGCGGCCACGATGGCATCCGCAATGTTGCGGTCGAGGGCGCCCAGCTCGGCGTTGGCCTCGGCTGCCGCCATCTTGACGTAGGCAATGGCGATGATGTACTCGGGGTAATGATACATTTTGGTGGTGGAGATGCGGTAGTTCTCCAGTGCCCTCTGGGTTTGGACTCCATAGTAGGCGTCGGCCGGAACTTTAAGCTCGCCGATAAGGTCGCTTTCGACCCTGAATTGCTGTTCAGACATTATTAATATGTGTTCTTTTTGCCGGCCGGGAAAGCCCCGCGAGGCGCTTGCAGCCGGGATTATGTTCATATGTAAACACAAAGATAACAACTTTGGCACGCAAAATGTAATAATAATTGCTAAATTTGCAATCCGTAAACAAAAGAAGAGATATGAAAAAGATTTTAGTATCCATTGCGGCCCTCTTTGCCGCGGCCGCTATGCTGTCTGCCCAGAATATGTCTGAGGCCACCGAAACAGCCAAGCTGGCTAACGAATCGCTTTCAGCCGGTAACTACGAGACCGCACTCGCAGGTTTCCAGGAGGCCCTCAAAATGGCCGAGGCCTGCGGAGATGAGGGTATCGAGCTGGTAGCCACTTGCAAAGACATTATCCCCAAGACCGTTAACGCCATTGCCAAGCAGCTCCTTCAGGAAAACGACCTGGACGGCGCAATCGCCAAGTTCGGCGAGGCTGTAGCAATCGCTAATGAATATGGTGACGACGAGACCGCCGCCAAGGCCGCCGCGCTCATCCCCCAGGTTTATATGAAGAAGGGAGGCGCCCTGCTTAACGCCAAGGATTTCGCCGCTGCCGCCGAGGCTTATGCCAAGGTGCTCGAGCTGGAACCCGCCAACGGCAATGCCGCCATCCGCTACGGCCAGTGCCTGGAGAATTCGGGCAAGGGCGAGGAAGCAGTGGAGGCTTACAAGCTTGCCGCCGCCAACGGCCAGGAAAAGAACGCCAAGGCGCTGTTGGGCAAGTTCTATCTCAAGCGTTCGGTCGATGAGCTCAAGACCAAGAAATACGCCGACGCTGTAAAGGACGCCATCGAGAGCAACTCTTATACCCCCAACCCTCAGTGCCTCCAGATCGCCGGCCAGGCTTCACAGCTCTCCGGTAAGAACAACGACGCTATCAACTACTTCGAGCAGTATCTCGAGGCCGCTCCCGACGCCAAGAACGCCGGCCAGGTTGCCTACACCGTGGGCGCCCTGTATCAGCAGGCCAAGAACAACGCCAAGGCCAAGGAGTTCTTCTCAAAGGCTGTCAACGATCCTAAGTACGGAGCCGACGCCAAGAAGGCTCTCGCAGCATTGAAGTAATGTTGGAGCTGGAGCTGCTATCTCCGGCAAAAGACAAGGCTGTCGGCATCGCGGCAATAGACTGCGGTGCCGATGCCGTTTACATTGCAGGTCCCGGCTGGGGCAACCGCAAGGCTGCCGGCAACAGCATAGAGGATATACGGGAACTCTGCACCTATGCGCACCGCTTCGGCGTGCGTATTTATTTAACCGTCAATACCATTATTTACCCCGACGAATGGCCCGCGGTGCATTCTATGATGCTCGAGACCCAGGACGCCGGGGTAGATGCGTTTATTATCCGCGAGGAGCGCCTGCTGAGCCTTCCGGGCATCAGGGTTCCTATGCACGCCTCCACCCAGTGCGCCATCCGCACCCCCGAAAAGGCCCGGCGTTTCGAGAGCCTGGGCTGCAGCCGCATCATCCTCGAACGGGCTCTCAGCCTGCAGGAGGTGCGCGCCATCCGTGAGGCCGTAAGCTGCGAGCTGGAGTTCTTCGTCCACGGCGCCTTGTGCGTGTGCTACAGCGGAGACTGCCGCCTGTCGGAGTACCTGGACGGACGCAGCGCCGACAGGGGGGACTGTATCCAGGCCTGCCGGTCCCTGTACGACCTGGTGGATGAGAGAGGCCGCACGCTCGTTCGTGGCCGGACCCTGCTGTCGATGCGCGATTTCAAGCTGCTCGACCGTCTGGAAGACCTTGCCCGGGAGGGTATTTGCTCGTTCAAGATCGAGGGAAGGCTCAAGAGCGCATCATACGTAAAGAATGTAGTCCGCGAGTACAGCCTAGCGCTCGACGCCCTGGTGGCAAAGCACCCCGGAGAGTACCGCAGGGCCTCATTCGGCAAGGTTACCGGGGGCTTCACCCCAAATTCCGATCTCACCTTCAACCGGGGCTACACCCAGTGGTGGCTCGACGGGAAGAGGGGGCGCTGGTCGTCGATGGATACCGCCAACGGAGAATACGTGGGAGAAGTGCAGGGCGTGCGCCCTTCCGGCGGGGGCCTGATGCTCACGCTGAAGCCTGCGGACGCAGGTTTGCAGCTCTCCAACGGAGACGGATTCGCCTTCTTCGAACCGGGGCGCGGAGTGACCGGCTTCAGGGCCGACCGCTGCGAGGGGCGGCAGATATTCTGCAAGCGGGTCGATGGCCTGAGGGCAGGAGTGAAGCTGTACAGGAACATCAATGCCGCTTTCGAGCGAGAACTTGAGTCCGGAAGCCCCCGGCGTGAGCTTGGGGTCGATGTGGACGTGACCGTCAGCGGCTCATTCGTAATTGAACTCAAGGCCGAGACGGAAGACGGACGCTCCGTGGTGAGCCGTTTCAACGCCGATGTCGATAAGGCCGAGAACCGCGAACGCAGCGAGGCTATGCTTCGCGAGCAGCTCTCCAAGCGCAGCGGCGTGTATGCTTTCAATGTGCGGTCGTTAAGCGCCCAGGGCGCCCTGCCGCTGCTCAGCGCCGGCACCATCAATTCGATGCGGCGCCTGCTGGCGGAGGATTTAGATTCTTACGTCGGGCTTCGCCCTCCTCAGAATGACAACGAGGCCCCCGTCCCTGCCGATTCTGCTGCCGATTCTGCTGCCGTTCATGCCGATTCTGCCTCCGTCCCTGCCGGTCCTGCTGCCGTCCCGTCGGGTTCTTCTGTCATTTCGAGCGAGCAAAGCGAGTCGAGAAATCTCCCCGCCGAACTGATGCGCACTCGCTACTGCGTTAAGTACGAGCTGGGCCTCTGCCCCCGTCATCAAAAAGCAAAACCCACGGGCGCCCTGTTCCTGCTCAACAACGGCAGGCGCCTCGCACTGGGCTTTGACTGCGCCCGGTGCGAAATGACCGTCAAGGCGGCCTGACACTCTATTCGAAATTCCTGGAAGCGAAGGGCAGGGCCAGCCTGAGGCCCAGATGCCAGTATTCCCAGTTATGGATACCGTTGCGCACCCGCAGCTCATTGTGCACCCGGGCAGCTTTCATCTTGGCGTGAAACTGAACGGAGAGGTGCAGCAGGAAGTCGTCGTCGCCGCAGTCAACGAACCAGGCCACGGTTCGCAAGCTCTCGAGGGTCTCTTCCGATGCGCGGTCGAGGAAATCCAGGGCCGAATTGTCCCGCACGGCCTGGCTCACCAGGTAGAGTTTGTCGCGCTTGGCCTCTTCGCCTTCCACCTCGTTGGCATTGTTGTCCAGCCAGGGGCTCAGGGCGTAGCAGCTTGAGAACATATCGGGGTGTTTCTGGCAATAGACCACCGAACCGCCGCCGCCCATCGACAGGCCCATCACCGCTCGCATCCCTTTGCTGCCGCCGCAGGAGTACTTTTTCTCCACCTCCGGCACCAACTCGCCGAAGAAGAAGTCCTCGTAGTGCCATCCCGGCATATTGAAATAGCCGTTGTAGGTGTTGTGCACGTCAGGACCTCCGGCGTTGGGCATAATGACCACCATAGGCTTGGCCTCGCCGGTGCCTATAAGCTCGTCGGTGACGGTCTGCATACCGCCGCGCACCCGCCAGGCGGTATAGTCGTCGCTCAGGCCGTGCAGCATATACACCACGGGATAGGTCCGGTCGGTCTTTCCGTGTCCGTCGGGCAGATATACATTGTACTTTACGGTGGCGCCGAGGGTGCGGCTCCACAGGCTGTCGGTCACTATCTTTCCGGCCCTCAGCGGCAGGAATGCGAGAGCGAGCAGCATAATGAGGCTCAACTTTTTCATATCTTCAAGTACTGTTTTCTTTCTTCTTGCGGGAACTTTTCAATGGCGTAGCGCAGCATCGTACGGGGCATTGAGGCGTAGCGGCCCTCGAGGAAGGCGGTCAGGGCATCTTTGTCCCGCTTGCCCGCCTCGCGAAGCAGCCAGCCCACCGCCTTTTGGATCAGGTCGTGGGGGTGATGCAGGAGGATGTCGGCAATGGCGAAGGTGTCGTCCAGCTGGCCGTGACGGATGAAAGTCATAGTGCTCACTATGCCTATGCGCTGCTCCCAGATGGTTTTTCCCTGGCGGGCGAGGGTGTACAGCAGGCTGCGGTCTTTGTCGAGCAGCCACTCACCCAGAAGGGGGTAGCACGAGAGATCCACCAGGTCCCAGTTGTTGATGCGGCCGGTGTGCGAGAGGTAAAAATCAACGCATTCCTGCCGCTGCGTCTTTTTGCTGTGGAAAATCTGCACCAGAGTCAGAAGGGCGGCGAGCCGCAGCTCGTGGAACTCGCTCGCTATGCATTCTTCGATATGGTCCATCGACGTCTCCCGCCAGCAGGCCTTCACCACCTCGCGGGTCACGGGGACCTTGATGCCCAGAAACTTATCGCCCTCGCCGTACTGCCCGGGGCCGGTTTTGAAAAAGCGCGACAAGCCGTCTACCTGGGAAGGGTCGGCGCGGGAGAGCATCTCTGACAGAAGGCGATTCATATGCTAAAGATAGCGCTTTTTGGGGACAAAACAATTTCTTTATTTTAATAAAAGCAGAATTATCACTAATTTTGAAGATTGATTCGAAACTTTTGTATGAACGATAAGAAATTCAATCTTTGGAACAGGATAGCGGCCCTGGCGGCTTTCGTCATTTCCGCAATCACATACTTGCTCACCATAGAGCCGTCGGCGTCTTTCTGGGACTGCGGCGAGTTTATCGCCTCTTCCTATAAGCTGGAGGTGGGTCACCCCCCGGGAAACCCTGTGTTCCAGCTGTTTGCACGCTTCTTTACGATGTTCGGCGACAATATGCACGCCGCCATCCTGGTCAACGCGATGAGCGCCATCTGCTCGGCCCTTACCATATTCTTCCTTTACCTTACCATAGTCTGGCTGACCAAGAGGCTGGTGAGCACCAAGACCGCCGGAGGGGCGCTTGCCGTAATCGGTTCGGGCCTCGTGGGCGCCCTGGCATATTGCTTCTCCGACACGTTCTGGTTCTCCGCAGTAGAGGGCGAGGTGTACGCAATGTCGTCCCTCTTCACGGCCGTGGTATTCTGGGCGATGACTATGTGGTACGACCGCGCCGATTCGCCCCACGCCCTGCGATGGGTGGTGCTGATAGCCTTCCTTATGGGCCTGAGCATAGGTGTGCACCTGCTCAACCTGCTGGCAATCCCCGCCCTGGTGTTCCTGTTCTACTATCGCAAGAGGGAGAACGGACGCTTCGGCGTCTGGGAGTTCATCAAGATATTCCTGATCGGCGTCGTCATCCTGGGCTTCCTGGTGTTCCTGTACGTTCCGTACCTGCCCAAGATCGCAGCATACGTGGACCTGTTCTTCGTGAACGCGCTCGGCCTTCCGTACAACAGCGGCGCAGCATTCTTCCTGGCGGCGCTCCTGGCCCTGTGCTTCTGGGGGATCTTTGCCACCGAACGCAGGCAGAAGGTGCTCCTCAACACCATACTGCTGTGCTTTACCGTCATCACCATAGGTTTCTCGGTGTTCAGCATCGATATCATACGCTCCTGCGCCAAGACTCCCACCAACGAGTATCAGCCCGACAATGCTTTTACCCTGGTGCGTTACCTCAGCCGCGAGCAGTACGGCAGCACGCCGCTGCTCTACGGGCAGTACTACGATGCACCTTACGACCTTAAATCATCCACTTACTGGGCTCCCCTTGACGGCAAATACAAGAAGGTTGACGGCCCCGTGGACGCCAAGTACCTTCCCACCGGAAAGATGTTGTTCCCCCGCATGTGGAGCAGTTCGCCCGACGGCAAGAACGAGGAGTTCTACCGCGCTTACACCGGAGGAAAGGGCAAGAAGATTGCCGGCGCCACCGACCGCAAGCCCACGATGCTTTCCAACCTGTACTTCTTCTTCGACTATCAATTGGGATGGATGTACTGGCGCTACTTTATGTGGAACTTCGTGGGGCGGCAGAACGAGATCCATTCTCCCACGCCGGGCGATATCTTCCACGGCAACTGGGAGAGCGGCGTAGGGTTCATCGACGAGTTCCGCCTGGGAGACCAGAGCAACGCCCCCTCCACGCTCGCCGACAACAAGGGCAAGAACCACTACTTCTTCCTCCCGCTCCTGCTGGGCCTGCTGGGCCTGTTCTTCCAGTTCGACCGCGACAAGAGAGGCTGCTGGCTGACCTTCCTGATGTTCTTTATGACCGGTATAGCCATAGTGATTTACCTCAACCAGCCGCCCTACCAGGTGCGTGAGAGGGACTATGCCTACGCCGGCTCGTTCTACTTCTTCTGCGTGTGGATAGGTATGGCCGTAGCCGCCCTGTACAGCTGGCTGCAGAAGGCTCTCAAGGAACGTTACGCCGTGGCTACGGCCGCCCTGCTTACCGGCGTCTGCCTGTGCGTTCCCGCGCTTATGGCGGCCCAGAACTGGGACGACCACGACCGCTCCGGACGCCGTACCGCGGTCGAAATGGCACGCAACTATCTGAACTCCGTGGGCCCGAACGGCATACTCATTACCCACGGCGACAACGATACATTCCCCGTGTGGTATGCCCAGGAGGTTGAAAACGTGCGCACCGACGTGCGTGTCTGTAACACCTCGCTGCTGGGTACCGACTGGCACATCGACCAGATGAAGTGGGCCTGCAACGAGAGCGCCCCGCTGCCCTTGAGCGTGGGTCAGGATCAGTACCTCTACGGCACCAACGAGTATGTGCCGGTGGTGGACGCCCGCGATCAGGAAATGTCCATCGCGGACGTGATGAAACTGTTCCGCGATCCCCGCGTGAAGGTTCCTATGAGCAGCGGCCGCAAGATGGACTACCTTCCTTCGCGCAAGATAGTGGTGCCCGTCAACAAAGAGAACGTGATAGCGTCGGGAATACTCGACGAGCGCTTTGCCGATATGATTCCCGAGAGCATTGTGCTGCAGATACCCAAGGGCAAAGACTATCTCACGAAGCCCGAAATCTTTATGCTCGACCTGCTGTCGGGTTACCAGTGGGACCGTCCCATCCATATGCTCAATATGGGCGGCGACTTGAACGTGGGCGTCAAGGATTATCTGGTGTACGAGGGCTACTCTTACAAGTTCGTGCCCATCAAGAACAAGATAAGCACCACCGACATCGGCTTCGTGGACACCGACGAGCTGTACCACAAGATGACTGAAGTCTATTCCTGGGACGCCATTGCCGCCGACGGCTGGTTCATCGACTACCAGAACATCTATACCAACCTGGGCGTGATGGCGCCGAGGAGCATTTTCCTCAACTGCGCCAAGGCCTTTATGAAGGCGGGCGAGAACGAGCGTGCGATAGAGATGCTCGACCGCGGCTGCGAGGTTATGAAGCGCTTCCCGCTGGAGTCCATCCCGCTGGGAATGTCCACCAACGACTACCTGGTAATCAGTATGGTGGAGTGCTACTATAAGCTTGGAGAGACCGACAAAGCCCGCGCCCTCGGCGCCCAGATGGCGGCCGACCTGCTGGAGACCTCGCGCTTCTATCTTGAATTCTTCGAGTTCGGAAAGAGCGAATTCGATTTGTGCGGCAGCTATATCTACTTCCTTGCCGATGTGATGAAGGAGGGCGGAGACGCCGACATAGCCGTCAAATTCACCGGAGCCTTCTCCAAGCTGATCGACTGGGCCGCCGGAGAGGGAGAAGAAGATTTTGAAGCGCTTGACAGCGCGGCTGTTGCCGGATAGCCTATTCGAAGGAACTGATATCCACCAATCCGTTGAGGAGAGCATAAACCGTAAGGCCGGGCGTCGTTTTGATGCCGGTCTTGCGGGTTATGTTTTTACGGTGGGTGATGACGGTGTTTATGGAGATGTTGAGGCGGTCGGCAATCTCTTTGTTGAGGTATCCGCGCGCCACTTCCGATAGGACTTCCTTCTCGCGGTCGCTCAGCACTTCGCCCTCGTGTTCACCCGGGACGGGCGCAACGAAAGAGGGGCTCGGTTCGCGGCCCTCCAGCATCTCCACCATAGGTACCAGGATGTTGTCTTCGATGTAGGTGTGGTGCTCCAGGTCTTCCTGCAGATGGAAGATGTTGGACAGTACATCAAGGCGCCCCGCGCCGTCGCACTCCGGGGGTAGCGACTTCATTATCAGGTTCTTAAGGTCGGAGAGCGATTCTTCGATATTGGAGTGGTTGTCTTTGAACACAGCCATTGAGAAGTCTCCCGCCGCGTGTCCTGCGAGCAGCTGCTTGACGTAGGGGATGACCGTTTCTTCTTCGTATGCGAAGTGCTTAATGAGCTCGGCCTTGTAGCTGTCGAAAAAGTGCCGTATGACCTTCTGCTGAACCTGGCTCGCGGGCTCCGTCATCCTCTCCAGGGCCGGCGAGATGGTCTTGAGGGCCGAGTTGAGGTAGAAGTCGTGGCTGTTGTGCAGATAGCGCAGGATGTCGGCCACGCTGCAGCGGCGCAGCTCCTCTTCGGTAGGTTTGTAGCCTTTCGACGAGTAAACGGTGCAGATGAGTACGAAAGTGTCGGCGTCCAGGCTGTATCTGGCGCAGATTTCCTCGACCGTGTGCTCCGAAAAACTGCCCGTAATGCCCAGGCGCGACACGATGCCGAGCAGGTGGTAGTTACTTTCCACCAGCTCCGACATCTTCATATTCTTGTGGAGGTGTACCATACTCTTTCACTGATGTTTGGAGAACTCGCAGCCGCAGAAGTCCTGGTTGTAGAAGTTCTGTTCTTTGATTATTTCTGCGCGGCGGGGCTGGAGGCCGCCTTTGCGCCAGTTCTGGGGCCACCAGGTCGGCCCCAGAACTGGCGCAGTGGCGCTGTCTGATCCCCCTGCGCCCCCAGGGGATTGAGGGGCGGTCCCCTCAAACACCCCCGGTCGGGCGTTGCCCTCCGAAGCCACCGTTGGCCCCAGAACTGAACAAACCCAGGCGCCGGCGGCGTCAACCTGCTCGAGACTCTTCCAGCGGGACGAAGCAAGGGTGGTGGTAAGCACCGGAATATGGTTCTGCGCCGCGTACTGCGCCGCCCTCAAAAGACGGAACTTAAAGCACCGCAGGCACCTTGGCCCGCGTTCAGGAGCGGCGGCAAGCTCTTCTTTGCTTAAACCTTCGTGGGTGTCGAGAACAAAATTCAGCCAGGCCTGGTGGTCGTATTCATCTTCCACCAGCCTAACCCCGAGAGCCTCGCAGTACCGTCGTAACTCTCTGAGCCTTAACTCATATTCTTCAAAGGGAACTATATTCGAGTTGCTGAAGAACACCACGGGGCGTATGTCATTTGCCACAAGGCACTCCAGCACGGCGCCCGAGCACGGGGCGCAGCAGCTGTGCAACAACACCTTGGATTCTCCCCCGGGAACTTCTATCTTCAGCATTCGGGTATGATTTATACAAAGATATCAAAAAAATTTTGCGATTCTGCTAAATATGCTTATTTTTGCAGTCCCAATCGCGGCAGTGGTGAAATGGTAGACACGCTACTTTGAGGGGGTAGTGGGCATTTGGCCTGTGTGAGTTCGAGTCTCACCTGCCGCACAAAGAGGCAAGTTCGAAAGAGCTTGTCTCTTTTTTTGCTTCTTTTTTACTATATTTGTCCCCACATTAAAACTAAGAACCTTTTCTTTTATAGTGAAAACGCTTTCGTTGGTATTGGCATTGGCAGCTTTGTCAATTGCCTGTGGGAAGACTTATAACGGTGAAAAACCAGGTCCCGATCCGGGTGCGCCTTCAGATAAAGGTGCTCCGATAAGTGTAATCGACGGCAAAGTGCGCTTTTACGTCGACTACGACCCTTCTTCTTCATTACGTTCCACCCTCGGCCTTCCGGCAAGTGATTTTACGGGATACAAGCTCTCCGTAAACGGATCGGAATACACCCTGTCCAAAGACCCCGCCGACAATTGGTACGCCGATGTGGATGCGGTTTCCAACAACAGCTATAACGCTGTGTTGATTACCCGCAATTCTTCCAAGTGGTATGGCGGTTCGGCTTTTAAAGATCTGGCCGTTCCTTTCTCGCAGTTCTGGTCGGGAACCAGGGCCTCGTTCAAGGATTATCCGCGTTTTGCTTCTTATTCCGAGGAGAGCGGCAATGTGCTGCTGTTCAAGGATATAGTAGCTGTTCTGAACCTCCGGGTCAAAGGCGCCGGCAAGATAAGTTCCGTTAAAGTCCAGTCTCCTTCGAAGGAAGTGATAGCCGGCAAGGCCGTGTATTCTCCTTCTAAAGGCAGCCTGCAGATGACGGAAGGAGTGGATTTCGCCGTGGTTAATTGCACCGAAAACGGCAACGGCGTTCCCCTTTCGGCCGAAGGCACCGACGTGCCGGTGGTCTTGCCTCCCACTTCGCTCAAGGCCGGCCTGGAAGTTACCGTCTGCTCCTCCGACCATAAGATGGTCCGCCACACCCTCCCCGCCCTTCAACTCGAGGCAGGCGCCGTAGTCTCCCAGACCATAGAATTCAGCCCCGATGCAGACCTGGTGTGGTACGAGGGCTTCGACAACTGTGTCTGGGGCGGCAATATCATAGGTGGCGAGAAGACGAGGGCATACGCCCCGGATGCCGCTGCGATGGGCATTACCGACGGTGCCGGACGCGACGGCTATTCCGACGCCTTCGCTTCCGTGGCCTGCGACAATCCGGGCTCGGGCTTCATCCAGTCGAACACCTGGGCCGATGTGTCGGGCAAGAGTGTCGGTCTCTCGCACGCTATGTCGGAGTCGTACGTCGTGAGCCGCGGTTTTTCCGACTGGCGCTATCTCTTCCGCTGCCAGGAGTACCAGGGCGTTATGGCCGTGGGTTCCGGGCAGGGGAACAAGGCCCGCGGCGTTATGCAAACCCCTCCCGTCACCAACATCCACGGCCTTGCAGACATCTCCATCGAATTCAAATTCTGCTTCCAGGACGGGGCCGGCGACAATCTCCTTTTCCAGCTGGTCAATGCCGGGCACATCAAGTCGATGCAGATAGACGGCAAAGATGCGGGAGCGTCCATCACCTACGTCGCCAATGCCTCCAAAGTGCCTATCGACAAGAAAACAGTGAGCATCCCCGCTTCGGCCCTGGAGCCCAAGACCTGGCATACCGCCAGGCTGACGGCGTCCAACGCCACCGACGGCACATACCTCTATTTTGCCGGCGAAGACCCCAAATCTGCCACCATCCACGGGTTCTACGTGGACGATATATGTGTGCGCCAGGTGGGTGATATCTCCCGAAAAGGCACTCTCAGGCTGCTGTACTGGAACATCCAGAACGGTATGTGGGCCGACCAGCACAACAATTACGACAACTTTGTCTCGTTCGTCAAGCGCTATGACCCCGACATCTGTGTGTGGTGCGAAGCCGCATCAATCTATAAAGACCACACCAACAGCTCCCAGTCCAGCTCGCTGCGCTTCCTTCCTTCCGGATGGGGTGCACTGGCTGCCCGTTACGGCCACAATTTCACGGCCCTTGGCGGCTTCAGGGACAATTACCCGCAGGAAATCACGTCGAAATACCCCATCAACACGCTTGTAAAGATCACCGATTCGTCCAGCCCGGGCAAGCCGGTGGCACACGGCGCCGCCCTTCACCGGATCGAAGTCAACGGCCGGGCGCTTCATTTCGTTACTTGCCATATGTGGCCCCAGGCCTACGGCTACGGGGTGGCAACCGCCAAGCGTGATGCAAGCGCTGAGGCCCACGAGGGCGATTATTACCGCGAGTTCGAGATGGAATACATAATCTCCCGCACCATCAATGCGGCGGCATACGCCGGAGTGTCGGACTGGATACTCCTGGGCGACCTGAACTCCCGTTCGCGCCTCGACAACTGGTACCTTGAATATCCCGCCGGCGATACCCGCCTCCTTACCCAGGATGTGGTGCTTAACAAAACCGAGCTGAAAGACGTTATTTATGAGTGCTATCAGCCGCCGGCAAATTACCTTTCATCGACCGGGGGATCGGCCCGCATAGACTACGTTTACGTATCGCCCTCGCTGATGAACAATGTTGTAAACGCCTTGATAATAGGGGACAAATGGGCAGATCCGGTGCCCAGCGTTTACGTGTCCTCGTTCTACGACCCCTCAGACCATAAACCAATACTAGTCGATTTCGAATTATAAGAAACACCATATAATTAATCCTAAAATTAATCCTATGTCCAAAACTACTATCATCGGTGTGCTCTTCTTACTGATGCCCGCCCTGGTGTGTTCCTGCAGGAAAGATACCGGCGAAGTGCTCCGTAAAGAGTACATCGATTTTTACAAGAACGCCGACGACGAGGAACCCTCCAAAGTTGTCAGCGTTACAGTATTGGGCGGGCAGGCTACCTTCACGGTACGCTCTAACGTGGAGTTCACGGCATCGTGGCAAGATGACCTGAACAAACCCTGGGCGGCGGTGGAGAGCCTCGAAAAGAAGAGTGACGACATTTATGAACTCACCCTGTCGTTCGACCCGCGTGCGACATCCCCTTATTACACCCGCCGTACCGGTACGCTTCTGCTCTCGGCTCCAAGCGAGCAGCTGGGCTGTTTCGTCACCGTCAACCAGGGCCTCCTGACCCCAGTGGCCAGTGATTTTTCCTGGAGCAAGTACGGCACCAACGATCCGCGCAAACTTGACGGCACCGTTTATTCCCAGTGGATAAACAACGACAAGAACCGCGGCTGGGTGCTTTCCGCTGACGAGGCAGTGTACGGAAAGAACGGCTTCCTGCTTCTTGGCGACGAGACCGGCAAGGGCGGCAGTATCTGTTCGCCCTTCTACGAGGGAATCCGCAAGGATTCTCTGGCCGTGGTTTCGTTCCGTGCCGTTGCCTTCACCGACAAGGAAGGCGTCAAAGACGGCAACAAGTTCACGGTGGAAATAATCGATGGCGGCGTATTCCGCGACAACGGCTCCACGAGTATGGACCTTGAAGCTCCCTACGCCGACATTACCGCCTCGAATTATCCGGCCAACTTCTGGGACGGCTCGGACTTCCTGCTGGGAATCATTTCTTCCGACAAGAACCCCTTCACCGGCAACACCCGTATCCGCATCAGCTCGGGCAGCGCTTCTTCTCCCAACAGGGTGTTCATCGACAACTTCTACATCCGCAGGATTGATGCGAAAGAAGGCGACGAAGACCTCTGGGAGGCCAACGGCGGCAGCGGAAAAGATATGTTGCTCGGCGCTCCCAAGCAAAAGTTAAACGATTAATCTGCCAAGACGATGAGTAATACACTGAAAAGAATATCGATGGCGCTTGCCATACTCTCCGTCCTTCTCTGCTCCGCGGCCGTGCAACTCCGCGCCCAGGACCGGCAGATAAGCATTTCCGGAAAGATTGTCGACAGCGAGGGCGCACCCCTGCCCAGCGCGACGGTGAGGATACAGAACACCACCAAGGGCGCCGTTGCCGACAACAACGGTAAATACACGCTCAAGGTCAACCGCGGCGACACCATAGAAGTGCTCTTTATGGGCTACAAGACCGCCACCGCGCGCATCACCGGCGAGCGGACCGTGTACAACTTCACCCTCGAAGAAGACAGCAATATGCTGGAAGAGGTAGTGATGATCGGTTACGGCTCGGTCAAGAAACAGGACCTTACGGGTTCGGTAACTAACGTCAAGATGCAGGACATCCAGAGCGCCCCCGTGCTCTCGGTCGATAACGCCCTCCAGGGACGTATCGCAGGAGCCGACTTTATGTCCACCGACGGTGCGCCCGGTTCCACCACTACCATCCGTATCCGCGGTACCCGCTCCATCACCGCTTCCAACGAACCCCTCTTCGTGGTGGACGGCATTATCGACGCCATACACGACCTGAACGATATAAACTCCGACGATATCTCCAGCATTTCGGTCCTCAAGGACGCCTCTTCGACGGCCATCTACGGAAGCCGCGGCGCCAACGGCGTCATCATCATCACCACCAAGAAGGGCAGCGGCCGCAAAGGGCAGACGAGCATCACCTTGAAGGCAGACGTGGGCTTCTCCCTGCTGCCCCGCAAGCTCGACATAATGAATGCCGCCGAGTTCCAGATGTACCGTAACGAAATAGCTTCGTTCGGAGCGGATGCCAACCACCCCGGAATGGGACTTGAAACGCCTCTTTCGGACCTCATCTACCACGACCCCTACCACGTTACGGAGAGCACCGACTGGATTGAAGAAATCACCCGTACGGCGTTGACCCAGAACTACGCGCTCACGCTCAACGGCTCCGAAGACAAGCACAGCTACTACGCTTCCTTCTCGTACAACGACACCCAGGGTATTATCCAGGGCAGCGGGCAGAAGCGTATGACCGGCCGTATCAATCTGGACCGCAAGATCTTCCGCTGGCTCAAAGTGGGTTACAACGGCTCCTACACCTGGCGTCACAACGACGAGAACAAGGCGAGCCTGGGCGGCACTTCCTGGTATCAGGGCGCAGTTTACCTGAATCCCAATATGAAGCCGGAAGATACCTTCAACGACTACTACTACTCGGGAGCCTGGATCAACACCCCTCGTTCGCTCATCGATATGAACACCCATTATCTCGAGCGCCATTCGATGACCAACAACTTCTCGGCGGTGCTGACCCCGGTCAAGAACCTCGAAATCCGCAGCGTATTCTCATACTATCTGTACCAGCGCCACACTTACCGCTACTATCCCGGAACCCTTCCGGTCAAGAGCGAAGACCAGGGCGGCGATGCGTACAGGGCCGAATACGACGAGAGTTCGCTCTCGTCCGAGAACACCGCCACCTACAAGTTCAAGCTCGGCAAGCATCATCTGGACGTAATGGCCGGTATGTCGGCCTATAAGTTCGGCTCGAACAATTTCACCCTGTCGGGCAGCGGCTATATGGACGACGAAGTGAAGTGGAACAATATGAACGCGGTACAGGACAAGGAGACCTACAGCGCCGGAACGTCGGCAACCACCACCCGCAAGTTCTCCGTGTTCGCCAGGGCTAACTGGAACTACGACTCCCGCTTCTACCTCACCGGAACGATACGCCGCGACGGTGCGTCCAACTTTGCCGAAAACCACAAATACGCCACCTTCCCTTCGGGCGCCTTCAAGTGGAACATAGCCAACGAGCCCTGGATGAAGAATGTCGGCTGGATTGACGAGCTCTCGTTGAGGGCGAGTGCAGGTCTTTCCGGCAACGACGCCATCAGCGCCTACCGCTCGCACGCAGCCATCAGCACCACCACCGGAGGCTACCTGTTCGACGGCAAGCAGCCGGCGGCGGCCTACCGCAGCAGGCTCGACTCTCCTGAGCTCAAGTGGGAAAAGACGGCTGCCTACAACCTCGGACTCGACTTCAGCGCCTTCAAGGAGCGCCTCTCCATAACCCTCGAGCTCTACGATTCCCGCACGTCCGACCTGCTGTTGAACGTCCCTACCCCCAACCAGGTAGGTTACCCCAACAAGTTTATCAACATCGGAAAGACCTCCAACAGGGGTATAGAGCTGTCGGTCGAGACTCGCAACATAGTCAAGAAGGCCTTCAGCTGGACAACCTCGTTCACCATCTCCCACAATTCGCAGATGGTGGATGATATAGGCGGCGAGGAGTTCGTGTCGGCCTACGACAGCCCCGGCAACAACAAGTATATGATGTACGGATACGTGGCCGGATATCCTCTCAACTCCCTGTGGGGCTTCAAGTATGGAGGCACCTGGAAGAGCGCCGAGGAGCGCGAGCGCAACAAAGTGACCCGCGCCTATGCGTCCCTGAGCAATATCGACGGCGGCCCGCGCTACTACGACATCAACCACGACGGCATCCTGTCACAGGCCGACCTGGTGTATATGGGCAACGCCGATCCTTATCTGTACGGCGGTCTGCAGAACACCTTCCACTTCAAGAACCTGCGCCTGGGCGTCTTCCTGGCGTACTCCCTGGGCGGCAAGATTTACAACTACTCGGAGTTCTATATGGCAGGATCGATTTTCGGAAACCAGTACCGCTATATGCTCAACGCCTGGCATCCGGAGCGCAACCCGCTGTCGGACATCCCCAGGGCAGCCGCCAAGACCGACGCCGCCCTGCCGAGCGACTTTATGATTCACGATGCTTCCTTCCTGCGCCTGAAGAACGTCTCCATTTCCTATACCCTGCCTTTCAAGGGCAGCAGTTTCCTGCGTGACGTAACCTTCAGCGCCATCGGCGAGAATCTCTTCCTGTGGAAGAACTACAACGGATTCGACCCCGACGTATCATCTGAAGGAACTTCTTCCACCCTGCGCCGTGTGGACTTGGGAGCATATCCCAAGTCGCGCACCATTACATTCAGTGTCCAGGTTAGATATTAAAACAGAATGTATATGAAAATCAGACATATAATCATAGCGGCAAGCGCTGCTGCGGCTCTCTTCCAGGCTTGTTCTCTCCGGGAAGACCTCTCGCCGATCTCCACGCCGGACAATTATTTCCGTTCCAAGGCGGAATGTGAGTCGGTGGTCAACAGCTGCTACATTCCGATGAAGAATTACTACACTTACGCTTATATGCTGGCCACCGAGTGCTGCACCGACCTGGCATACTGCGCTTCCGGAACACTGGACGCCCGCCTGGATGTTTCGCCCGCCACTCCCCGTCACGGACAGAACGTCTGGACCCAGGCCTACGTAGGCGTGCAGAGGTGTAATTTCGCCATCAAGGGCATCGAGAATTCCCGCGCCTTCCTCGACAAGAACACTCACGAGATAGACGAGAACAACGCCGACAGGATACGCCTCCTGTGCGAGGCCAAGGTTCTCCGCGCTTTCTATTATTACACCTTGACCTGTTTCTTTGGAGACGTGCCGTTCTATTTCGACGACGTTGAAGATCTGGAAACCCTGGACCGTATAGGTCTGCTGCCCCGTATGAGCGCCGTTCAAACCCGCAACGAGTGCATAAGTGACCTTCAGGCCATCGCTCCCCTTGCCACCCAGACCCGTACTTCGGACAACAAGGAAAACCGTCTGGGCGCGGCTGCGGCCTATATGCTCATAGCCAAGATGGCTATGTGGAACCAGCAGTGGGACACCGCTCTTGAGGCTCTCGGGCACCTGGAAGAGATTTACGGCGATTTCTCGCAGTACGATTACGCCGAGAACGCAATGTTCCGCAATAAGAACACGCCGGAATCGATACTCGAAATCCAGCACACCTACACCCAGGGCGGAACCGTTTACACCTCCAACGTGGCCGCCATCTGTATGCCCTATCCCCGCGCCGCCGGCTCCGACTATTACGACGGAATCCAGATCGCCGAACTCGGAGACCAGGCCACCGCGTGGTCGCCGATGAGGCCCAACGTCATCTTCTGCCAGGGCCTGCAGTCCAAGATGAGCAAGGACATACGCAAGAACTACAATATGGCCTGGAGCTATGACGGACACGATTTCAAGAGCGTCAACACCCGCCCCTGGTGCGGCCCCAAGTTCTGGTGCCCCAATATGTACCAGACTTACGACGGCAACAACTACAAGATTTTCCGCTACGCCGACGCCATCCTTATGATAGCCGAATGCTACAACGAAAAGAATATGGACGACAAGGCGGTCGAGTACCTAAACAAGACCCGAACCCGCGCCGGCCTTCCCGAATATATGTACAGGACCCACGTCCGTCTGCAGACCGAGATCCGCAATGAACGCGCCCGGGAGCTGTTCGGCGAATTCCAGCGCAAGTTCGACCTTGTGCGCTGGGGCATCTGGTACGAAGAGACCCTCGCCAACAGCAACTACGACGCAATGCTGAACAACATACTGCCTTGCCACCGCTTCTATCCTATTCCCGAGCAGGAGGTAATTAAATCCAAATATGCCCTGGACAATAAGGAATATGAAAAATACGGCCTTTAATATTCAAGTACGGTTATGAAAGATTTTAAACACATATTCCAAATACTGGGCGGCTTGATAATGGCTGCGTTCATAACGCTCGCCTGTGACAAGCCCTACGAGATGAATCTCCCCCTGGCCGTCAATTCGCACAAGCTGACATTCGAAAATACGTCCGGCTCCACGCATATCCTTATCTGGGCCGACGGAAACTGGAAAGCCCGCTTCGACAGGAATATTAACTGGGGGTCCCTCAACAAACTTGAGGGCACCGGCAACAGCGACCTGGAGTTCTCCTATTCGGCCAACTACGGCGTGACCCGCAGCGTTGACCTCATCCTCACCAAGGGAGAGCTCTGCGACACTATCGTACTTGTGCAGAACGGCCTTCTGTCGGGCGACAACGTGGCGCTGTCTTTCAAGAGCCCCGCACTCACCCTGCTCAAGAACGGTTACAGCGTCAAGGCGCCCATCAGCACCTCGCTTATCTACAGCACCGATATGATAGTGCCCCGCGTGGAATTCTTCGAAGACGGTGTTTCGCAAGGCGTGATAGTCGCCGGTGAAGAACGTCCCGACACCCTGCACGTCGAGCCCTGGATAAGCAATATGAAAGTGTCTTCCGAAGGCGGCCTCCACGTTGATTACGACGTGGCCGAAAACGGCACCGGAGCAGCCCGCACGGCGGTAATGTCCCTGGTTGTCAACGCCGCCGACGGCAAGGTGTACACCGCCAGCCAGACCGTTACCCAGGGCGTTGACACCCCTGCCCTCACGCTTTCCGAGACCTCCGGACAGTACAGCGGATTCCCCGGCAGCTACACAATTGAAACTACCGCCAACAACGTATCTTCGTATGGCCAGTACATCACTTGCGAGAGCAGTACGGACTGGATTCCCGCCGTCTCCCTCACTCCCGAGGGCCTGTGTTTTGTCCTAACCAAGAACGAAACCGGAGCACCCAGGACGGGCACGGCCAAAGTTACGTTCAACGACGGCGCCGGCACACTTCTGAGCGCCGAGTACACAATAACCCAGCTCTCCTATCCCGCCGCCGTGTCGTTTGCCGACCTGCGTGCAATGGCTCCCGGCCAACTTACGGAGGTCAAGTATATCGAAGGGTTCATCGTCAGCGATCCCGAGAGCGCCAACGTCTGCCAAAGCCCCCAGACCGGCCAGTTCAAGTACGACTTCGAAGAGAACTACAAGACCGCCTACATAGAGAGCGTGGACGGCAAATACGGCATCAGACTGCGTTTCGCCACCATCGAGGATAATGTTGCCGAGCGCTGGTCGCGTGTGCGCATCAGTATCGACGGCCTTACCCTTCAGCGTCAGGACGATCCGCTCTGCTTCACTCTCGACGGCCTGCAGGCTGGCAGCATCATCGAGGTCATCTCGGCCCCCGACGAGTATCTGGTACCCACCAAGAAAAAGACGGTTGCCGAACTGACCGATGACGACATTTACACTATGGTTTCCCTCCAGAATATGGAAATCCTGTGTAAGGACGGTTCCTACACCAATTGCAGCGACGGTTACTCCATCAAGGACGAGGCGGTCAACCCTTATTCGGGAACCACGGCGCCCCGCTGGGATACAGCACCCCTGCTGGTGAGCGATACTTCCGGCAACGTGATCTATATGCTCACCAACGCTATGGTGCCCTGGAGGCGTAACGGAACCTTCTACGGCAACGGCACCGAGGTGGTGGCCCAGGGTTCCGGCACCTTCCGCGGCATAATAACCGCCGAGGAACTTGTGCGCTACGGCGACCTTGGACGCTACAAGATCCGTCCTATGTCGCAAACCGACATCCAGTTCTTCAGCCCCGCCTTCTCCAAAACCATCGTGGAGTGGAACTGGAACGACAAAGTGGCCGACGTGGTGCCTGAGATAGGTTCGGGAACGTTGAACCTTTACGGCGCCACCACTGCCGCTACCGCCGATTTCAACAGTATGATGAGCCACGAGTACGACAAGAAGGGCCAGGCGGGCCTGGTGCCCAACGGCGCCCTGCTGGTGACGCGCAAGTGGTGGGATTTCGGCGCCGGAAAGGGCGAATATTTTGACATCAGCTTCTCTACCGCCGGCATCAGCGGCTCGAACCTGGTGTTCGGTATCGTCTGGAATCACGGCCAGATGAACAACACCACCCTTGACGGTCCCGCCCACTGGAACCTGCTTTACTCCATCGACGAAGGCGCAAGCTTCAAAGCCGTGCCCGGAGATATGCTTAAGAACCGTTCCATCGTGTGGTGGTCCGGCACCGGTCAGGACGCCTGTCCCGGTTACAAAGACCATCTGAGGGTCTTGCCCGCCGAGTGCTTCGGGCGTTCCAATGTAATACTTCGCCTGCAGGTGGCCGATACGGTTACCGACAAAGTTCCTCCTACCAGCGCGTCTTCCTATCTCACCAACCTGGGAGTGGAGAAGGCTACGATGACCGACAAGGCCACCAGCATCCGCCTGGGAACCATAACCGTCCGATACAATTAGCTATGAACACTAAGAACAATATATTCAAGATCCTCGTACTGTTGCCGGCGCTGGCTTTTGCCGTGGCCTGCCGGTACGACGATGCCGCTCCGGTGTCCCTTGTCGAGCTTGGAGCGACGCAAAAAGAGTTTATCATAGACGAAGATGGCGGCACGATAAAGATTGCTGTCTTTTCCAACGGCCCGTACAACATTTTATCCCTGGACGACGCTCCCTGGCTGACGCTGGGCAGCACGGGCGGCAATGGCGACGACTCCCTCAAGGTAACCGCCACTATGAACGAGGAGTTCAAGCGTATGAGCCGTATAGTGCTGTGCAGCGAGGTTGACTCGCGCCGCGATACCCTGTCCATTAAGCAGAAAGGGTCGATAGACGCCTCCCTCACCAAGGAAAACACATCCATCGTTCTGCCGGGAGCCGGCGGCACCGTTACCGAAACAGTAATGACCAACGTGCCGTTCTCCTATATGGAAGTGGATATCGAGTATCCCGAGGGCGCCCCGAGCGGCTGGGTAAAAGATGTAAAAATCGACGATACCCCCTTGGTGGACGGTACCCATAACCTTTCCATCACCGTTGACGCCAATCCCGATGATACAGTACCCCGTACGGCCACCATCAATCTTTCCTTTACCGACGGCTGGGGAGATGCGGTCAGCGTGCTGCTGAACCTGGTGCAGCGTAACGCCAAAGAAGGAATAGGCGTGCTGCTCCCGTTCAACGACATCGTGAGCAACTATACCATCGGAAAGGCCATCGAAGACTATGTCATCCTCGACGGTATAGTGGTGAGCAATCCGGAGTCGGGCAACTCGGGTGAAAACGAGCAGATAACGACATCCAGCATCGATTATACCGGAAGCGAACGCACCGTTTACATCGAGGCTCCCGACGGCAGCCGCGGCGTGATGGTGGTGATGGCCGATGCCGCCGACAATATCTTCAAGCAGTTCGACCACGTACAGATCCTGCTTCACGGCGCCGTGGCGACCCTGAGCGACGAGCCCGAGAGGGTGACCATCAAGAACGTGACCAAGAATATGGTGGTCTCGCAGGTGGCCGGCACCAAGGCGTCGATACCCGTCAAGGAAAAGAGAATCGCTGAACTCACCGACGACGACCTCTACACCTACGTCACCCTCAAGGATGTGGAATTCCCCATCCGCAAGGGCTCTATCACGCCGGTGAACGAGGGTTACGCCATAGGCACGGGAGCTCACCGAATTTCCAAATTCCCCTTGCTGGTGCGTGACGTCGACGCCAATCATATCTATATGTACACCAACACAGTGTGCGTGTACCGCAACGACGGAACCCGTCTTCCTTACGGCTCGGGCAAGATCAGCGGCGTTCTGGTTCACGAGCGCTTCCCCCGCTTCGAGTGGAGGGAGGGCGCCGACCCTGCCGAAATGGAAGACGACGTTACCCTGGGCAACATAGGCCGCTACCAGATACGCCACCAGTGCAAGGAAGATATATGGGGAGAGATGAAAGACAGCGTCGAGGACAGCTTCTCCGCTCTGCTGACCGAGTACCGTTACTGGTATCCCGATGTGGCCAGGGAGGTGTGCCTGCCAACTTACGGCGAGAACGGATGGTTTACCCACACCTACCAGCGCAAATACACAGGCTCCGAGGTTAAGGAATACACCCAGAAGACCTATATGCAGCATATGTGGGGCGCCGGTACTTATTCTTATCTCGGCCCTATGGGAAACAACGAGAAGTATATGTTCGGCCTGCACTGGGGCAATGTCAACGGCTGCGGAATCGTCATCGATCCCGCCAGGGAGCACTATGATTCCGAACACGCGGCCCTGCTGAACCTGGTGAGTTTCAATCCCGACGGCTCCATTGAGTGGTGCGGCCCCAACGCCACCAGCACCGATGCCGTGGGCACCACGATGGGCGGTGGCGGAATCAACAACCAGACAAGTTCGATGTACGGCAAGAGCAATCTTTACGGCGGCACTTTCACCGGCTGGGCATCCCACTACTGGTGGGACTACGATACTTCCCGTCCTTATGCGTGGATGCTGCAATTCTCTACCGAGGGCATTACCACGAACCATATTTCGTTGCAGATATCGGTGCTCAACACCCAGCAGACCTGGTATTCTCCGCGCTTCTGGAAGGCCGAATGGTCGTTTGTGGACAGTATGGATCCTAAAGACGACGCGCAGTGGCACACCATCGCCGAGTACACGATTCCAGACGTGTCGGTGTGGTCCAACACCCTGTATTCATCGATAGTCGGATTCAAGGCGATGGATTTTGAACTCCCTCTGGAGATACTCGGCCAGTCCGAAGTCTATATCCGCCTGAGGCCGGTCAGCGACGTCTGCAGCAACGGCTCCGACTATGCCAACGACATACTTATCAACCAGCCCGCGGGCGACGGTGCGCACGCCAGCGCAATAGAGTACATAGCAATCAGATACAACAAATAATCATACCACTATGAAGAAAATCATCATTAAGTATTCGGCTCCCGAGATGTGTCGCTGGGAGCTCGGCCCCGAGGGCCTTTTGTGTCAAAGCCAGTTGGAGGAGATAGTCCCCGACGAAGGAGAAGGAATTGTATTTTAATTGGGAGGAAAGATTATGAAAAAGACATTATTCATTGCAGCAGTTGCGCTGACCGCGGTGATTTCCGCCTGCCAGGTCAAAGAAGCCGTCGAATCTCCCGTCACCGGCCCCAGGATGATAGAAGTCAAGGCCGTGCTGGACGAGGGCGAACTTCCTACCCGTACCATTCTTCCCGACGGTTCTACACAGTTCTACTGGAGCGAAACCGACAAGATTGCCGCCTGGGACGGCACCACGGCCACCCAGGACATCGAGATCAAAGACATCGACGAGTTCGGAGTCGCTACCTTTATGGTTCCCGAAGGGACCCAATGGGTTATCTATCCTTCACGCGCAATGGCGGTTGAAACCGCGGGCGTGGATAAAGACAAGCTTACCTGGAACCGTTCTTACAACCAGTATCTTTCGGAAGAAGGAACCGAAATGATTCCCGACGGGGCCAATCCAATGTATGCAATGGTGGAAGGCGACATACTGAAGTTCAAGAACCTCTGCGGTTATATCCAATTCCAGCTCACCGGTACCAAGACGCTGAGTAAACTTAGCTTCAAGGTCAACAATATGACTTCTCCCGCCATCAGCGGCAAGGCGCTGCCTATCGTAAGCGACGGGACTATGACGCTCGACTATCCGGTGCTCTCCAAGGTCACCACGAGCGGTGTGTCCAAGTATGGTTTCATTAACGTTTCCGGCAGGGAGATTCCCCTCAGCTCCACCCCTGTGAGCGTGTATGTGGTAGTGCCTCCGGCAAGCTATGAGACCAGCGAGCTGGTGCTCGAATTTACCGACGGAACCGCAGCGTCGGTGCTTTCCACGAACGATATCGTGGTCGAGCGCAACAAGGTCCGCAAGATCCAGCCCATCAACGTAGATTCCCTCTTCCCGGCAGCTCCCGAGGCTCTCGACGAGGGCGGCCAGTCAAACTGCTATATGGTCATCGCCGGCCCCGAGGCAAAGCACTACAGCTTCACCGCCCAGAAATGCGTCTCCGGCGAGACTTTCGATCTGGCCAAGGTGGCAAGCTTGCTGTGGTCGGAGTCCAAAACTCTTGTCAAGAGTATGACGTATGATGCCAACACTCACAAGGTTACTTTCCTTTACGGGGGCAACGACGAAGAGGGCAACGCCATTATTTCGCTTGACCAGAACCTGCTCGGAACCGGCGCCACCTTGCTGTGGAACTACCACATATGGGTGACCGACAAGCCCGAGGACATCCTTATGGACGAGACCGATATGCCTCAAGCCATCCTCGACCGCAATGTAGGCGCCACCTGGGCTCCCAAGTCGGAAGATGAAATTACCAATATGACCAAAGAACAGTGGCTCGAGACGGTTGGAACTTACTATCAGTACGGCAACCATATTCCTTATCCCCGTCTGAAGGATGCCAAGAATTCTTCCGCTGCCTGGGATAACTACAGAGTGGCCGTGATGTACGGATTCAGCAACTACTGCCACCGCTTTGCACAAAGCGGTTCCGCAAAGGCAACCCTGGCCGAGCAGGAGCAGTTCCCCAATTATGCTTACCACAAGGGTACAGGAGTAAAGTATGGTTCCGGCAACGAAACCGTATGGACACAGGTAGTGCTCAAGGGCGGTCCCACCGGCGATGAGGGTGAGAATATCTGGTATGTGAGCAACACCAACACCGCCAAGACCAACGACTATGATCCCTGCCCGCAGGGCTATTGCTTCATCACGGCCACCTACACCTATCAGGAGACCCTCAACAACGAGGTTACCGACCATATGCTCAATGATTGCTTTGCCGGAAAGTGGAACACCGACGTGAGCGGACATATTATGTATTTCCCTGCCGCCGGATATCTTGGAAACGGCAAATACGCCCTTGTCGGCGGAGTGTCGGACAATAAGGGCCGTGTGGTTTACTGGTCGTATTACGGAGACCAAAGTGTGAATATGGACCACATATTCCGCAGGAATTATATGAATATGGCCCAAAAGAAGTTCGCCTTCGACAACCAGCCCTTCAGCTCCCAGGCCCACAATATGCGCTGCCGCGTGCTGGAAGCTGGCGAATAAACCAGTATTGCTAATGATTGAAAAAGGGGCTGCATTTATTTGCAACCCCTTTTTCTATAGCTCGAAATCGACTATTATTGGCCGGTGGTCGGAGGGCATTCTGAAGCTGTCTACGTAGGGGCTTTTGTCGCCTTTATAGTTCCATTGGTCGGCGAGGGAGAAGCCGTTTACCACCTTGTCCAGGAGCGCGGGCGACACGTACACATAGTCGATGCGGCTGGTGCCGTAGGTGCTGGCCACGAAGTTGGCCGGGGCTGGATAACGGTTGGCGATAACATCCACCATCGAAGTGTTGTTGAGTATCACGTCCTGGGTGATGAAGGCCGTGCTGCTGGTGGAATAGTTGTATGTACCGTTGTCCACCCTGGAGCGGGAGTTCATATCGCCGAGAAGCACCCACTTGTCAACGCCTGCATAGCTGGGGTCGTTAATGGAGTGGTCAATTATGTACTGCATCTCGAACTGGCGGTAATAGTCGCCTTCGTTGGCGGCCTTGCTGCGTTCCTGGTCTGAAGTGGCCACGCCGTATCCATAGGCCTGAGGCCACATATGGCAGGTTACGAAGTATATGTCCTGACCGGCGACGGTAATCTTGTGTATTGCGGCGCCGTGTGACACCGGCTTTCCGGAGGTGTCGGTGTTGGTTATCTTGAGCACGGTGGTTATGGGATACTTGGCCGTGATCTCCTGGGGATAGTTGTCCCTCCAGCCGCCGGTAGCAGCATAATTATGGCCGTAGCGCTTGGAAAGAGTGAGCCAGTTGCTCGGGAGATAACGGCTTCCGGAGGGTGCCGCAGTATAGCTGTTGTCTTTATAGATTGATGCCGCCTCGCACCATACGCATACGTCGGGATCGTATTTCTTGACGAAGGCGACGAAGTCTTTGTAGTTGTTGGCCTGGTCGTACCACATACCGTTCTGGATGTTCCAGTACAGAAGGCGCAGGTTGCCTTTCCGGGAGGTCCCGGGCAGGGCGCGCATCGTGATATCGTCGATCCAGAATCCGTGCACACCATAGGAAGAGCTTGCGCCCTTGATGTCCAGTAGAGTGGCGTCGGTGGCATTGGTGACGGTCATTTCCAGGGTGTGCCAGACTTTTGCGGCAGCAGCGGAAGCTGGCACTTCCACCACATTTTTGCTGAATTTGGCCTCGCAGTGGTTGGACTTGTAGCCCGACGAGACCGGGCTCACGGCCGCCCCGTCGATTTTGCATTCGCTTATGAATCCGGAGTTTAAGATGTCAACGAGCAGGGCGTCGTTGAATCCGTTCTGCAGGCAGAAGCGGAAAGACACCACCATATCGGTAACACTCTCTATGTTTCGGATGAAAGGAGTACGGATCTCGCCCCTGTACGAATTGCCCGTGCCCACGGCAAGATAGCCCGGGCACTCCTGGCAGCGGAACAGATATACCCAGTCGGCTATGTTGCGGCTCGCAATGTAGGAGTCGCTCATCGAATGAGTGGCGCCGACCGTGCTGTCTTCTACTCCCGACCACGAATTGGGCTGGATGAACCCCGTGCCGGGATTATTGTACGCCACGGGCGTTGAGGAGTCGGCATAGCCGTCGCGCTCCTGCCCGCCGGAAATGCTTATCGAAGTATCGTCGGGAGCATAACCCAGAGCCCCTTCTCCGGACATAATATCGCCGCCCCAGACAAAGTTGTCGAAGCCTTCGTAAAAGAGCAGCTCGTCTTCGGGCGCCCAGGTCAGCAGCAATTTGCACGCCTGGCCCGCTTTAAGCGTGATGGGACTGATTGTCTTCCGCATCATCTTGTGCGAAGAATCGCAGATGGTTAGTTCGAGCCCCTGGGCATAATTGCCGGGGCTGATGAATATGGGTATCGACACCGCTTCCTGGCCAAGAGGCACGAAGTTTCCTCCTTCGGTGCAGTTTACAACGGCCCAGTCCAGCCCCTCGGTCAGGCGGAAGCCCTCTTCGGAACTGTAGGCCGCCTTTCCGCTCAGCTTTTCGGCACCGAGGGTGCTTATTTTGACCGAACTGATTGAAGCATTGCCTTTTATGCGCACGTTCACCAGTGAGAGACAGTCGGAAAAGTGGAGTGTGTTGCCCATTTCGGGGCTCCAGCTCACAAAGCGCGGGTATGAGGTGTATCCTGCCTTGGTCGAGCTCCAGAACTGTGAGTAAGGCACCGTGATGTCGCTGAATGCATCACTCCCACACCAGCGGGCGCAGTCGGGTCCCAGCAGGACGGCGTTGTACTTGTTGTCCTGGGCCTGGGGAGCCTCGATGTAGTAGCGGCCACCGGTATCGGAAAGAATGCTGCAGGAGCTGCCGTTCACATTGACGGTAAAGCTGCTTAACTGGCCTTGCTGAAGGTCGAGAGAGGAACAGATCTCACTGTCTGCAGTGATGTAGAGGCGGACTTTGCCTCCGGACGGCGTAACGGAATTCAGGCCCTCGAGCAGTCCGAAAGTTCCCCTTTTGATGGTGCGCGCCCTCGAGGACACCAATTTGGAATCGGGCACATCGCCGCTGTGCTTGAGGGTGATTGACATTCCCTCGGGGAAAGCCACCGGATATAGCAAGGCATAGTAATACTTGCCGGGCACGAATCCGCCTTCGGGGGCCGTGAGGTTTATTTCGGTATTCTCCTTTGCTACTTCCTGCAGTACCGGCAGTCCGTCCTGGATCGATATGGTGGCGGCGCCGGCTATCGCCTCGCCTCCGCAGCCACTTATCACAACCGAGGTCACGCCCTCTTCGGATACCGAAAACTTTATGCCTCCCGCCACGTTGCGGAATGTCATTTTGGAGCCTTCGGCTACGGCTACCGTGGGCGCCAGACCGGTGTCGAACGTGCCTTCGACGGCTTGCTGCTCAGGTGAAAGATATACCGTAACGGTACCGTCCTGGGCGACGGCGGCATTGTCGCTTACCGGATAGACGCCATAGTAAGTGTCGGCTTGCGCGGCAGTTCCTCGGAAAGTAGCCACGGGGGCGGGCTCGGACAAATTGCTCTCGAACACCGAGGGTGCCGAGCCGGGGCCGGCAAACACCAGAATCTGGTCGCCGGCGCTCCACCAGACACTTTTTCCGTCGGCCTGGAGAACGGTTTTTGATTGTGGAACAGACGCTTCTCTCGACGCTTCAAAACGCATTTCAAACAAAACAGGCTCATCTATCTGGGTTTCCATTTGGCACGAAGTCAGGGCGGCAGTGCACAGGGCAACCAGATAAAACGCTTTCTCTCTCAACATCGCAGTGATAGTTTTTCTTATTTATTTTTAAGTTTCTGGCGGCGTGTTTCGGCGGTGTCCCGTCCGAAAAGGGTCCGGTGACCCTCTACGCTGCGCCAGTAGTCCGGATCAAAATCTGTTGGGCTCACAAATCTCCCGGCATCAGTGTCCGTGCCGCTGCCTTGTCCGACTCCGGAGGCCCCGGGGCGGGGAGACTTCGCTCCGCTCATCCCTCCCACGCCTGACGGCGCGGGCCCCTCCCGTTCACGTAGCCACGGGCGGCTACGGTCTCCTGCCCCCGGGCCCTCCCGGAGTCGGAAACACAGATACTTGATGGCGTATCCTTGCTCGCGGAACATCTGCTCGTAGAAAGTCTGCACCTGCGTCAGGCAGGCGTCAAAACGCTCCGCCTCGGCGTACAGGTCTTCCGACTGTGCCACAATCTCCAGAGAATTGGCCCGGCACACGGCAAGGGTGTATTGATACAGGAACTGCGAGTCGGTCTTCAGGTGCACCAGGCCTCCCGGGGCAAGGAAACGGGAGTATCTTTCCAGGAAAATGGGCGAGGTGAGGCGGGAATTCTCGCTCCTCACCTGAGGGTCTGAGAAGGTCAGCCATATTTCCGACACCTCGTCAGGAGCGAAGAACGCCGTAATGAATTCGATGCGGGTCCTCAGGAAGCCCACATTGCCCAGGGAGTGCTGCGTTGCATATTTAGCCCCCTTCCAGAGCCGGGCGCCCTTGATGTCAACGCCCACATAGTTTTTGCCGGGCTCGCGCAAGGCAAGGTCTATGGTATATTCGCCCTTGCCGCAGCCCAGCTCCAGCACCAGCGGAGCATCGGCCCTCTCAAATCTCTCCCCCCAGTGCCCTTTTACCGCGTGGTCCCGCAAGGCGAAATACCCGTCGGCGAGAAGCTCCTGAGCCGATGGCTGCAGCAGGCAGGAAAACGTCTCGTTCTCAGCAAACTTCCGTAATTTATCGTGTCCCATTTGTCACTTGTACGTTGCTGCCGGAGGGATTCCCGGATCAGAAAATCCGTGGCCGCCCGTGGCCACGTGAACGGGAGGGGCCCGCTATGCGGGAGGGGCGAGGACCGAAGGTCCGAAAGATTTCCTGTCCGGGAACCCTTCCGGCAGCACAGCTACAAATTTACTAATTTTGTTACTTCGAGCAAAATGAGTACATTTGTAAATTATGAAAAAAACAGTACTCGTATCCGGCGGCGCCGGTTTTATAGGCAGTCACGTTACGGTCGAACTCGTCCAGGCGGGCTACGACGTGATTATTGCCGATAATATGTCCAATTGTGACACAACCAATTACGAAGGAGTATGCGCCATACTCGGCTATAAACCCCTTTTCATCAAAATGGACTTCTGCGATGCTCCGGCCGTGGAGAAGCTTTTTGCCGACCACAAGATCGACGCTGTCATCCACTTCGCCGCTTTCAAGGCAGTGGGCGAGTCGGTAGCCGAGCCGCTGATGTACTACAAGAACAATCTGGATTCGTTCCTCAACGTACTCGAGGCCTCCCGCAAGAGCGGCACCAACGTGCTCTTCTCGTCGTCTGCCACGGTTTACGGCGAGCCCGACCGCACCCCCGTCACCGAGCAGAGCCCCCGCAAGAGCGCCACATCGCCTTACGGCAACACCAAGCAGATGTGCGAAGATTTCCTGCGCGACTGCGTTGCGGCGTACGGAATGCACGGAATAGCCCTCCGTTATTTCAACCCCATCGGAGCCCATCCGTCGGCCCTCATCGGCGAGCTGCCCAGAGGCGTTCCCAATAACCTCGTGCCCTTCATCACCCAGACCGCCATCGGCAAGAGGGCTTGCCTGAGCATCTTCGGTGACGATTACCCGACTCCCGACGGAACCTGCCTGAGAGACTACATCGACGTGGTCGATCTGGCCAAGGCCCACGTATGCGCAGTGGCACGTATGGTGGAAGGACGTATGGAAGAGCCGTACGAGATTTACAACATCGGTACCGGACGTCCCGAATCGGTGCTGGAGCTCGTGCAGGCCTTCGAAAAGGTTAACGGCCTCAAACTCAATTACCGCATAGCTCCCAGGCGTCCCGGTGACGTGACGGAAGTGTGGGCCGACCCTTCGCTGGCCCAGGAAAAACTTGGCTGGAAGGCCACCCGTACTGTCGAGCAGACCCTCGCTTCGGCCTGGGCCTGGGAGAAGCATCTCGCCGCCAAGGCCGCGGAATAATTTTGGAACAAGCTTTGCAAACCATACCGGGCGTATGAAAATCAAAACTGCAATTGTAGCGCTCTCGCTGCTTGGGAGCTGCCTTTCGGCGTCGGCGCAGAAGTATCAGAACATTATCGATAAGTCCGTCGCCGTAGTGGGCGGCGAGCTTATCACTCTTTCTGAAATAGAGCAGGAGGTGCAGATGATGAGCGCCCGCGGCTTCGCCTCGGACCGTAACATCCGCTGCGAGCTCCTCGAGAATATGATGCGCAGCAAACTCTTCCTGATGCAGGCCCGCATCGACTCCCTGGTCGTCAATCAGGACAATGTGGAGGCGCAGCTGAGCCAGCAGATGGACCAGGTGCGTACCGCCCTGGGCGGAGACGAAGGAGTGGCCGAGTACTTCGGGAAGCCGGTGTACAAGCTCCGTCAGGAATGGCGCAAGCAGATCGAGGAGAGCTCCCTGATGCAGGAGGAGCAACAGAACATCGCTACGGCCGTGCCGGAGATAACTCCCTATGATGTAAAGCAATACATCGATTCGTCGTCGGTGGACCGCCTGCCGGTGGTGCCCATCAAGTACAAGCTCAGCCAGATCTGCCTCTATCCCGACCGTGAGGCCGCAGCACTTGCCGTCAAGGAGCGTTTGCTCTCCATACGCGAGCGTATCCTCAACGGCGAGAAGTTCGCGACCCTGGCCCGCCTCTACTCCGAAGACCCTGGCAGCGCCCGCAAGGGTGGCGAGCTGGGTATGGCTTCCAAGTCCATCTTCTGGCCCGCATTCTCCGACGCCGCAATGTCGCTCAAGCCCGGCGCCATCTCCCAGATAGTGGAGACCCCGGACGGCTTCCACATCATCGAAGTGCTTGAAAAGAAGGGAGATATGTTCAACGCCAGGCACATACTCCTCAAGCCCAAATACACGGCCGAAGACCGCGAGAAGGCCTTCAGCAAGCTCGACTCGCTGCGCACTGCCATAGTGGACACCCTCATCAGCTTTGAACTGGCAGCCCGCTTCTATTCCCAGGACCCCGCCTCCCGTACCAACGGCGGCCAGATGGCAGACCCGAACACCGGATCGGCATACTTCGAGATCGACCAGCTAAAGCCGCAGGACTACACTGCGGTCAAAGACCTTGAGCCGGGGCAGATCTCAGAGCCGGTGGAGTCGCTCGACAACGAGGGCCGCGACGGTAATCTGGTGTACAAGATCCTGAGGCTCGACGGTATAGTGCCGGCTCACACGGCATCGTTCGAGCACGATTACACCGAGCTCCTGGGCGAGGTGCGGCAGGCCAAGCAGATGCAGGCCATAGACAACTTTGTAACAAGCAAGATTAAAGAGACTTACATCAAAATCGATCCATTGTTCCAGGATTGCGAATTCCAGCTCGAAGAATGGAAATCAAAGTTCACAAAAGCAGACTGATCCTACTGGCGGCTCTTTTTTTGGCGGCGCTTCTGGCCGCCCAGCCGCTGGGGTCCGCTCCCAAGAGACCGAAGAACAAAAAGGAGCGGGCTGACAGTCTTGTGCGCATAATGAAGGCGGAGTCGCTGGAGCAGTTGCAGAAGAACGGGCGGCAGTTCCGTAAGGCTGTGGCTTCTACTTTCCTGCACAACGGCACCTACCTCATCAGCGACACCGCGCTTTGGGACACCGAGAACAAGATCATCAACTGCTGGGGACACGTAAAGGTCATCCAGGACGAGACCATCCTTACCTCGGAGAAGCTGGATTACTTTATCAACGACAATCTTGCGCAGTTCCGGGGGACCCTGGTGCAGCTTCAGAACAAGAAGCGTAACACGCTGCGTACCAGGCACCTGGACTATAATACCCAGGACTCGCTCGCGGTGTTCCGTAACGGCGGGTCGATGCGCGACGAGAAAGGGCAGATCATAGAGAGCAACTCCGGAACCTACTCCTCGCGCGAAAAGGTGTTCACTTTCAACGACGACGTGAATATGTTCTCCGACTCGGTGTTCGTAAAGACTATACGTCTGGAGTACGATACCGAGCGCGAGCTGGCCACATTCCCCCATTACATCGACTTCTGGAAGGGCGGCAATATGCTTTCGGCCTCCGAGGGCTACTACGACCGCCGCAGCCAGATGTTCTTCTTCCGCAACCGGGTGCACGGCCTGAGCGAGGAGCAGGAAGTTTGGTCCGACACCCTCTACTACTATCAGGGCATAGGCGACGTGATACTGCGCGGCAACGCCCAGCTGCAGGATACTACCCGCAGGGTTACGGGCGTAGCCGACTTCATCCACTTCCAGGATTCCATCTCACAGGTAACTATGCGCATCAATGCCGCTATGGCGCTGGAAACCAAGAACAAAGGCCAGACTGACACCATATACCTGGGGGCCGACACCTTGATTTACAGGGCCATACGTATGTGCGACATATCCGACGGCACCATCAAGGCATCGGAAACCAGGCTCAGCGACATAATGACCGATGCGGTGACCGAATACCGGCGCAAGGCGGCCGAAGATGCTGCCAGGGCCCGCGAAGAGGCCCTTAACCAGCAGTCCGTTCCGGGAATGGCCGGCGGAAAGGCCGGAGGCGGAGGTCCTGCAGCCTCAAAGAAGTCAAAGGACGGGCCGAAAGCCGCTCCGCCCAAAGACGGCCCGACGCCTCCTCCCGTAGATACTATCAAGGCGGCCGTGAACGACAGCGTGGCAGCGCCAAAGCCGCAACTTGACAGCATTGCCGCGCCGGAGCCGCAGCTGGACAGCCTTGCCCGCAGGGATTCGCTTATGAGTCCGCTGCTTGATGCCATTGCCAAAGTGGATTCGCTGGTAAACGACGGCGGCAAGGGACTTGATTTGGACACCCCTCTCGATCCCGAGTTTGATATGGATAAGGCCGATTCGTTGCTGAATGCCTCTTCGGTCGATACCCTTGCGGCGAGTGATTCGCTGCAGGCCCCCGATTCTCTCTCCGTGAGTGACAGCCTTGCCGTCCGGGACAGCCTGGCGGCGGCCGACAGCCTCGCCGCCCCCAAAGACACTACCAAGATGGGCTTCGCCTACGCCATACGGAATGTCAAAATCTTCCGCCGCGATATTCAGGCACGCTGTGACTCAATGGTTTACTGCGACCTCGATTCGGTGGCGCGCTTCTATCTCGACCCCGTAATCTGGAACGAGGGCGACCGTCAGTACACCGCCGACAGCGTGTTTGTGCTGGTGGGTACGGGCGGCCCCAAGAAGGCCTCGCTCCAGTCCAACGCCTTCGTCATAACCCAGCAGGATTCTCTCTACTACGACCAGATAAAGGGAGCCGAAGTGATGGCTTACTTTGACTCGCTCGACAATTCACTTAAGCGTTTCGATGCCCTGGGAGGCTCCGCCGCCCTGTTCTACCTCAGGGAGAACGGAGTGCTGGCCACGGTCAACAAAGTGGAATCCAAGATGCTCTCGGCCCTTCTGCTGGACGGCAACATCGACCAGGTCTATTACTTCGAGCAGCCCAAGAACAACGCCTATCCGGTGGTTCAGCTGCCCAAGGTCGACCAGACGATGAAGGGTTTCAAGTGGCGCCCCGACGAGCGCCCGTCCGACCCGACCGACATCACGTCCCTCCAGGTGAGGCCTTCCGAGCGCAGGCGCTACCTGTCCAAGCCCCGCGCCGAGTTCCGCCAGACCGAAATCTACTTCCCGGGCTATATGCCGCGCATACGCCGCGAGATAGCCATCAGGGATTCGCTGGCGAGGATTCCCAAGCCTAAAGTGGATACCGCCGCGGCCGGAAAGGCCCTTCGGGACTCTCTCAGCCGCCTGGATTCGCTTGCCAGGGCCGACAGCCTCGCCGTGCTGGACTCGCTCGCGCTTATAAGCAAGCTCGATACGCTGGCCCTGCGTGATTCCCTTTCGCTCAAAGACTCGCCCGTCCAACTGGATTCCCTGGGAGGGGTCCCCGCCAAGCGCGACAGCACCCAGCTCAACCTTACGCCCGACGATGATCCGCTCGCGGTGCATACCGTCGATCCCAAGCAGAAGCGCCTCGAGGAGAGGGAGGCACGCCGCAAACTGCGCATCGCCAAGCGCGACGCCCGCATTGCCGAGAAGGAAAAGCGCTGGGCCGAACTGGACCGCCGCGACTCCCTGAAGGTAGAGGCCAAGAAGCAGAAAGCCCTCGAGAAGGAGCGTGCACGTAAACTGCGCCGCCTGCAGGCCATCCAGAGGCAGGAGGCTAAAGACCAGGCCAAGCTCGAAAAGTACATTGAGAAATACAAAAAGCAGTATGAAAGAGAACAAAAACGTGCAGCTGCCCGAAAACGCACACAGGCCCCTTCAGGCGGGGGAGAAGTACCAGCCGATACTGGGACCGGGGAGGAACCCCCGGGAAGTGACCCCGTACTCCGTGACGATGGGACTCTTGATGACCGTATTATTCTCGGCGGCGGCAGCGTACCTGGGTCTTAAGGTAGGCCAGGTCTTCGAGGCCGCAATCCCTATCGCCATCATTGCAGTGGGCGTGACGGGAGTCCTTAAAAAGAACGACGCACTGGCGCAGAATGTCATTATCCAGAGCATCGGAGCCTGCTCCGGCGTGGTGGTGGCGGGCGCCATATTCACTCTTCCTGCAATCTATATTCTGGGGCTTGAAGTCAATTTCTGGCAGATGTGCCTCAGCTCGCTGCTGGGCGGTGTGATAGGCATACTGTTCCTGATACCGTTCCGCAAATACTTCGTGCAGGAGATGCACGGCAAGTATCCCTTCCCTGAAGCAACGGCCACCACTCAGGTGCTGGTGAGCGGCGAGGCGGGCGGCAGCAGCGCCAAGACCCTCGTGCTGGCCGGCCTCATAGGCGGTCTGTACGACTTTGTTGTGGCCACTTTCGGCGCCTGGGCCGAGACCGTCAGCACCACGGTAATGCACTGGGGGCAGGTGGTTGCCGACAAAGCCAAGCTCGTACTCAAGCTCAACACCGGCGCCGCCGTGCTGGGCCTTGGCTACATCATCGGGCTTAAGTACGCCTTTGTCATTTGCTGCGGTTCGTTCCTGGTATGGCTCCTCATCATCCCTCTGATGAATCTTATCTGGGGCGGACAGGTCATCGACCTGATGGGCACCGGTATAGCAACCACAGTGGGCCAGATGGCTCCCGAGCAGATTTTCAAGGAGTATGCGCGCCACATAGGCATAGGCGGTATAGCAACGGCCGGCATTATCGGTATCATCAAGAGCGCCGGCGTCATCAAGAGCGCCGTGGGCCTTGCGGTAGGAGAGTTCAAGCACAAGGGGAACCAGGGCGCAGCGGCTGCCGAGCGTACCCAGCAGGATCTGCCTATGCGTACCGTCATAACGGGCATCATCATCGCCCTTCTCGGCATCTTTGCATTCTTCGCTTTCGGGGGTGTGGTCCACAATGTATGGCAGGCTCTCATCGCCCTTGTCATCGTGGCTCTTATAGCTTTCCTCTTTACCACCGTGGCTGCCAACGCCATTGCGATAGTGGGCAGCAACCCGGTGAGCGGAATGACCATTATGACGCTCATTATCACGGCTTTGGTGCTCGTCGCCGTGGGCCTCAAGGGCAATGCCGGAATGGTTGCCGCTATGGTTATCGGCGGCGTGGTCTGCACGGCCCTGAGTACTGCGGGAGGCTTGATCACCGACTTTAAGATAGGTTACTGGATAGGCACCACTCCTCGCAAGCAGGAGGCCTGGAAATTTGTGGGTGTGGCGGTTGCCGCAGCCACCGTGGGAGGAGTTATGCTGGTGCTCAACAAGACCTACGGATTCACCGGCGAGGGTGCCCTGGTGGCGCCTCAGGCCAATGCTATGGCGGCGGTCATCCAGCCTATGATGAACGGCGGGAGCGCCCCCTGGCTGCTGTACGGGATAGGCGCCCTGATCGCCATCGCCCTCACCGTCTTCAAGGTGCCCGCCCTTGCGTTCTGCCTTGGAATGTTCATCCCCATCGACCTCAACCTGCCGCTGCTGGTGGGCGGAGCCATTTCGTGGTTCGTGGGCTCTCGCAGCAAAGATGCTTCCGTCAACCGTGCACGGGTTGAAAAAGGCACCCTGATTGCCAGCGGATTCATCGCCGGCGGCGCCCTTATGGGCGTGGTTTCGGCCATTCTTAAGTTCGCCGGCGTGGACTGGTTCCTTTCCGGCTGGAATGCCGTAGGCGCTTCCGGTACCTCGGGTGCCGAGATGATAGCCATCGTGCCATTCCTTGCCCTCTGCGGCTATATGATTTACGCTTCCATTAAAAATTCCGACAAATGATTAGCATTCTTGACCGTTTTTTACGCTACGTGGCGGTGGATACCCAGTCCAACGAGGAGTCCGACTCCCAGCCTTCCGCCTCCAAGGAACTGGTGCTGCTGGAGATGCTCCGCGATGAACTTGTGGCTATGGGTGTAGAGGCCACGCTCGATGAATATGGATATGTTATGGGCACCATCCCCTCCAATATCGACAAGCCTGTGCCCGCGGTGGGTTTCATAGCCCACGTAGATACAGCTCCCGATGCCAGCGGAGAGGGGGTTAAACCTCAGATTATCAAGAACTACGACGGTGGGGCCATAGACCTTGCCGGCGTGCCCGGCCTGAAGCTCGACCCTGCCGATTTTCCCGAGCTGCTCGCCCATAAAGGAGAGACCATCATCACCACCGACGGAACCACCCTGCTGGGTGCCGACGACAAGGCGGGCGTGGCGGAGATTATGGATGCCGTGCAGTACATCGTGGAGCATCCCGAATTCAAGCACGGGGTTATCAAGATAGGCTTCACTCCCGACGAAGAGATAGGTCGCGGCGTGGTGAAATTCGATGTGCAGCGCTTCGGGGCCGATTATGCCTACACTATGGACGGAGGCGAAGTGGGCGAGCTGGAGTTTGAGAATTTCAACGCCGCATCGGCCGTAGTGCATATCCAGGGGCGCAATGTCCACCCCGGCTATGCCAAGGGCAAGATGCTGAATGCCATACTGATAGGCCAGGAGCTTACGGCTCTCCTGCCGGTCGGGCAGAGGCCCGAGCTGACGCAGGACTATGAGGGATTCTTCCATATCATAGGCTTCAAGGGCACGGTGGAAGAGGCTACCCTGACCTGGATTATCCGCGACCACGACCGCGCTGCTTTTGAGAGGAAGAAAGTGGTGATGCGTGAGTGCTGCGACTTTATCAACGCCAAGTATGGCGCCGGTACAGCATCGCCCGTCATCAAAGACCAGTATTACAATATGCGGGAGATGGTGGAGCCGCACTACCACGTGGTGGAGAAGGCCGTCAAGGCTATGGAAATGGCCGGCGTTAAGCCCCACATCCAACCCATACGCGGCGGTACCGACGGTGCAAACCTCTCATTCAAGGGCCTTCCTTGCCCGAATATCTTTGCCGGAGGCCTTAACTTCCACGGCAAGTTCGAGTGGATTCCGCTCGAGAGTATGGAAAAGGCCTCGGCAGTAATCAAGAACCTTATCCGGCTGTACGCCGAATAGGGGTTTTACCATCCAAGTACGGCCTCCCGGGAGGAATAGGGGGCGGCTTCTTCGGCGGTGAGGTATTTACCTTGCGCGCTGTGGCCGCTCAGCGGCTTGCCGGCGGAGTCGGTGCTGCCGTATTCTTTCCATCCCGATGTGGCGGTGGGCGTCGAGGGCGTGGGCGCGGGAGATGTGTACCAGCCCTTTGAGGCTATGACGCCGGACATCGAACAGTCGATAAATGTCACATTGTCAAACACTTTGCTGTCTCCTCCCGAGCGGGCAAGGTACATACTTCCGTCTTTGACGCCATCCTCGGCGGTAAGCTGGCAGTTGAGGAATACGAAGCCTTTGTCGGATGCGTTCTGTATTCGGGCCTGAACGATGTATCCGGCTGCACGGGCACGTATCTCGCAATCTTCGAACAGGCAGGCCTTGGGGTAGCCCCAGATGAAGTCGCAGTGCCCAGCGATCAGGCTCTTGTGTACCCATACCACACCCTTGCAGAGGAAGGTATCCTGGAACGACAGGAGCCTGCAGTTATCTATGGTCAGGCGGTGCTGGTTGGATCCGGAATTAAAATAGATGGCTTCGGCCTGGCCCTTGAGCTCCCCGAAGCTGTTCTCGAGGGTTAAGTCGCTGATAGTGAGAGCATCGCAGTTCTCCACAAGCATCAGCGAGCGTCCGCCGGAAGTGGAAACGGCCGCTCCGGCCACGGGCCTGGAGCTCCGCGAGCCGCCGCTTCCCGGGCACCAGCTCTCGTTGTTGGGATACGATATAACAGTGCCCGTGCTGGAGGCTCCTTTTATGGTAACCTTGTTCTTGTCACGCAGGAAAAGCGGCTCGTTGTAGGTTCCGGCGCCCACATCCACGGTGACTTCCACATCTTTGCCCAAAGAAGAGGCATAACTGAGAGCCCCCTGCACCGTGCAGAAGTCTCCGCTGCCGTCGGGACGCACCTTGAGATTGTTGCCGGAGGGCTTGGATTTGACCGTAAAGCTCCACTCGTCTTTGGCTATGCCCTTGTGCCCTTTGATGACTCCCTCGTCGATGGTTACATAGTACGAGCCTTCCCAGTTGAGCACTCCGTTGTGCAGATTGATAATGAGCGACTTATCTTTGATCCGGAGCGGAGTGTAATGCACTACCCTGTAGCGGCTTCCCGACTTGAGGGCGTCCATTGCGGTGTTGAATTTGGAGTCGGCGCCAATGGCTGCGCGCGGAACCATAGACCCGTCGGGCCGGATGCTGACCGATGCAAGGTCGGCCAGGTCGATGCGGTCGACTTCTTTTCCGTCGGAAGAGCAAACCGCTATCACTCCCTCGCTGCCGAGTTCGGGTGCGGTCTCAAGCGTGAGCACCAGCGGGGCGTCGATGCATTGCCCCTTGACTTCGGGCTCGGGGTCCGGCTCCGGTTCGGGTTCGGGTTCCGGTTCTGGCTCGGGTTTGGGTACGACGGGCGTGTTATCGTCGGTCTTGCCTGAATCGGGATTCGCCTCGGGTTTGCAGCATATCGCAAAGCTGGCAAGCAGCAGGAGGGTGAGTGTGCGTTTCATATCTTAAACTTCTGTCCAGTGAATGCAGATGCCGCTTCGTTCCATACCGCGGAACCAGGTCATCTGGCGTTTTGCAAATTGGTGGATGGCTGTGGCAAGGCGCTCGCGCATAGTGGCGTAGTCCATCTGCCCAAGCAGGTAGAGAGTAACGAACCTGTACTCAAGTCCGTAGCTGATAAGGGTTTGGGCCGGTATGCCGCGCTTTAGCAGCGCCCTGACTTCATCGACCATTCCTTCCTCCAGGCGGGCGTCGAGCCGGGCATCTATGCGAGCGTTCCTGACTTCCCTGCTGACCAGGGTTCCTATGAAGTAGGTCCTGAGCGCCGCCAGATCCCCGTTGGGTTCGTACAAGTCGAGGTCCACTGCGCCGGGATACGTTGTGACGGGGGCGGAAAGGGGCTTCTTGCTCAGAAAGTCGTAGCTGCAGGTAACGGCGCTGATGTACAGTCCGGTGCCTCCGCACAGAATGGGGAAGGCGCCCCGGCCGCGAATGTCTTCCATCGCCCTTGCAAAGTCCTGCTGAAAGCGGTACACATTGTATTGCGTGCCCGGTTCGGCAATGTCTATCAGATGATACGGTACCGAGCCGTATTCGCACAGGTCTTTGCCCGTGCCTATGTCCATTCCGCGGTACACCTGACGTGAATCGGCAGAAATAATCTCGCAGCTGATGCCCTTGGGGGCGCCGGGCTCTCCGGAAGGAACTTTGACTCCCGAAGAGGGAGGGGACCCGCTTGCGGGGAGGGTTCCTTCCGGGGTGTCCGGAGCCTCCAAGGCAAGCGCCTTCGCGAGTTTTACGGCATACTTGGTCTTGCCGGACGCCGTAGGCCCCAGCACGCATATCAGGTCAATCGAGCCGGATAAAATGGCGCGGCGCAACTCCTCGACGTCGATTACCTCGGCCGAGGGCAGCGCGGCAACTATGTTCTTAACTCTTTGCATTGCGTGAAAAATAAGCGCAGAAGCCGCTCAGGCCGCACTCTCCGCATTTAGGAGCGCGTGCGGTGCAGACGTAACGGCCGTGCAGGATTAACCAATGATGAGAAACGGCGCGGTCGCACACCTGGATATGCTTCTCCAGGTCTTTCTCCACCTCGTAAGGAGTCTTGCCGCGCGAGAGGCCCAGCCTGTGGCTCACGCGGAACACGTGGGTATCGACGGCGATGACGGGCTCCTGGAATACGATCGACGCCACCACGTTTGCCGTCTTGCGTCCGACTCCGGGCAGGGTCATCAGCTCCTGCACGGTGCCGGGAACCGCCCCTCCGAAGTCGCTTAAGATTTTCTCTGCCAGCCCCTTCAGGTGCGCCGCCTTGCTGTTGGGGTAGGATACGCTGCGTATGCACTCAAGTATGTCTTCGGTGGATGCGGCGGCAAGATGCTTGACCGTGGGGAAGCGCCTGAACAGCTCCGGCGTGACCATATTGACCCGCTTGTCGGTGCACTGGGCCGACAGGACCACCGACACAATGAGCTGGTACGGGTCGGCGAAGACCAGTTCGCTCTGTGCCACCGGAACGTTCTCCTTGAACCAGGCCACTACGGCCTCATATCGTTGTGCTTTAGTCATAATCGTTCAATATATCGCCAAGCAGGGCGCGGAGTTTTTCGCCGAAAGCTATCGGGCCGTTGGTGTTGTTCTTGTGCACCAGGAAGGCGTTACGCTCCTGGTTCCCCATCAGGGTGTAGTCGAGGGCAATACCGCCTCCCAAAATCCCCGAAACCCAGTATCCGCCCAGCAGGTTGGCCACTATGAGCCCCAGCGATGCGGCGTTCAGGCCGGCGGAGAGCAGTCCCTCGCCGTATGCCTCGTTGTAGAAGTGGGCGAGCGGAGGCACGAACGAGAGAATCATTGAGGTTTTTTCCGATTTCACCCTCGGGTGCCCTTCGTACAACTTCAGAAGTTCTCCAAGGCGCGGGCAGGTGCCGTTCCAGCTGATGCAGCGGGCTGCGTAAATCTCCGACTCGTCGTAGCGTCCGCAGTAGGCAAGCGCAAGGGCGTGAAGCAGCAGCACGTCCTGAGTAAGGGGCTCCACTTCTTCAACCATAGCCGCCGCCTGCTCGAATTCTCCGCCCATAAAGCGGCAGAGCTCCTGCTGGAAAAGCACTTCCTGTCTCTCCTCGGGAGTGAGGGCGAACATCCTCACGCGGGCGAGGGTGGACGACGCCTCGGCGTAGCGGCCAAGGGCCTTGTAACAGCGCGCCTTGGCCATAAGTGCAGCGTTCGCCTCCTCCAGGGATGCCCCGGAGTAAACGGCCCGCTCGTACTCTACGGCGAGTTCTTCCCAATCCTGCGCCCTACTTGAATACAGAGCGGAGAGGAATATGGATATTATACAGAACAGCCGTATCCTGAGCATCTTTGAGGTTTGAATTATAAATACTTACCGACATATAACTGCCGTATATGTTGCCTATGTACAGGAACGCGCCCAGCAGTCCCGGTACTATGGTTTTCCAATTGGCGGGCCCGTCCTTGACCCAGTGCTCCGCGGTGATGGCTCCGAATACTCCGGTTAGCAGGAAGGCCGATACTCCCTCGCCCAGTTTGCCCGCGTAAATCTTGCCCGCACCGGGGATTATGGCCGACGCTATGGCGGCTACCGCAGGGCTTTTGGCGCGTTTTACATAGCGCGAGTCGTATATTCCGCACAGTGTGTGCTCGGCTTCCTGGAGGGCGAAGTCGTTGAATGCAAAGCTCGCACTGGCTTGCTTGAAGGCATCCGGGTCGTCCCTCAGGAGGGCGAGTCCTGAGAGCTGAAGGTCGCGCAGCTCGGTGTAGGGGCCGTCGTAGCTCTTGAGGCCGGCCACAGGGGTGGTGAAGTCGCCCATATGGGCGGAGACTGCAGCGGAGTAAAAGAGGGAGCGGTCGTAGAAAAATGACTCCCTGGGTATGCTTTGGAAGTATTGCCGGGCCTGGGGGAGTTGCTTGAGGTTGTAGTTTGCCCAGCCGCGGAGGAAGGAGAGGGTATCGGAGGGGGTAAAGCAGGGGGACGAAACCAGTTTGAGTGCGTCTTGCTTTAGGTCGTTGTCTATTAGGTACAGGGCAAATTCGTAGTCGGCGGAGATATTTTTGGTCGCTGACGGTATTCCGGGCGCCTCCCGTTCGTAAGGGCCAAGGTCGGCTCCCGGAATGCCGTCAGCAGCCCCTTCGCCAGTGACAGCGCCTGGTGCCTGACGGCTACTCCCGTTCGTAAGGGCCAAGGTCGTAGCCGTCAGGGCTCCGGCGCCAGTACTCTCGTTCGTAAGGGCCAAGGTCGTAGCCGTCAGGGCCCCGGCGCCAGTACTCCCGTTCGTCAGGGCCCTATGGGTGTATGCTTCCGGGCCTTCTTCGATGCCGAGAGGGGGACGGGGGAGGCTGTAGTCGGCGGTACCTATCTTGGAGGCCCTGAGCAGCCTGTCCGATGTGGCGAGTATGCCTCGTACGGGCCCTATTTCCCGTACGGCCTGCCGCAGGAACAGTACGTTGGGAGGATTGTAGTAGTTGTGTCCCAGAATCTGCCGTCCTATCGTTATGGCGGCTTTTTCAATGCCGTTGGCGCTTTTCGGGAAAGTTTCCCTGACTGTCAGGGAGTCGAAGTCTGCGTGCAGCATAAGATCCCGCTCCTGCTGGGCACAAAGGGGGGTGGAGGCCAGCAGCAGCAAGTATGCGGCAGCTATGAGAGGCCTGTTCATCGGGAGGCCTCGGGGAGTTTCATAGGGGTAGCGTCGGCGGGTACCTGGAAAGAGAAGGCAGGGTCGTCCACATCCACCTTTACGGAGGAGTAGATGGTCCTTACCACGGAAGAGTCCTTGCCCTCGCCGAAGTTGATGTCGGTCATACGCAGCGGCAGGGTCAAGCGCCCGAAACGCTTATAATCAGAGAGATATTTCTTGCTGAGAAGCTTCCCGCCGGCGTCGGTGTAGGCGCAATATATGGGGAGATAATCCTCATACACAATTTCTACCGCAGGGCGGGAAGGGTCCGCTGCGGCGAAAGTCTTTTTGATTAAGCCGTCCTCGCGTGTGCTGGACGTCTGTTTGTAGCCGTAAGCTCCAAGTCCGAGGTCGTCGATGCGTCCGCTCATAAAGAGCCACAGCAGGTCTGTGCTCGAACTAAGTTCGGAGTCGGTCTTGGTCATTACCTCGTTGGTGCCAGGGTAATACACCTGCATCTCACCCTTGGTGTTGGTGACCATATAATAGGCCCTGGGGCTACGGAAATAAGTCACCAGGCGTCCATTGCCGTTGCAATAGACGCTCTTGGTGACTGTAGCAACTTTGCCGCCCGCCACGGACTTGATTTGCACGTCGGCGCTTACCTTCCTCTGCGCGTGCAGGGGAAGTACGGCCGCGGCGAGCAGCAAAGTGATTATGGTTCTACCTAAGTTCAAGGATTAGATCCACATAAAGAATTTACGGTTGTTGATATACTGGCCGATATCGTTGTTGATCGTGCCGATTATAAGCATAACCAGGTCAACAGTGGGGACGATACCGAAGATACCGGCGAAGGTAAACGTGTAGATGGCCCACATAGCAGGTGAGGTGCCCATGTAGTGACGGTGGATACCGAAACCACCCAGAAGGAAGTTGAGTACGAGTGCAACGGCGGGTTGGATTTCACTCTTGCTCACGGTAGGCAGGTTGGCTGCGAGGGGAGCAGCTTCTGCAACCTCAATGGTTAATACCTCCTCGGCGTTCTCGATGAGAGCGTCGATAGCGTTGTTGTCAACTTTGTAGTTGGCGGCGTTTGCAGCGATGGCCATGCCAAAGACTGCAGCAATGATAAGAACTAATTTTTTCATAATATAAAGAATGAATTAAAAAAGTTATTTCAGGATAGCGTCGGCCAATGCATCCATTGCGGGGAAATCCTCGCGGTGCATACGGCTGCGAATGGTCACCATCGGCTCCACGATCTCTATTTCTTTCATAGCGCCGAGCAATTCTTTCATCACCCTTCCGGCACTGGGGGCCCAGGATCCGTTCTCCAGCAGTCCCACCTTCTTGCGCTGCCAGCCCTTGATCTGCAGGCGGTGCAGGAATTCGTACATAGGGGTGAACAGGCCGGCGTCGTACGAAGCGGCGGCGAGTATTATCTTGGGGTAGCGGAACGCATCCTCCACGTTCTCGGCGATGTCGGTGCGGCTCAGGTCGCTTACCACCACCTTGCCTGCGCCCTTGGTACGGAGTATCTGGGCCAGCATCTCTGCGGCGGCCAGGGTGCCTCCGTGGATGGATGCGCAGGCTATGAAGATGCCTTCCGATTCACTGTCATAGCGGCTCCAGACGTCGTACAGATGGATGTATTCCTGCAGGTTGTCTTCCAGCAGGGGGCCGTGCAGGGGGCGTATCGCCTTGATGGGGAGAGCGGCGGCCTTCTTGAGGAGCTGCTGCACCTGGGTGCCGTATTTACCTACGATGTTGAAGTAGTAGCGCCGTGCCTCGCAGGCCCAGTCGTCGTCATCGCGGCCGTAGAATCCGCACTTGCCCAGGGCGCCGAACTTGCCGAAGCCGTCTGCGCTGTAAAGCACTCCGTCGGCATCGTCGAAACTCACCATAACCTCGGGCCAGTGCACCATAGGGGCGGCCACAAAGTGCAGCGTGTGGGTGCCGAGGGGCAGGGTGTCCCCCTCTTTGATGGCTAGGGTGCGGCCCTCCAGCTTGATATCCGGGAAGAACTGGGGCAGCATCCTGAGAGCCTGCGCGCTGGCAACCAGCGTTACGGAAGGATAGTAACGCAGCGCCTTTGCAATGAGGGCCGAATGGTCCGGCTCCATATGATGGACCACCAGATAGTCGGGTTCGCGCCCCGCAAGGGCTTCGTTGAGGTTGGCGAGCCATTCTGTGCCCTTGCGGGCGTCGGAAGTGTCGAGGATTGCTATTTTGGAGTCGCGTATGAGGTAGGAGTTGTAAGACACTCCTTCCGGCACAACATATTGACTTTCAAACAGATCGATGTCAAGGTCGTCTGAGCCGATATAGAATACTTTTTCGCTTAGCTGGCGTACCATTAGTGTGGTTTGTTGTTTTTGTAAAAAACAAATGTACTGAAAAAAAGAAATAATCACAAAATTCCGGCCAAGAATGCGCTTTCTGCGCCGTTCTGGCTGCGGTACAATGCAAGTTCTACAGGTTGGCTATCACACTGTCGAAGCTCGAATCGGGGTGCAGCGAATGCTTCTGGAGGTTGCTGTGATACGAGTACACCGTGGTGACGGACATATTGAGTACCTTGGCGATTTTCTGCCTCTTGGCAATGCCCATACGGATAAGGGCCAGGATGCGGAGCTCCGTTGACAGCACCCCCTTTTCAGGCATCTCCAGGCGGTATTCGGGCTGCATATGGCTGTTGACATTGTCCACGAAGTCGGGGAAGATTCCCAGGAAAGCCGAATCGAAGTGGGCCAGGAGGCCGTCGAACTCACCCGCGGCGAACGAGGGCTGGCGGAGCATTGCCGACACCGCCGGGGCGCCGTCCTGCCGGAGAGTGTGCCGCAGCGACGAGCGGTATTCGTCAACCTTGTTGAGGTAATCCACGCACTTCTCCATATACATAGCCAGGAAGTTGTCCTTGATGCGCGAAACCTCGCTCAACTGCCGGCGCGACTGGTCAAGCCGCGAGGAATAGCGGGCAAGCAGGAAGATCGACACGATGGCCACGAAGAGCAGCAGCGCGATGGAAACGCTGGTAACGTAGTACGCCCTCTTCTTCTGGCCCTGCTGCTCCAGAAGCACGTTCATAATCTCGAGCTCGGAGCGAATGACATCCTCGTAGCGGGACTCGTAGTGCGATGAGTAGGCGTCCTTGAGGGTTATGCGCATATAGCGGTCGGCGCGCTCGATATCGCCCGAGCGGAAAAGGATGCGGGCGAGCTCGTACAAGGCATTGTACGCTTTGACTCCCAGCCTCATATCGCACTCGGCCGAGCGGGCGAAATAGCTCACCGCGCTGTCGGTATCGTCTTCGTACAGGTATTCCCTGGCGAGGAAGTAGTACTGCTTGGCGGTGTCGTTGGGGCTTTTGAGCCGGCAGTTCAGCAGCCTCTCAAGGGAGCCCTCCGAATTGCCCTCCTCGCGCAAGATAGTGTTGAGGTAGTAGGCACATTCGACGCTCGTGCTGTCGCTCTCCCACCATTTTTCGATCACATCCTTGCGGGCCTGGGCGTATTCCGGATGGTCGATGAAGAGCTTGCTGTAAATGTGGTAGGCCGCAAAACAATAGATGCCGAGGGCCTCAGGCTGCATTGCCACGGTGTCGATGCGAGAAAGGACATTCAGGGCCGTGCGCAGCGAGTCCATCCTGTAGAGTATGTTTGCGTAGCAGCACTGGCTTATCTTTTTCTGGCGCTCGTCGGTGCCAAGGAGCAGCATATCGCTCACCGTGCCGTAGCACGATTCGATGTCGCGGTAGAACTGCATCTTCTCCAGTTTGAAAGAGGCTTCCCACCTCTCGGAGTCGCTGTCGGCCTTTAAATACAGCATCTCCAGGGAGTCCTGCCTGGCGTTCTGGGTAAGGTCGTAATAGTCCTTAAGCTCGATGGAGCGGTCGAGCGCGTGGAAATAATTCCTGCCCGGGGAGGAGCAGCCCAGGAGAGCGAAAAAGCAGGCCAATAGGGCAAAACAAGAATTTCTCATACCGCAAATATAGTAAAATAGTCTTGTTTTTACAATCTGCTAAAAATAGTTAAATGCTTATATATCAAAGTTAACAAGGTTTTCAAACTCTTGTTTATTTTGAAGCTCCGTCGGGGCGGCTTTTTTTTCTTGTAGTTTTGTATCAAACACATTCATTAATAACGCGATGAAGAGGCTCATTGTTGCTGTACTGTTGCTTTCTGCCGCTTGCTCCTGCGGCAGCCTCGCCCTCAGGACCGGATCGTACAACCTTTGGCGCTCCGACCTCGGCAAAGACGACTATGCCTGGAACCAGCGCAAACACAGGCTCGTGCTGTCCATCAAAGACATCGACTACGACCTGTTCGGTGCCGAAGAAGTGGACACCACAATGATAAGGGAGCTTCCGCTTCTCTTCAAAGAGGCCGGCCTCGATTATGAAATATTCATCTTCAGCCCCTACCGCGCCGACGGCGGAACGGGCAACAAGGCCCAGGCCATAATCTACAAGCCCTCCCGTCTCAAGATGCTGGGCGACCATCATTTCTGGTTCTCCGAAACCCCCGATACCATAAGCGGCGGCTGGGACGAAATGAAATTCCGTCGCGGAGGCTGCTGCGCGCAGTTCAAGGACCTCAAAAGCGGCAGGTCCTTTTTCTTTATGCTCTCCCATATGCCTCTCGGCCCCGAGGCCAACGAGCACGCTGCCCATATATTGCTTCAAAGGGCGGAAATGTATAACCCCGAGCAGCTTCCGGCCATATTCGTGGGAGACCTCAACACCAGGCCCGACAGCCCCAGCTCGCAGATACTCAGGTCTTACTGGACCGACGTTTACCAGTTCCTGCCGGCCGGCAAGCGCCAGGGCCCCCAGGGAACATTCAATTCCCATAACGTCGAAAAGGATATGGAAAGCGCCCAGCGCATCGACTATATCTACTTCCGCGGCAGCAAGATAGCGCCCCGGAACTACTGCTGCTTTGACAGGCTGTACGACGGCCTGTACCCTTCTGATCACTGCGCGATTTACTCCGACATTATCATCTTGAAATAACACCAAGCTCTTATGAAACAACTACTTAAGCGAGCCGTACCACTGCTCTCCGCCCTACTTCTCCTGGGCGCTGCCGCCTGGGGCCAGACGCACCAGGTATCCGGCAAGGTTACAGACGCTTCCACCGGCGAACCGGTTCCGGGCGCCGCCGTACTTGTAAAGGGCGGTACCGGAGGAACGGTAACAGACGTTTCCGGAATCTACTCACTGGCCGTAGCACCCGACGCCACGCTTGTTTGCTCCTGCATCGGTTTTTCCGATGTGGAGATGCCGGTCGGTGGCCGCGCGGTTATCGACTTCTCCCTCAAAGTAGATGCTGAAATGCTTGAAGAGACCGTGGTGGTAGGCTATGGTACCCTCAAGAAGTCCCAGCTCGTGGGCAGCGTGGAGAACGTATCGGGCGAGGTGCTCGAAGACCGCTCCAACTCCAACATTACCCGTTCCCTCCAGGGCGAGGTTGCCGGCCTTAACATTATCCAGTCCGACGGCAAGCCCACGCACGGGGGCGCGGTGTACATCCGCGGAGGCGCAACATCTTATGTGTCAAGAGGTTCCGCTGGCGGATCCAAAACCGCCTACTCGATAGGCCAGGGCGGCGGCGCCCTGGTGCTCATCGACGGGGTGGAAGGCGAAATGGCCTCCGTCAACCCCAACGACGTAGAGAGCATCTCGGTGCTCAAGGATGCATCTTCCTCCGTCATTTACGGCGCACGCGCGGCCTACGGCGTGATTCTCATCACCACCAAGAACGCCAAGGAAGACAAAATCTCCGTCAACTACAGCGGCTCGGTATCGGTCAACACCCGCACCGTACGCTGGGAAGACAGGGTGGTTACCGACGGCCTCACCTTCGTGGAGAACTTCTACGAGCACTGGCTCGGGCACGACGCCACGCCCCAGGCCGAGGGCAAGCTCCCCACCAAGATGAACATTTACCAGATCCCTTCCGATTACCTGGAGCGTTACCGCCAGCACGTGGCCAATGGCGACACGAACAGCTCCGAACTCTGGGACGGACGCTGGCTGTACTACTCCGACACCAACTATATCGGACTGTTCTACAAGCCCGTCAATACCACCACCACCCACAACATCAGCGTAAACGGTACTTCGGGCAAGGTTAGCTACGGCGTGTCAGGGCGCTACTACACCCAGGATGCCATCTACAAACTGGGCAACGAAAGCTACGGCGCATACAACCTGCGCGCTAAGTTAAAGCTGCAGATAAATAATTGGCTGTCAATCGACAACAACACTTCGATGTACAAGATGGACTACACCCAGCCCATCTTCTCCAAGAATGACGGCAATGTGGGCAGCCAGCTGAGGCAGATTGCAATGATGGGTATCCCCTGTATTCCCGTATTCAACGAGGACGGCACCTACACCGTGGCCGCGGCGGCCGGCGGATATGCCGCCTTCAACGACGGCAACTCTTCGCAGGAAGACCATCGTCTTACCGTCACCACCGCCTCGGGAATCACAATCGAACCCTTCAAGGACGTGTTCAACGTACGCGGCGAGTTCGCCTTCAAGTCCACCCGCCGGGGGCTCGACCGCTACGTGGCGCCCGTGGCCTACAGCGTGTCTCCCGGAGCAATGACCGACTACGTCAAGCAGGTCGATTCCTACTACCGTTACTACGACTACAACACCGAGCACATAACCGCCAACATAATCGGCACATTCACCCCTAAACTCGGTGAGAATCACAATCTTAACCTGGTGGCCGGATGGAACCTCGAAGACAATGTGTACCATCGCCGCGGGGTGTTCCGCACCGGCATCCTGTACCCCGACAACGCCAATTTCGAGCTTATGGACGGCCAGGAGGTGGAACTCGTGCAGGACGGCAGCTCTTACGGAATTGTGGGCTTCTTCGGGCGCGCGAACTACTCTCTTCTGAGGAGATACATCTTCGAGGTGTCCGCCCGCTACGACGGCAGCTCAAAGTTCCCTACGTCCCAGCGCTGGGGCTTCTTCCCCTCGGCTTCGATTGGTTGGAGAATCTCTGAGGAACCCTGGATGAAGAGCACCCGCGGCTGGCTCGACAACCTCAAGCTCCGTGCTAACGCAGGCTCCCTGGGCAACGGTACCGTGGCCGCCTATGCCTTCCTCACCACCCTTGGAATCAACAAGACCGGAGCAGTGTTCGACGGCTCGTTCCAGAACAAGGTGAGCGACCCTTCGGTAATTCCCGACAATCTCACCTGGGAGAAGGTAACTACCTATGACGCAGGACTTGACGCCGACTTCCTCCGCAGCCGTCTCTCCTTCTCGGGCGACTACTACATCCGCAACACCACCGACCTTTACATCGCAGGTCCCGAGATTCCCGCCACCTTCGGTGACAGCACGCCCAAGGGCAACTACGGCGCTCTGCAGACCCGCGGCTGGGAGCTCACCCTGTCTTGGAGAGACCAGGTCAAACTCGGCGGCAAAGACTTCTCTTACAGCGTAAAGGGAAGCCTGTGGGACAGCAGGACCTGGGTAACCAAGTACTACAACAAGTCCGGCGGTATGTTCAACTACTACGAGGGCAAGGAACTCGGAGAGATTTGGGGATTCCGCACCGACGGCCTGTTCCTTACCAATGAGGAAGCCGCCGCGTGGTACAAAGACGAATTCCACAACTTCGTCCCCGTGTCCGGACCTTACGCCGGCGATATCAAGTTCGTCGATCTCAAGCCCGACAAAGTAATCAACACGGGCTCCTGGACCCTCAAGGACCACGGCGACCTCGACCGCATAGGCAACGAGGCTCCCCGCTACCAGTTCGGCCTCAACCTCGACTTCCGCTGGAACGGAATAGGCCTGAGCGCCTTCTTCCAGGGAGTAGGAAAGAGGGACTGGTACCCCTCGCAGGGCACCGACTTCTTCTGGGGCTCCTGGGGCAGGGCATATGCCTATATGCTTAAGGACCAGCAGTTCAACCACGTAATCCTGGACAAGTCCGACACCAATTGGAAGGTCGCCAACGCTGCCGACAAGCCCTTCTGGCCCCGCCAGACCTACGGCACCGCCGACAGCGCCACCGGCGCCCTCACCTTCCCCAGCGACTACTTCCTGATGAACGCCGCATACGTGCGCCTCAAGACCCTCACCCTCGACTACAGTTTCCCCAAGGCCCTGATTTCCAAGGCCGGGATACAGCAGCTGCGGGTGTACGTCACCGGCGAGAACCTCTTCACCTGGTCGCCTATGTTCAAATACACCACGATGTTCGACCCCGAGGTGATAGGCAACGGCGACTCCGATTTCCACTCCGGAACTTCCACCACTATGGGCGACGGCTACAGCTACCCGCTGCTCCGCTCCGTTACCTTCGGAATCAGTCTAACCCTCTAATCCAGAAGCGAAATGAAAACTATATCTAAATCGGTTTTATGCTGCCTTGCAGCGATTGCCGCCCTCTGCTCCTGCGAGAAGTTCTTTGACCGCCAGCCCGAAGACAAGTTCGACGCCGACCGTTTCTTCGCGAGCAAGACGGACCTTCAGTACTACACCAACGGACTGATTGACGTGGCTCTCCCGTCCTTCGACGCCGTGGCGCTGGGAGACGATATGTACACCGACTTCTGCGGCACCAAGGACTCCGAGTCTTTCCTCTGGCCTGAACGCTATACCGCGGCTACCGCTTCGGGATGGGCGTACTCCAACTGGGGATTCCTGCGCCAGGTGGCCTATATGCTCGACAATATGGGCAACGCCCGCGAGAACGTAAGTGTCGAGTACTACAACCACTACGAGGGCGTGGCCCGCTTCTTCAGGGCCCTTTCTACCTTCAACAAGGTCAAGAAGTTCGGCGACGTGTACTGGATAGACCACGTGGTGAGCCCCGCCGACTCGGCGATACTCTACGGCCCCCGCCAGGACAGGGAGTACGTGATGCATATGGTCAAGGAAGACCTGGTGTTCGCGTGCGAGAACTGCCTCGAATCCGGCGAGGGGATAAGGACTCCCGGCTGCGTTTACGTCAATAAATACACCGCCGAGGCCCTTGCCTCCAGGGTGTTCCTGTTCGAGGGCACCTACCGTAAATACCACAGCGTGAACCCCTCCACCGGCAAGCCCTGGAATGGGCAGTACGAGTCGGCCGAAGACCTGTTGAGGCTCGCCCTCAAGTACTCCGGCAACCTGGTCAACGATTCGCCGTTCACCCTCCACGGCAACTACCGCGAGCTCTTTACCAGCACCACTCTCCCCTCCGACGAGGTGATTTGGGGCAGGACCTGCAACGAAGAGCTGGGCGTGGCGCACAAAGTAACCTACAAGTACTGCTCCACCACCTCTTCCAAGCTCTACGGCCCCACCAAAGACTATGTGATGATGTTCCTGGGCAGCGACGGCAAGCCCCTTCCTTCCGGCGAGATTTCCGTCACCAAGGAATTCTCCGCCCGCGACAAGCGCCTCACAGCCTGCGTGCTGGGTCCCGGCCAGAAGATGAAGAACGCCAAGGGCGAGACCGTCGATTTTGCTCCCGATTTTACCTGGACCACAACAGGTTACATATGGATCAAGTGGGTTATTCCCGAGTACTCTCCGATGAACGAGGGCGGCACCGACAAGTCGCTCAACTCGGTGCCGGTGTTCAGGCTCGGCGAGGCTATGCTCAACTATGCCGAGGCGGCAGAGGAGCTTGGAATGCTCACTCAGGACATCTGGGACAAGACCATAGGAGAGCTCCGCAAGGTTCACGGCGGCATTTCATCCGCCCCGTTCCCCTCGAGCGCAAGCTACCAGAAGGACCAGTGGCTCAGGGACTACTACACCGTGGATGTGAAGCACCCCGTGGCCCTGTCCGACGCCGCCCTTGAAATCCGCCGCGAGAGAGCCACCGAGCTGATGTTCGAAGAGGGACACCGCTACGACGACCTGATGCGCTGGAATATGGGCGACATACTCGAGAGGCGCTACAACCACCAGGGCTGGAGAGGCATCTACATCTCCCCCGAAGAGGCCAAGAGCGGCTTTGACTTCAACGGCAAGCACTTCTCGGTGTCTACGTCCAAGACCTCCAACGAGACCAACTACAAGATTACCACTGCGGCCGACAAGAACTTCACCCTGTCGGGCGGCAGCTACGGCTATCTCATTTACAATTACAAACTTCAGTGGGACGAGAAGATGTACCTCTACCCCATACCCGTAACCGCAGCCAACGTGAACCCCCAGCTCGGGCAGAACGAGGGCTGGCAATGGATATAGAAGAATGAAACACTTGAAACTCTTAGCCGCGGCACTGGCGGCGGCAGCCACGCTGGCTGCTTGTGAAAAAGAAGCTCAGAAGCCGGAGGAGGATCCCGTGATCAGCGTATCCCCCGAGAACATCTCCGCCTCCTGGGAAGACCAGATATTCGACGTAAAGGTCCGGGCCAACTGCACCTGGACCATCTCCAAGACCGATTCTGAAGGAGAATCCATAGACTGGGTCAAGTGCGACCTTGCCGGAGGCACCGGCGACAAGGACTTCCACGTCCGCGTGTACGAGAACACCACCGACGCTGAGCGCAAGGCCACCGTCACCATCTTCTGCGACGACGTCAAGGCCTTCATCGACGTGACCCAGGGCTTCAATCCCAACCCCGGTCCAGGTCCGGAACCTCCGGGACCCGGTCCCGGCCCCGGCCCCGAGCCGCCTGAGCCCGAACCCACCGGCCTGGAACTCTTCTTCGACTTTACCGTAGATGGGCTGGGATGGCCCACCACCAAGGATTTCGACTGGTCGCAGCTTAAGAACTGCGACTCGGGCTGCGCCACCGACAACGGAGGCACCGCCACCGACAACCCTCACCGCCGCGCCCAGGTTACCTATACCCTCGAGGGGAACGACTACGACTTCACCTTTGCCGATCCCGACGACGCCAAGGCGCACAATATTTACCTGAGTACCGGAAAGGGCGTTTATTGCGGCACCCTGCGCTACTTCGGCCTGCCGGCTATCGAAGGGATGAAACTCGTAAAGGTGGAGATGGTCCAGAACGCCAGCACCAAGGACCCTGCCAGCTTCACACGCAACGTGGGCGTATCCAAGCAGGTCTATGCGGCCGACTTTGCAGTTGCCGACATAGAGTATGTCCCGGGCGGCGAGCCCCAGAACCAGGTCACCAACGGCGAGACCTACGTGTACGAGCTTACCGCAACGGAGCCCGGCACCATATATTGGCTGACGGCCTCGACCAACGCCAGCATAATAATGAGCCTGCGCCTCTTCTATGAGGCTCCCGACTCAAACGATTCACTTTAATTCGGCTGCACAATGCGCAGTATTTTAATCATAATGGCCTCCTTCGCGGCAGGAGCCCTGATACTGGACTCCTGCCACAAGGATGTGCCCGTACAAGAGGCCGTTTCGGTAATTCCCGGCACTGTGGATGCCGCCAAGGATATGGCGAGCTACAAGCTGGAAGTGACCGCCAACTGCACCTGGAGCGTTACCACCGAGGGTGACGACGGGCAGGCGGTTTACTGGATTACCCCCGACCGCAGCTCGGGCCACGACAGTGCCATAGTGACTATCCGCGTGAACGAAAATAAATACAACGACTCCCGCAGCGCCTCGGTGGTGTTTACCACTCCCGGCGGCCAGAGGGCCGTCGCCATTGTTACCCAGAAGGGCGATGCCGGCGGCTCGGACGCCCCGGGCGAGGCCACCCTGTGCCTTGGTACCTACAATCTCAGGATGAGCAACCTCGACACCGACGATGTCAACAAATGGAGCGTCCGCAAGGAGCGCCTCAAGCAGTCCATAAACGACTGCGGCTTCGACGTGTTCGGCATACAGGAAGTCAGCACCGAGATGCAGACGTGGCTGGAGAGCGAATTCAAGGGCAGCTATACTTTCCGCTTTTTCAGCCCTTATTCGCAGAACGGCAACGGCAACAAGGCCAATGGCATAGGCTACAGGACCTCGGCGTTCGCCCTGTCCGACTGGCACTTCTTCTGGGCGACCGGCACTCCCGACACTATGAGCACCAACGACACCGGCAGCTCCGGCTCGTTCAACAGGGGAGGCTGCTGCTGCATCCTGACCCACAAGCAGAGCGGCGCCAGGTTCTTCTTTATGAACACCCACGCCTGCCTGAACAACGAGCCAAATGCCGCCCTGGCGCCGGTGTACATCGAGCAGGAGAAGCGTTTCAATCCGGGAGGTCTCCCGTCTTTCTTCGTGGGGGATATGAACGCCCGTCCCGAATACCAGGCCTCGGAGACCTACCGCAGCTACTGGAAAGACAGCTACCAGACAGCACTCCGGAAGAGCGGCGCCAGTGCCTCGTACAACGGATTCACTACCGTATCCGGCAAGTACCGCATCGACTATATATATCACAGGGGCAACGGAATCACAATCAACGACTTTTGCATAAGCAACAAGCTCTACGACGGCAAATACGCCTCTGACCACTTCCCCGTAATAGTTAATTGCAAATTATCCAAATGAGACTATCAAGATCAGGCATACTGTTTCTGGCGGTTCTGCTTTCGGCTTTGACCGCCCAGGCCAATCCCTACTCCCTTTCCAACCAGGCAATCGAGGTGAGCATAGGAGAAGATGGCTCGCTGCAGTCGCTGCGGAATGTCCTTACGGGGCACGACTATGCGGGCGGCGGCCTATTGTGGAGGCTCTATTACGACGCCCCGTACGAGAAGGAGATTCAGGTCCTGGGGTCGGAGCAACGGCCCGAGATAAGCCTGGAAGGCGATGTCATTACTCTGAGCTACAGCCATTTGACAGCTCACGGCCGTACCCTCGATATGAAGGTCACCCTTACCGTGGCCCTGGAAGGCGACAAGGTACGCTTCGGCTCCACCCTCGAAAACCACGAGCCCCATACGGTGATACGCGAGCTCCACTACCCCCTCGTGCACGGCGCCCGCCTCCCCTCCGACCACAAGCTCTTCACTTCCGAGGCCGGAGGAATGCTGTTCGCCAGCCCCCTGGACGCGATAAACAAGACCCAGACCTCTCCTTACAAGCGTCCCGAGCAGATCTTCCGCCAGCGCGACGTCAAGTATGGCTACAAGGTGTTTATGAACTGCTTCGGCCTGTTCGGAGACAAGCAGGGCCTGTACTTCGGCTCCCACGACGATACTTTCCAGGACACCTGGCACGGCCTGAGGGCCTACATCAACCCGGCAAGCGGCAGGCACGACCTGCTGGAGTTCGGCTTCTTCAAGTATCCCCACTGCTTTTGCGGCGAGAGCTGGAGCTGCAATGCCAACGTGATTGCGCCGTATTCCGGCAGCTGGCACGTGGCCTCCGGAATCTACCGCAGCTGGGCTGACAGTTGGTGGGACCACCGCCGGGAGCCTCAGTGGGTGCGCGAAATGAAGAGCTGGCAGCGGGTCATCTTCAAGCATCAGTACGGCGAGTACCTCTTCAAGTATCCCGATATCAACGGGATAGTGAACGAGGCCGGGCAGAGCGTGGGCTGCAACGCCCTCTTCCTTTTCGGATGGTGGGCCGAGGGAATGGACCACGGCAACCCCGACTATTCCCCCGACGAGACCCAGGGTGGAGACGAGGCCCTCAAGGCCGAAATAGCCCGCTACCAGGCCGCCGGTAACCATCTGCTGCTCTATTACAACGGCAAGCTCATCGACCGCGAAAGCCGCTTCTACCGCAACGGCCCGGGGCCTGAGCTGTGCAGGCACGACAACACCGGCGCCGAGATCCTGGAGCGCTACAAATTCACCGGCCAGGGCACCTGGCTCGGAGAGTATGACCAAAGGACCTTCGCCATAGCCAATATGATGGACCCGAGGTGGAACCAGCTGCTCTTCGACCTTCAGGACAGGGCCTACGCCCTGGGAGCGCACAGCGTATTCTACGACCAGCTGGGCTACATCGAGGGCGAGAGCGCCAATTGGGATACTTCCCGGGAGTATCCGGTGCCCGACGTGTACGGCATTCGCAAGCGCGCCGAGTGTCTCAAGCTCCTGCGCGACCGCTACGCCGACAAGGCTCCCGACTTTGCCCTGGGCGCCGAGGCCACGGTTGACGCCCTGGCCCAGTACTGCGACTACACCCACGGCTATCCGGCCAACGACGGCCCCGAACGCTGGATCAACTTCTTCCGCTACACCTTCCCCGAGCTGATATTCACCGACCGCGGCCAGCGCGACGACGAGGATGCCCTGCGCCACGTAAACAACACCGTGCTCGACGGGCAGCGCAACGACATCGAGGTCTTCCGCTGCCGTGGAATAATCTCCGACGCCCCTGTGTATCAGGCATATCTGGCCCAGGTCAATGCCATAAAGGACAAGTACAAAGACTGCCTGCTGATGGGACGGTACAACGATAAGCTGGGCTTCAGCTGCTCGAACGGCAGCCTGGATGCGCGAGCTTTCGTCAGCGGCGACAAGATGGCCGTCGTGGTGGCCAACCAGCAGATGAATACCACCAAAAAACAGCGCACCCGCATAGAGGTTCCCGGATACAGCTTCGTTGAAGCGTCGGCCACGGGGACCGGAAAGATAAACAGGAAGGGCTCCCGCGTAACCCTGGGCCGCTACGACCTGGCAGTATTGATATTCCAAAAACAAAACGATAAATAAAATGTACACGAGAATTATTGAGACAAAGCTGCCGGGACGATTTCCCTACCAGGCCCCGGCCGCAGCAGCATTCACAATGCACATTTCCGGTCTTTTGTGCGCAAGCGACTTAGACGGAGTTACCGAAGAGTGGGAAGAAGTTGATTTGTCAAACCTGTAAAATCCCGCGGAATATGAAAAGCAGATTTGTATTGATGGCTGCCGCCGCCCTGGTCCTTGCAGCCTGTGCCAAAGAGAGCACCCCGGTAAAAACCTTCAGTTTTACAGCCAGTTTCCAGGAAGAACCCTCCTCAAAGGCCGTTCTTGGACGCAATAACAACAAACCCCAGACGCTCTGGGAGAATGGAGATGCTATCAACATCTTCAGCTCCGGCAGCGCCCAGTCCAGTACTGCCGGTTTCCAGTTCACCACAACTCTCGGCAGCAATTCTATCTCGGCCGAATTCAGCTACACCGGAGATGACTTTGAGCCCGGAGAGATGTATTTCGCCACCTACCCTTACAGGTCGAACAAGAGGGGCGTGAACTTTACCGGATCGAGCGGATCGTACAGGCTTGCTGGCCTGCAGATTCCCTCGCCCCAGACCCTTGTCGCCGACAATTTCGACAAGGAGGCGGCGCTTTCGGTGGCATTTGCCGAGGGCGGAAGTTCATCCCTCTCGTTCAAGAACGCCACCGCCCTGTTGAAGTTCAGGGTGTCCGACGCCGATGTTACGGGCGGACGCATTACGGCCGACAACGCCGATGCCCTTGCGGGAACATTCAGGGCCGATGTCGATGTCCAGACCAAGGAGCTCTCGCTGCAGGCTTATGGCCAGCCCACGACCAGTTACGTGGAGTTCGCTGTTGAGGGGAACGCCCCCCTGGCGACCGGGACCGATTATTATGTGGCAGTAAAGCCCGGAGTTCTCTCCGCCCCGCTGAAGATCTATCTTAACGACCTGCTGGTGAAGACTATAGACATCCCCGCCCTGGAGCGCAGCAAGATCTATAATCTCGGTACCCTCACCCTGCCCGAAGCTCCCCAGGTGGAGACAAAGACCCTTGTATTCGATTTTAGCGGAGAGCCCCTTTCCGGCTGGCCTACTACCGACAAGTGGCAGGACGGCCCCGGAAACAAGACTTGCATCTACCCTCTGGACGGAACCAACTACGAATTCCTTCTTACTGAGTGCGGAAATGCAACTCAGGCACGCGTGGCCTGGTCAAAAGACAAAGGCGGTCTTGTAATGTTCGCTTCGTGGAGGTACATAGGCCTGCCGGCCATTGCCGGATACAAACTCGTCAAGCTCTCGGGATTCAACTGCCTCACTAACAGCAGTTCCCGCAAGGCTGGAATAGTTACGGCCGTTGCCGAAACAAACGTGGATACGACCATCGCCGATGCGCACACTTTCGTGTCCGGTGGCGGCAGCATTAGTTGGCCTACAGGCGGCCAGACCTATTCTTACAACCTCGAAGGTACCACAGCGGGCACAAGGTACTACTTTATGTGTACCGGAGGCGGTATAGGTGTTTCGTCGCTCGAACTGGTGTACGAAAAGGTGCAATAAGCCGCGGATCAGACGCCGGGGATAAGCGGAATGCTTACCCTCGAGTCGTTCCAGACCTTTATGCTGCAGGGGAGATAGTCGCTTGCCTGCACGGTGTAAGGGTTCTCCTGGAAGAACTGAGGCGACATAGCCATAAGCGGGAACCAGGACGACTGTACCTGCACCACGATGCGGTGGCCTTTCTGGAAGATGTGGGCTATATCGTTGAGGGTGAAGTCGATAGCCGTCCTTTCCCCGGGCGTCACCGGCTCGGGGTGGGACAGGCTGCCGCGGTAGCGGGCGCGGAACACGTCGCCCCTCACCAGCATACGGTATCCGTCAGGCCGCTCGTCGATTACCTTGACTATAAAGTCGGCATCGGTGGTGGAGAGTGAGACCATCAGGTGCACCGGCACCGGGCCCTCTGCCAGCAAATCCTCCTTCAGAGGCTCGCCGCGATACACCAGGACATCTTTCCGGGACTCTGTAAATCGCTGGTCTGCAGCCATATAGTTCTTGTTCCGGCCGTTGGTTATCTTTCCCATATAAGGCACTGGATCAGCTGGGTCGGACACATATTGCCTCGCCTTGGGAGAGCCGCACGGGCGCTTGCGGGAGAGCTTCTTTCCATTCAGGAAGAAGGAGACCTCCTTTCGCTCCTTCAGCGGCCATTCGGAATACACTTTCCAGTCCTGGTTGGCATCGTAAGCAGTGCTACCGTCAAGGGCGCGGGAGGGAAGGATGTGTACGGGGGCCGGCTGCCGCCCTTTCCCTTCCAGATAATAGGCAAAGAAGGGATACTCGATCTCTTCAACGAAGTAATCGGTCGAGCCCTCGCCGAAGTAGGAGTCACCCAGGCCCGAGTATTTCGAGTCCCTCCAGCCGCCGTGCGACCAGGGACCATATACGAAGTACGCGTGAGTGTCGGGCGACTGGCGGCGGAGCGCGGCATAGGTCTCAATGGCGCCGTAACAGTCTTCTGCATCGTAATTTCCGCCCACCACAAGCACTGCCGGACGCACATCGTGCAACCTGTTTGCCACATTCCTCTCCTCCCACCAGGAGTCGTAATCGGGATGCTGCATCATCTCTTCCCAGAAGGGGATACGCTCCCCGAAACTTGCCGTCAGCGATGGAAAATCGGGGTACTGCATAAAGTAGCTGTAGATGTCGCGGTCGATGTTTACGACACGCTCCGGCCCTTTTTCGGACGGCGCCTGGCGCACGCGGAAGAAAGAACTTGCAAACGAGTATATATCCAGCATCCACACCCCGTTGTGATGGGCGTCGTCGCCCCGCCACCAGTCGGTTACCGGAGCCTGCGGCGAGATGGCCTTGATGGCAGAATGTCCGCAGAGTCCTGCAGTAGTGGCGTAGAAGCCGGGATACGATACACCCTTCACGCCCACGGCTCCGTTGTTCCTGGTGTTCTTGATCAGCCATTCCACCGTATCGAAGGCGTCGCTCCCCTCGTCTATCTCCGACCAGCTTGCCCCTTCCGGCTTGAGGGGGCGGATATTCTCGTAGGTCCCTTCGCTCAGAAAAGTCCCCCTCACGCTCTGGAATACAATGATATAACGGTTCAGGGCAAACATCTTCATCCAGCTCCTCAGGCTCCCGGGAAGTTTCTCTCCGGAATTCACTATACCGTAGGGCGTGCGAATCATTATAACGGGGTGCAGCAGCGAGTCTTTGGGCTCATAAACGGCTGTATGCAGCCGCACGCCGTCCCTGGTGGGGATATACACTTCACGCCTGGAGTAATTGTCTTGAAGCCACTCGTCCGTCGGTGCTGGGACAGAAGCCCGGCAAATCAGGCTCCCGAAGGGCAGGAGCAAGGCAAGGGCGATAAAGAAGGGCAGTAACTTTTTCATTGTATCATACGAAGATTGCTGCTAATGTACTCATTTTTACGTATATTTCGGAATGAAACGTTCAGAGATACTTATTTGTACGCTGTTGGCTTTCTTTGCCGCGAGTTGCGGCCACAGAGTAGTAGTTCCCCTCTGGGAAGGTACCGCAGTATGGGGCGGACGCATCAAAGACGGATCGTCAATGCCTTATAAGTCAGGTTTTTCCGCCGATCTGTCGAATAACCGCGCCAATCAGGTAGCCCCTTTGCTGCTGCTGTCGGACGGCCGCTACGTGTGGAGCGAGCAGCCGTTTTCGTTCAGCGTGGAGGGCAAGTCTCTCTTGGTAAAAGGGGACGTGGAGGTGGTCAAGGCGGGTGACAATCTGGCCGATGCCTACCGGGCCGCTGCCGCCGCACATTTTCCCGCCTCCGGAGAACTTCCGCCCGAAGAATTCTACCGCCAGCCCCAGTACAATACCTGGATCGAGTTGATGTACGACCAGAACCAGGAGGGCGTGCTCAATTACGCCCGCGGCATCCTTGCCAACGGCCTGCCCCCGGGAATCATAATGATCGACGATACCTGGCAGGAAGACTACGGCAAATGGAACTTCCATCCCGGACGTTTCCCCAATCCCAAGGCAATGTGCGACGAGCTGCACCGCCTGGGGTTCAAGGTGATGCTGTGGATATGCCCGTTCGTGAGTATGGACCAGTACCTTATCTGCCGGGAAATCAACGGCTTCAGCGGCTTTCTCCGCACCCCTCAAGCTGGAGACCCTTATCCGGTCCGCTGGTGGAACGGCACCTCTGCCGTGCTTGACTTTTCCAACCCCCAGTCGGTAGAATGGTTTGACGACCAACTCCATCGCCTGATGAAAGAATACGGCGTGGACGGCTTCAAGTTCGATGCCGCCGACTTTGAATTCTACCCCTCCGAGGCCGAGGCTGCGGACGGTCAGGTTCCCGGCTGGGAGCAGTGTTCGCTCTTTGTGCAGCTGGCGTCAAAATACCCCTACAACGAGCTACGCGCCGGTTGGCGCAATGCGGGCAAACCCATAGTTCAGCGCCTTCACGACAAGGCGCACTCCTGGGAGGACCTCTCCAAGCTCATCCCCGAAATGATGGCCGAGAGCCTGATGGGCTTCAGCTTCTGCTGCCCCGATATGGTGGGCGGCGGTAGCTTCGAGACCTTCCTGAGCGGCAACACCGACGAGGAGCTGCTGGTGCGTTCCGCCCAGGTTCACGCCCTTATGCCCATGATGCAATTCTCCCTCGCTCCCTGGAGAGTGCTCAATCCTGAAGAATATGCAGCAGTGCTTGGTGCAGTTGCACTCAGAAACCGGTTCATGCCCCTTATTGAAAGCCTCTACAAGAGGGCCGCAGCTACCGGAGAACCCATTGTCGCGCCCCTGGAATACTGCTTCCCTCACCAGGGCCTTGCGGGCGTGACGGACGAATTCATGCTTGGTGACAATATCCTCGTGGCCCCCGTAGTCACTCCGGAAGACAGCCGCACCGTTATTCTTCCCGAAGGCTCGTGGAAGGCCGACGACGGCACTATCTATGAAGGCGGCACGCATACCATCGATGTGCCTGTCAGCAGGCTCCCTTTTTTTGAAAAGATATGAATAAGATTCTCCGATTTATTCGTTCGGCAGGCCTGGCTCTGTTGCTGATAACAGTACAGGTTTCCTGTAACAAGACTGACCCCTATTCGGACAATGCCTTTAGGAATATGATGGCTGCGCTGGCCTGGGGGGATGATGTCTGTCATGTTTACGGCCACAAAACGCCGGATACCGATGCGGTTTGCTCTTCGCTTGCTTATGCCGCCCTGATGCGCGAACTCGGCTACAACTGCGAAGCCTTCGTAAGCAGCAAGACGAACAATGAGACGAATTACGTCAGCAGTTATTTCGGATTCGACCTTCCCGAGATTAAATCTTCCGTCACGGCTGGAACCAGGCTGATTGTAACCGACCATGAAGAGTACTCACAGAGTGTTGCCGGGGCGCGTGAAGGCATTGTGCTTCAGGTTATCGACCACCATCAGGCGGGCGATATGGTCGGCGCCGGCACCTATGTTTACCGCAAGGAGGTTGGCTCGACCTGTTCCCTTGTGTGGGAGTTGTTCGAACAGGCTGCAGTTCCGGTGAATGACAATGTGGCCCGTATCCTGCTTGCCGGCCTGATGAGCGACACGAGCGACCTTACGAGGAACAATACTACGGAGGAGGATAGGCGCGCCTGGACTTCGCTGACGACGCAGCTGAACCTTGGGCCGGCGGATGCTGAAGTAATCTTCAGCAACATGTCGGACGCTCTCACCGATTACAGCGGGATGAGCGACTACGAAATATATCTTTCGGATTACAAGGACTATGAGTTGTCGGAAGTGCCGGTGGGCATCGGCTGCGTGGAATGGAAGGATTATGCCACCATGGATTCTTTCATCGACCGGATGCTCTCTGTTATGCCCCAGGCCCTTACAGACCAGGGTCGGAGAATGGTTTTCTGCATGGCAACACGCTATGAGCCGAATACCAATCCGCAATCGACCGATAAAGTTGTTCCGGCGGGAACTTATATTCTGTACTTTGGTAAGGGAGCGCGTGAAGTGGCAGAAGAGGCTTACGGCCCCAGCCTTCGCGATGGCGTGTGCTATAGTGAGAAGCGTCTGGGCCGCAAGTTTGATGTTGTTCCCACGCTTGCGGAAATCCTCGGCAGGTAGTTACCTTATAGCGATATACCCGCTCTCGTCAACTATGTCCGCCCCCTTCTTTGTGAAGAGGAACCGGTAGAGTTTGTATGCCATGCTCTCTTGGTCTTCGGTTTTGCGGACCGCGGCGTAAATGCTTGATACAAAAGGATATTTATTCGCTCTAAGGGATTCCTTGGCAGGTGCCACGCCGTCGATTGACAGCATATTCACACTCATTAAATCGCGGACCATCGCCGTGCAGTAGAAGAAGGGCGTGTAGCCGATGCCGTATTCGTCGTTTTCAAGCTGCAGGTATGGCGATGCCATCTGGGAGCCGATGATCTCAAACATATAGGTCTCTTCGGTTCCGTCAATCATTTTCAGTCCGTTCATTACCAGCGTCTCCATCTTCTCCTGACTGCCGGAATCCGCATTACGGATATACGGGGTTATAGCGTGGTCGACGCCTCCGACCTCTTTCCAGTTGGTTATCTCGCCGGTATATATCTTCCGTACCTGGTCACTGGTCAGATTCTTAACGGGGTTCTTGGGGTTGACGATGAATACCAGAGCGTCTATGGCCAGCGGAGCCGTTTTCAGTTCTACCCCCAGCTCTGCGCACGCCGCCTTTTCATTCCTGGATATGTCACGGCTGGCAATGATGACATCGGTCTTGCCCTCTATGAGATTCATATAGGCATCGTGGGTGCCGCTGCAGAGGTTTCGGGCGAGGTAGTCATTGTAAGAGAACGATGTCTCATTTTCTTGGAATTTAGGCGTGATGATATAGGTCGGGCTTCCCATCCAGTCCTCTTCCCATTGATAGGGTATGCCAAGTAGTTTATAGGCAACGAGGTCCCGTACGGGGCGGGTGCTTGTTGAACAGTCAGTAAGCGGCCACTCTTCGAACGAAACGCCGGAGAGGGTAAAATCGCTGTCGTCGGTTTTGCCGCAAGCTGCTAAAAGGACTAAACCGGCTAGGGTGGCAATCAGGCGGGTGGCGAGTCTTTGGGTGTTTACGTTCTGTATCATGTTGCTATGTCTTTCGGCCAAAGATAATAATTATCCGTGGTATCACGCTGCCTCCCGTGTGCAAAACGGCCCTCCCTGCCCCCGGGACCTGTCTGCTGCGGCCTCTCGTGTGCAAAACAGCCCTTCCTGCCCCCGGAACCGGCCTCCTGCCGCCTCCCGTGTGCAAAACGGCCCTTCCTGCCCCCGGCAATTATCAGTATAACGAAGAAAAGTATAAAGACGAATTATTGTATACTGGATCTTTGGGCTACTACTGGTCTTCTACCGCATCTTCGGCAGGAAATGCAAGAGCGGTTCATTTCCATTTCGGCGGTGTGAATATCTGGAGTGTGCCCTGCAGGGAACGCGAAGAGCCCGACGAATAATCGCAATCCCTTCGGAGCGGCGCGACTTGGGGGTGTCTGAGGGGGCCGCCCCTCAGTCCCCTGGGGGTGCAGGGGGATAGTAGCCCCTTGGGGCCACAAAGAGGCCACCGGCAATTGCCGATGGCCTCTTGTGGTCCCTGTAGGGCATGATCCTACGACTCCCTGATTATGAGTCAGGTGCTCTAACCAACTGAGCTAAGGGACCGGTAATCCCCGGGCTGGCCGGGGATGGCTGTGCAAATATAGCAAAAAAACTTATGCTATCACACTTTGATTTCGACTTCTACGCCGGAGGGCAGCTCGAGCTTCATAAGGGCGTCCACGGTTTTGGCGTTGGAATCCTCGATGTCGAGAAGCCTGCGGTAAGAATCGAGTTCGAACTGCTCGCGTGACTTCTTGTTGACGAAGGTCGAGCGGTTGACGGTGAAGATCTTCTTGTTGGTAGGTAGAGGAATAGGTCCATTCACCTTCGCGCCTGTAGCTTTCACCGTGTCGACGATCTTGGCAGCCGACTTATCGACGAGCATATGATCGAAAGACTTGAGTTTAATTCTAATTTTCTGACTCATATAACTAATTTGTTTAAAATCATTTGTTTATTCATCGTCCGAAATGAAGCGGTAACCGCTCTTTTCAACGATATCCCTGGCCAGTGCCGGGGGTACCTCGGCATAGTGGTCGAACGACATTGTGCTGGCGGCCCTTCCCGAAGAAAGGGTGCGGAGCACGGTCACATAGCCGAACTGCTCGGCGAGCGGAACGAACGCCTTGACTATCCTCGCGCCGTTGGACGTGGAATCCATAGCCGTGATCTGTCCGCGACGGCGGTTCAGATCACCGACTATTTCTCCCATATACTCCTCGGGAGTCACCACTTCGAGGTCCATAATGGGCTCGAGCAGCACCGGGGAGCATTTGCGGCAGGCGTGGCGGAAAGCCATACGTGCGGCCATTTCGAAAGACAATTGATCAGAATCCACCGGATGGTATGAGCCATCCAGAAGGGTGACCTTGAGAGACTGCACCTCGAATCCGGCAAGAACGCCGTTGGCCATTGCCGATTCGAAGCCCTTCTGTACACTCGGAATGAATTCCTTGGGCACGTTGCCGCCCTTCACCTGGTTGTCGAACTGCAGTCCGGTAACGCCGGAGTCTGCGGGACCGATTTCCACCACTATGTCCGCATACTTGCCACGGCCGCCCGTCTGCTTCTTGAAGACCTCCCTGTGCTGAATGCTCGTGGTAATGGCCTCCTTGTAGTTGACGTGGGGTGCGCCCTGGTTGATTTCTACGCCGAACTCGCGGCGCAGGCGGTCAACGATGATGTCCAGATGCAGCTCGCCCATTCCGCTGATCACGGTCTGGCCGGTTTCGGCATCTGACTTGACGGTGAAGGTAGGGTCTTCCTCCGCAAGCTTGGCAAGCGCCAAATCGAGCTTGTCAAGATCCTGCTGGGTCTTGGGCTCCACTGCGATACCGATGACCGGATCGGGGAAGTCCATCGACTCGAGGCTGTAGCGGTGGTTCTCGGCGCACACGGTATCGCCGGTGCGGAGATCCTTGAAGCCCACGGCGGCGCAGATGTCTCCCGCTTCCACAAAATCGATGGGATTCTGATGGTTGGAGTGCATCTGGAAGAGGCGTGACACCCTTTCCTTGCGCCCCGTACGGGAATTCATCACATAGCTGCCGGAATCCAGGTGGCCGGAGTAGGCGCGGATGTATGCGAGCCGCCCTACGTACGGATCGGTTGCAATCTTGAACACAAGACCGCAGAAGGGAGCCGTTTCCGAAGGGGGCAGCATAACATCCTGGTCCACTGCCATATTGGTGGCCCGAACTTCTTTGACGTCAAGGGGTGAAGGCAGATAGCGCATCACAGAGTCCAGCAGGAACTGGACACCCTTGTTCTTGAAGGAGGAACCGCAGCACGCGGGCACGATCTGCATAGAGATGGTGCCTTTGCGCAGGGCGGCCACAATCTCCTCCTCGGTGATGGAGTCGGGATCTGCGAAGAACTTCTCCATCAACTCGTCATCGAATTCGGCGGCCTTTTCGACGAGGCTGGCACGGTACTCCTCGACTTCGTCCTGCATATCGGCAGGAATGTCGCCGTACTCGTAGTTCACCAGCTCGTCGGTGTTGTTGTAGAAGATAGCCTTGCGCGAGATAAGGTCCACGAGGCCCTTGAAATTCTCTTCCGCCCCAATGGGGAGGCAGACGGGCACCGCGGTCGCGCCGAGTTTGGTTTTGATCTCTTCTACACAGGCGAGGAAGTCGGCGCCCACGCGGTCCATCTTGTTGACGTACGCGATTTTGGGAACGCCGTACTTGTCGGCCTGACGCCACACCGTCTCGCTCTGCGGCTGCACGCGGCCGACCGCGCAGAATGTGGCGATCGTGCCGTCCAGCACACGCAGCGAACGCTCTACCTCCACCGTAAAGTCCACGTGACCGGGAGTGTCGATGAGGTTGATCTGATAGGTCTGGCCACCATAGTGCCAGAAGGCCGTGGTAGCAGCGGACGTGATGGTAATACCACGCTCCTGCTCCTGGACCATCCAGTCCATAGTGGCTGCACCCTCGTGGACCTCGCCGATCTTGTGGGTCTTGCCGGTGTAGTAGAGGATACGCTCGGACGTGGTGGTCTTGCCCGCATCAATGTGGGCCATAATGCCGATGTTCCTCGTGTATTTGAGATCTCTCTTGGCCATCCGGAGTTAACTAAAAGCGGAAGTGTGCAAATGCCTTGTTGGCCTCTGCCATTCTGTGCATATCCTCCTTGCGCTTGAAGGCACCGCCTTCGTTGTTGTACGCTGCGACGATTTCTGCACAAAGTTTTTCTGCCATAGAGCGGCCGGAACGCTTGCGGGCGAAGTTGATCATATTCTTCATCGAGAGCGAAATCTTCCTTTCCGGGCGCAACTCTGTCGGCACCTGGAAGTTGGCGCCACCGATCCTGCGACTCTTGACCTCGATCTGAGGGGTCACGTTCTCGAGAGCCTTCCTCCAAATATCGAGAGGAGCCTTGTCAGAATCTTTCATCTTCTCGCCTACCAAATCAATGGCATCGTAAAAAATAGAATACGCGATACTCTTCTTCCCCTGCAACATAAGATTGTTCACGAAACGTGTAACCATCGTGTCGTGGAACTTAGGATCAGGAAGTAGAATCCTCTTCTTAGGCTTTGACTTTCTCATTGTTGTGAAAAATTAAAGATTAAAACACCCCGGGCTACTTCTTGGGCCTCTTGGCGCCATAAAGGGAACGGGACTGGGTCCTTCCCTCTACGCCAGCGGTATCCAATGCGCCACGAAGGATGTGGTAACGTACACCCGGAAGGTCTTTTACACGACCGCCACGTACGAGCACGATGGAGTGCTCCTGGAGGTTGTGACCCTCGCCGGGGATGTAGGCATTGACCTCTTTAGTGTTGGTAAGACGTACACGGGCAACCTTACGCATTGCTGAGTTAGGTTTCTTAGGGGTGGTTGTGTAAACCCTAAGGCATACGCCACGCTTCTGAGGGCAAGCATCCAACGCGCGAGACTTGCTCTTTACTTCAGTCATCTCGCGTCCTTTGCGGACCAATTGTTGAATTGTTGGCATAAGTGTTTGTTAATAAATAAAATATACAGTCCCCCTATTAAAAAGGGGCTGCAAAGATACAAAAAAATCGTTAATTCGCAAGCGTGGCGAACTCAATATCTGACGCAGCCCTTTGGGCAAGCGCTTCGTCGGCCTGTTTTGCGGCGTCCAGATGCTTGCGAGCCTCGGCTGAGTTGCCCTTGCGGGCGGCCACTATAGCGCGCAGGTATTCGGTGCGGGCGCCGTCTCCCTCGAGGGCAGCGGCAGCTCCGTCCACATCGCCGTTAAGCAGCAGGGCAATGGCGGCGTTGTCGCCCTTGAGCCCCTTGGCTGCGGCTGCCGCTGCGGCGTAATCGCCCTTGCGGATGGCCATAATGGTCTCGTTCTCCTTGGAGATGCTTCCGGCCTTCTCGAAGCAGTCGGCGGCGAGCTCGTAGTCGTCGTTACGCATTGCCACCACGCCGGTGGCGTCGAGCACCTGCTCGTCGGGTTCCTTGATCTTGCTCAGGTAAGCTCCGCCCAGCGAGGTGCGGCCCTCGTTGAGGTAAAGCATAGCCAGGTTGTAGCGGGCGGTGTCGGAGTTGAACTTGCTGATGGCGAACTTGTAGAGGGTTTCCTTGTCGGAAGGAGTCTCCGCCAGGGCTGCAAGCCTGAGGATGGAGGGCTCGTCAAAGCGGTCCAGGCCCTTCTCGTCGGCAAGCTTGACGAGTTCTTCGTCATCGTAGTTGCGCCATTCCAGATTGGTCACCAGGCGGGCCCTGCGCAGGGCGGGGAACACCTTCTTGTTGATTTCGGAGTAGATTTGCGACAGGTTGCGGATCTCGCTCTCGCGGACTGCCGGGTCGCTGTACATCGACAGGACGCGGAGAATGAGGTCCTTGTCTTCGATATTCGACTTGGACACTGCCTCCTGGAAGCCGTCCCAGTCTTGTCCGACGCTCTTCACCTCGGTACCGGTGAACTCCACGTCGCCGGCCACCTTGTCGAGGGCCTTCTGGGCGGTGTCGGCACGCTTGTCGGAGAGCTTGGCATTGTAGTCCTTGCCTCCCTCGGGCGATGCGTAAGCCACTATCTGGGTGCCTTTTATGGTGGTGCGCTCATCCTCCTTGAGGTAATCCAGGGAGTTCTTGTAGTTGACCATAGAGTTGGTCTCGAACTGCTCCTGGTTCACGCGGTCGGAGTTCACGTCATAAAGAATCCTTCCCTCGGTGGTGCGGTACAGTATGGGCTGGTAGCCGTCGGGCTTGAACTCATACACGCCGTCGAGGTCGGCCAGCATATAGGTTGCGAGGCAGCCGTCGGCCACCTTGATAGGATCTACGGGATAGCTCTTGTCTTTGTAGTGAATGACGCTGCGCAGCTCCAGATGGGCTTTTTCGCATCCGGGCTTGTAGGGGAAAGAGAGCTTCTCGGTGATGGTCGCGCCCTGGGACGATACGGTCTTGTAGTTGTCTTTGACCTTGTCGCCCTGGTACTGGAGGAGCCTTCCTTCTATCTCGCCGCCCTCATACACCAGCACGGGGGTGACATCCATAGTGGCCTTGGGGTGGAAGTACCCCTTGGGGCAGGTGACGCTCACGGTGGCGGGAATCTTTCCGCTCACTATTTCAAGCACTTCCGGGGTGCACTTGATGTCAACGTCTTTGGCGAGTTGCATTTGCTCGAGCCTCGACTTGGCGCAGGACGAGCTGATAAGGGCGAGCGCTGCAAGCGCTGCGTATGTAAGTATCCTTTTCATATTTATTATTAAATGTTGCACTGCAGAAATGCAAAGATAAGATTTTTTCATAACTTTGCACGGATATGGACGCACAAGAGCTTCAAACACTAAAAAACAGATACGACATCATTGGCAACGACCCCGCTCTTAACCGGGCCCTCGAGACCGCCGTGGCCATAGCTCCCACGGACCTTACGGTTCTCATTGAGGGCGAGAGCGGTACGGGCAAAGAAAATATACCTCAAATCATTCACCAGCACAGCCGCAGGCGCACCGGACGCTACCTGGCGGTCAACTGCGGGGCCATCCCCGAGGGTACCATCAACGCCGAACTGTTCGGCCACGAGAAGGGCGCGTTCACCGGTGCGGTGGGCGAGCGCAAAGGTTATTTTGAAGAGGCCAACGGCGGCACCATTTTCCTCGACGAGATAGGCGAACTGCCCAAGGAGACGCAGGCAATGCTGCTCCGCGTGCTGCAGAACGGCGAATATATGAAGGTGGGCTCCTCCAAGGTGGAAAAGACCGACGTGCGCGTGATCTGCGCCACCAACGTCAACCTGTCGTACGCCGTGGCGTCCGGCAAGTTCCGCCAGGATCTCTACTACCGAATCAACTCCATCCAGATAGTGATGCCGCCCCTGCGCGAGCGCAAGAGCGATATCTACCTGCTGTTCCGCAAGTTTGCCGCCGACTTTGCCCAAAAGTACGGCTGCAGCCGCGTCACCCTCGACCTGAATGCCATCTCGCGCCTCTCCTCGTACCGCTGGCCCGGCAACGTGCGCCAGCTCAAGAACGTGGCCGAGACCATAAGCGCCATCGAGAGCCATCCGTCCCGCGGCGGCTCCGACAAGGTAGAGCTCGGGCCCGAGGTGCTAAGCCGCTATCTGCCCGACGAGCAGGATTCGCTGCTGCCCGCCACACCCTCGGCCGGAGCCTCCGGGAGCCCCTTTGCCGATGAAGACAAGAAGATGATAATCAAGGCGATACTGGACCTCAAGCAGGAAGTTGACACCCTTAAGAACCTGGTGCATTCTTCCGCCGCGGTGCCCCCGCCTTCGCAGGGCGTGATGATGCCCCCCGTGGCCGACGAGCCGGAAGAGCAGATTTCCTCCATCGAGGAGCCTCCGCAGGCCGATATGAATATGCGCCAGATGGGCGAGGAACTCATAGAGCGCGCCCTCATAAGGCACGGCGGCAAGGTCAAGGAGGCCGCCCGGGAGCTGGGCATCTCGGAGCGTACCATCTATCGCAAACTGGCAGAAAAGAAAAAGAAATGAAACGGCTGATACCATTGCTCGCCGCCCTTCTGACTCTCAGTTCCTGCGGCATTTACTCGTTCTCCGGGACCTCCATCCAGCCGGACGTTAACACCATCACCATCAACTACTTCGAGTACAGGGCGATGAAGGTCAATCCCTCGTTGAGCAACGACCTCACCGAGGCCATCCGCAACCAGTTCCGGCGTATGACCCGCCTGGAGCAGGTGGAACTCGACGGCGATATGGAGCTCAGCGGCCAGATTACCGGCTACGATGTTTCGCTCGCCGCCGTTACCGCCGACGAAGTGGCGGCGCGCAACAAGCTCACCATCACGGTCAAGGTGCAGTTCACCGACAAGAAGCACCCGGAAGAAGATTTTGACAAGAGCTTTACGGCGTACTCGGAGTACGACTCCACCAGTACGCTCGATGCGGTGGAGAGTTCGCTCTGCGCCGAGATTGTAGAAAAATTGGTCGAAGATATATTCAATGCTGCGGTAGCACAATGGTAAGAGGAGCCATAGACATCAAGCGCCTGAATATGGACGAGTTACTGGGGGTTGTGAGCATCTATCCCTGGTACGGAGGCGCCCGTATGGAGCTGTGCCGCAGGCTCTCCGAGTCGGGTACCCTCAGCCCCGAGCTGGTGAGCCAGGCCGCCCTCTTCGTGGGGTCGAGGAGCCTGCTCTACAAGCTGGTCAATTCTGCCGGCTCCGACTATTCAGACAGCGACGTCAGCACCCTTCTCGAGCGGGTTCTGGGCGGCGGCAAGGGAGAGGCTCCCGCTGCCGAGGTTCCTGCACCCGAAGCCCCCGCCGGGGCACCCGCCCGCATCTTTGTGGTGGGCGGCGACTATTTTTCGGCCTCGCAGTACAGGGAAGTGCGCCGGAGCGAGGATTCGGTGTTTTCGTCGTTCGCCTCCGCCGACAAAGAAGGACTCGTGTTCGAGGAGCCCGAAGAGGGCTTTGACCTGTGCACCGAGACGCTTGCCGGAATATACGCCGAGCAGGGCTATATTAATGAGGCAAAGCAAATTTATTCCAAACTAAGTTTGCGATATCCGGAAAAAAGTGTTTACTTTGCAGCCCTTATTGAAAAATTAGACAAAAACTGAGATATGAACGCATTATTCACAACATTGACCATTCTCGTGGTTGTTGCATCTATCTTGCTGATTCTTGTGGTGTTGCTGCAGAATGGCAAGGGCGGCGGCCTGGCCAGCAACTTCGTGACAGGCAACCAGACTTTCGGTGTCCGCCAGACAGCTGATATCCTCGAGAAGATTACCTGGGGCCTTGTGGCCTTCATAATTGTAGTTTCCGTAGTGGCTTCTTTCACCACCGGTACTAACGGCACCGGCATCGATGTTACCGACAAGATCGAGAACACCACCACCGAGCAGCCTTCGTTCCCTGCCGCTCCCGTGGATCAGACCGAGCCGAGCACCGAGGCTCCCGCCATCCTGTAAGCATTGTACGTCAGCAGATTGTCGATATATTCCGCAAGTTCGGTTACGACGTTGCAGAGGGGCCCGAGGTAGAAGACGACTATCACGTCTTCGAGGCCCTCAACTTCCCTCCCAACCACCCTGCCCGCGACATGCAGGATACCTTCTTTGTGTCTACCGGCCATCCCAATCCGCTTCTTCTTCGCACTCACACGTCAAGCGTTCAGGTGCGCACTATGGAGAAGATGGACGTGCCCATCCGCGTCATCTGCCCCGGCCGCGTGTTCCGCAACGAGGCCATCAGCGCCCGCGCCCACTGCATATTCCATCAGGTAGAGGGCTTGTATATTGATGAGGGAGTCACCTTTGCAGACCTCAAGCAGGCAATTCTCCTATTTGCCCGCGAGATGTTCGGCCCCGAGACCAGCATCCGCATGCGCCCCAGCTACTTCCCCTTCACCGAGCCTTCCGCAGAAGTTGACGTAAGTTGCAACATCTGCCACGGCAAGGGCTGCAACATCTGCAAGGGAACTGGCTGGCTGGAGATCCTGGGCTGCGGCATGGTAGATCCCAACGTGCTGGAGGCCAGCGGAATAGATTCCAAGAAATACAGCGGCTTCGCTTTCGGCATGGGATTGGAGCGCATCGCCATGCTCAAGTGGAGGGTGAACGACCTCCGTCACTACTTTGAGAACGACCTCCGTTTCCTGCACGAATTCGCCGCCGCCCCCGAAGTATAACCCTTAAAAGAAGATATCATTATGAAAAAGTTTTTTTATGTCATAGCAGCCGCGGCCCTTGCCATCGGCCTTTGCTCCTGCAACAAGGAGATTGAGAATCCTACCGAGGGCAATTTCGTCGGCACCTGGGACCTCGTGAACACCGAGGCCATTTCCGGAAAAGTCAGTGTAAACACAGCTCCCGACAAAGAAGAGTACCTGGTCATCACCAAGGAGACAATCACTCAATGGTATGACGGATCCAAGACCTGGGAAGGCACCTTCAAGTTCGAGAACGATAAGATCTATGTCAACGGAACGTCAAAATATACCGTTGTTTCAATTTCCGGAAAGGAAATGGTCCTTTCGTATCCCGGCCTTCTTCTCGTCGACGAATACAGGGAGCACTACAAGAAGCGCTAAACCGCGCAGCCGTGATTTTTCATCAGGCCGCTTATGGGCTCAGGCTCAAAGCGGCCTGTTTTTATGCCCTTTGCTTCGCAGAGGCGGGTGAATATATCCCGGCACACATAACCCCAGCCACCCACGACACCGACGGGGTATCGGTTTGTGTCACAATGACTTAACGAGCGGTCAATGAAAGACTGGAAGTTGCGGTCGATGAGATTCTTCACGTAAGGATTGTCGTACCGTTCCAGCAGCCAGGGGGCCAGGCTCCCGAGTGCACCGGCGGGCGCGGGGCTCTTGTAGACGAAGTTGACGATGCCCTCGTATGTGGCGTCGTGACTCTCTGCGAATTCTGATGCAATCGGCTCCGGAACAAGCCCTTTGATATAGTCTGCCAGGAACAGCTTGCCCAGCACGGCGCCGCCGCCCTCATCGCCAATGATGTATCCCCCGGAACGCACGGGTTGCGAAACAGAGTCTCCGTCATAGAAGCAGAGGTTAGAACCGGTGCCAAGTATGGCGGCGATGCCGGGCGACCGCCCGCAAACTGCGCGGGCCGCTGCTACAAGGTCGTTCTGGATGTCAAGGTCAGCCACCTCAATCCACCCTCTGATGCAATGTCCCAGCACTTCCCGAATCTGCGGGGTGACAATTCCAGCGACATAGAGGTAGAATCCGTCTGCCTTAGTCTCTCCCAGGCTCCCAAGTGCCCCGGAAAGCACCTCCAGCACATGCTCCATAGGCATGGTTGACACATTCATTCCCTGGAACTGGTACGACAGAACCTCCCCGTCCCCCTTAACTATTCGCCAGCTGCTCTTGGTGGCCCCGGCTTCTACGATGATTTTCATTACGTGGCTTGTTTTAGCATCGCAAGATAACAATTATCCGGGAAAAAGCATATCTTTACAACTCAAGCGGAAGTAGTGTAACGGCAGCACGCAAGACTTCAGATCTTGATCGGCGTATCTCCAGTACGCAGGCGCGGGTTCGACTCCCGTCTTCCGCTCAAGATGGACGAAAAACGCATACAGCAGCCGCGCCCCAGGGACAACTTCAAGGCCTGGGAGGAGCCTCTGTATAACGACCTTCGCAGGATATTCTCCCGTGCAAAACTGCGGGAAGTCCTGACGCACAGCTCGTTCTACGAGAAAGAGGGCAAGGGGAACAGCAGATA
>JAGCCX010000023.1 GCA_017651465.1 Bacteroidales bacterium
GGAAGATGACGTCGTAGTCTGCCGTACGCAGGTGATACCATTTGACGCCTGCCGGCTCGCTGCCCATAGAGTAGTACTGGGCGGCGGCCGGCAGGGCCATAACGATAGCCACGACAAGCGTAAGGAGACGTCTCACCTTGCTAGAGTTTTCGTGCTCCGTCGGAGATAACCACGTCGTAAACCTTCAGCTCGTGGCCGAATGTCTCTTTGTACTGCTCGGATGCGGCGGCCACGAAGCTCTCGTACAGCTCGTCCTTGACCAGGTTGATGGTGCATCCGCCAAAGCCTCCGCCCATAACGCGGGCGCCGGTGACTTCCATCTTGCGGGCAAGACGGGCGAGGAAGTCAAGCTCGGGGCAGCTTACCTCGTAGAGGCGGCTCAAGCCAAAATGAGTCTGATACATCATCTCGCCTACGGTCTCATAGTCGCCCCTCTCGAGAGCGTCGCACACGTCCAGAACCCTCTGCACCTCGCCTATCACGTACTCGGCGCGGATGAAGTCCTCTTCGGTAATGCGGTCGCGCACCTCGTCGAGCCATACGCGCTTGGCGTCGGAGAGGAAATCCACCTCGGGGTGGTTCTCCTTGATGGCGGCGGCGGCTCTCTCGCAGGACTCGCGGCGCTTGTTGTAGGCGCTGTCGGCAAGCATATGCTTTACGCAGGTGTCAAGCAGCACCAGCTTGTAGCCCTCGGGATTAAAGGGGAAGTACTGATACTCCAAAGTCTTGCAGTTCAGGCGGATAAGCTGGCCGGCTTTGCCGAAACAGGAGGCAAACTGGTCCATTATTCCGCACTTCACTCCGCAGTAGTTGTGCTCGGTGCTCTGGCCTATGCGGGCCAGGGTAAAGAGGTCCATTCCGTTGCCGTTGAGCTCATTGAGGGCATAGGCGAAGCAGCTCTCAAGGGCAGCCGACGAGCTGAGGCCGGCGCCAAGGGGCACGTCGCCCGCAAATACGGCGTCGAATCCTGCGACCTTGCCTCCGCGCTTCATTATCTCGCGGCATACACCGTAGATATAGCGGGGCCAGTGCTGTCCGGGCAGAACGTCCTCGGCGAGCGAGAATTCGGCAAATTCGTCGCGGTCGATTGCAAAGAGGCGGACCTTCTCGGTATCGTTGGGTTTGATTTCAGCCATAATTCCCTTGTCGATGGCTCCCGGGAACACATACCCTCCGTTGTAGTCGGTGTGCTCGCCTATCAGGTTGATACGGCCCGCGGCTGCGTAGAAAACGCCACCCTCGCCAAAGAGGTCGGTAAATTTGCTGTGAATTCTCTCTTTCATTGGTTATCAGTATTATACGTTAAACAAAAAATGCATTATATCTCCGTCCTGCACCACATAATCCTTGCCCTCGACCCCCATCTTGCCGGCGGCGCGCACGGCGGCCTCGGTACGGTAGGCCACAAAATCGTCATACTTGATGACCTCGGCCCTTATGAAGCCCTTTTCAAAGTCGGTATGTATGACTCCGGCGGCCTTGGGGGCCTTGTCGCCCGCGTGAATGGTCCAGGCGCGGCACTCGTCCGCTCCGGCGGTAAAGAAAGTCCTGAGCCCCAGGAGCTTGTAGGCCCCCTGCACCAGGCGCACCACGCCCGATTCTTCAAGGCCCATCTCTTCGAGGAACATCTTGCGGTCTTCATAATCTTCCATCTCGGCAATCTCCGACTCGGTACGGGCCGAAATTACAAGTATGCCGGCATCCTCGTCTTTAACTGCCTCCCTGACCGCATCTACGTAGGCGTTGCCCCCGGATGCCGAAGCGTCATCGACATTGCAGACGTAGAGCACGGGCTTGTTGGTGAGCAGGAAGAGGTCGTGGGCGAGGTGTTCTTCCTCTTCGTTGACCAGCTTCACGCTGCGGCACGAGCGCCCCTGCTCCAGGGCGGCCTTGTAGCGGGTAAGAAGGTCGGCTAGCTTGCGGGACTCCTTGTCGCCGGCCTGGGCCGCCTTGATGCATTTGTTCAGGCGGGCCTGCACGGTCTCAAGGTCTTTTATCTGGAGCTCGGTATCCACTACTTCCTTGTCGCGCACCGGATCGACCGAACCGTCCACGTGAACCACGTTGGAGTCGTCGAAGCAGCGGAGCACGTGCAAGATGGCGTCACACTCGCGGATGTTTGCAAGGAACTGATTGCCAAGGCCTTCGCCTCGGCTTGCGCCCTTTACGAGGCCGGCTATGTCAACTATGTCGACGGTGGCCGGAATGGTGCGCTGCGGGTGGCATATCTCGGTGAGGACCTCAAGCCGGCGGTCCGGCACATTGGTGGAGCCCAGATTGGGCTCGATGGTGCAGAAAGGGAAGTTGGCGCTTTGGGCCTTGCCGCTGCTTACGCAGTTGAAAAGAGTGGATTTACCCACGTTGGGAAGGCCTACTATACCACATTTTAAACTCATATCAACTATCTTTATTTTTACCGCTCCCGGGCAGTTTACAAATATACTATTTATTTCGTTATCTATGAATTCCCGACACTATTACCCCTATAATATTATTGCAAATCAACTTTATTGTCATATATTTGTAAATAACCTCTTTTCAACTAATAGCCGATGAAACGTTTCTTATACATTTTTTGCGCCGGCGTAGTAGCCTTGTGCGCCTGCTCCCGCGGCCCCGAAGGGTCGGATCCCCGCGTTGAAAAGCTTCTTCGCAAAATGACCCTCGAGGAGAAAGTGGGGCAGACGGTGCTGTTCACCAGCGACTGGTCGGTAACGGGCCCCAGTATGCGCGAGGGCTACATCGACGACATACGCCAGGGCCGCTGCGGCAATATCTTCAATGCCTACACCGCCGAGTACACCCGCAAACTCCAGGAAATCGCGGTCAACGAAACCCGCCTGGGCATTCCCCTGCTCTTCGGCTACGATGTCATCCACGGCTTCCGCACCATCTTTCCCATCAACCTGGGAATGGCCTGCACCTGGGATCCGGAGGCCCTTGAACGCTCCGCACAGGTAGCGGCCCACGAGGCGGCGGCCGCCGGCCTCCACTGGACTTACTCCCCTATGTGCGACATTTGCGTTGAACCCCGCTGGGGAAGGGTTTCGGAAGGTGCCGGAGAAGACCCTTTCCTGGGCAGCGTGGTGGCTGCGGCCCTCACGAGGGGCTACCAGGGTGAGGACCTCGCCGACGAGCGCACCCTGCTCGCCTGCATCAAGCATTACGCCGCTTACGGCGCTCCCCAGGCCGGCCGCGACTACAATACCGTAGATATGTCGGAGCGCTGGCTCCGGGAGTTCTACCTTCCTCCGTACAAAGCCGCCGTTGACGCCGGCGCCCTGAGCGTTATGGCATCGTTCAACGAGCTGGACGGCGTGCCCGCCACCGCCAACAAGCACCTAATGCAGGAAATCCTCCGCGACGAGTGGGGCTTCAAGGGCTTTGTGGTGACCGACTACACCGGCATCAACGAAATGGTGTGCCACGGCTTTGCCGCCGACGAGAAAGACGCCGGCCGCCTTGCAATGAACGCCGGTATCGATATGGATATGCAGAGCGCATCGTTCTTCAACTATATGGTCGATCTGGTGCGCAGCGGCGCGGTGAAGGAAAGCACCCTTGACGAGGCCGTGCGCAGGGTCCTCAACGTCAAGGCCGCCCTCGGCCTCTTTGACGACCCGTTCAAATACTGTTCGCCCGAGCGTGAGGCCGCCGAGACCCTTACCGAAGCAAACAAGCAGGAGGCCCGCCTGACCGCCGCCCGGAGCTGCGTGCTGCTCAAGAACGAGGGCGTGCTGCCGCTCCGCAAAGGCGCCCGCACCGCAGTTATCGGCGCCCTTGCCGACTCCAAAGACGACCTGCTGGGCTCCTGGAGAGGCGCCGGCGAGGTACAGTCAGTTCCCGCAAGCATACTCGAGGCCATACGTGAAGTCACTCCCGCAGTGTACGCCGAGGGTTGCAAGGAGATGGGCGACGACCGCAGCGGCTTCGGTTCCGCACTCGCAGCGGCCCGCGGCGCAGAGCAGATCGTGATGGTGCTCGGCGAGGACTGCCAGTGGACCGGGGAGGCCGCCTGCCGCTCCGACATCCACATCCCCGGCGTCCAGAGCGAACTGCTTGAAAAGATAGCCGCTCTCGGAAAGCCCCTGGTGGTAGTGCTCCTCAACGGACGCCCGCTCGACCTGAGCGCCGAAAGCGTTACCGCCGGAGCCCTGCTGGAGGCCTGGTATCCCGGCACTATGGGAGGATACGCCGTGGCCGACCTGCTCTTTGGCGATGTCAATCCCTCGGGCAAGCTCTGCATCACCTTCCCCCGCAACCTGGGCCAGGTTCCCATCTACCATTACGCCAAGAACACCGGCCGCCCCTACGTGCATCCCGAGGCCAAGTACGAATCCCGCTACCTGGACGTGCCCAACGAGCCCCTGTACGCATTCGGCCACGGCCTGAGCTACACCACTTTCAGCTACTCCGACATCACCCTTTCCGCCGACTCCTTCAGCGCCGACGGCTCCATCGAGGCCACGGTTACCCTTACCAACACCGGACAGAGGGAAGGCGAGGAGACCGTACAGCTGTACATCCGCGACCTGGTGGGCAGCGTCACCCGTCCCGTCAAGCAGCTCAAGGGCTTCCGCAAGGTGAACCTGGGTCCCGGTGAGAGCACGGAAGTAAGCTTCAGCATCGACAAAGAGACCCTCTCGTTCTATCGCGCCGATATGAGCTTCGGCCCAGAGAGCGGCGACTTCAAGCTCTTCATCGGAGGCTCCTCCGACAAGGTAAAAGAAGCATCTTTCAGTTATGAAGAATAGCCTCCCGGCAGCGGCCGCCCTGCTCTTGCTGCTGCTGTTCTCCTGCGGGCCCCGGCCCGTAAGGCAAATGAGCGACGACGCCCTGCTGGATACGGTGGAGCGTTACACGATAAAGTACTTCACCGATTTCGCCGACCCGGCGACGGGACTCGCCCGCGAGCGCAACAACGACCGCAACGGCGCCATAGTCACGATTGGCGGAAGCGGATTCGGAATGATGGCGGTGATTGCCGGAGCCGAAAGGGGATATTACCCACTTCAGGAAGGCATCGACCGCATAGAGAAGATGGTGGGGAGCCTGGAGAAGTTCGAGCGCTTCCACGGCGCGTGGGCCCACTGGTACGACGCCGACACCGGACAGACATTCAGCTTCAGCAAGTTCGACGACGGCGGCGACCTGGTGGAGACGGCCTTTATGGTGCAGGGCCTGCTGACGGCCCGGCAGTGGCTGCGCGGCAAGGACGAGGCTCTCGCCGACCGCTGCGACCAGCTCTGGAAAGACGTAGAATGGGACTGGTACACCCGCGGCACCGACTCGCTCTACTGGCACTGGTCCAAGAATTACGAGTGGAAGATGAACCACCGCATCAGCGGCTACGACGAGACCCTCATCACCTACATCCTGGCCGGATGCTCGCCCACGCATCCCATCAGCCGGGAGTGCTACGAGGTCTCGTACAAAACCTCCAACTACTATTACAACGGCAAGCAGTACTACGGCATCACCCTGCCCCTGGGAATGGAGCTGGGCGGGCCGCTGTTCTTCTGCCACTATTCCTACCTGGGGCTCGATCCGCGCGGCCTCAAGGACGACAAGACCGACTACTTCGAGCGCAACAAGGCGCACACCCTCATCCACAGGGCCTACGCCATCGACAATCCCAAGGGCCACAAGGGCTACGGCGAGGACCTCTGGGGCTTCACCTCTTCGGACGACCCCGACGTGGGTTACTGCTCGCATCACCCCGGCACCGCCGACGAGAACGGCACAGTATCGCCCACTGCGGCGGTGAGTTCCATAGTCTATACCCCCGAGGAATCGATGAAGGTGATACGCCATCTGTACTACGATACCGAAATGTTCGGCCCGTACGGCTTCTACGACGCTTACAACCCCTCAAAGGAGAATCCCGTAGTGGATCACTACCTGGCCATTGACCAGGGCCCGGAGGCGGTGATGATAGAGAATTACCGCAGCGGCCTGCTCTGGAACCTGTTTATGTCCTCTCCCGAAATCAAGCCCGGCCTCGCCAAGCTGGGGTTCCGTTACGAAAACTAACAACCAAGCATATATGAAGAAATTACTCATTTTTACAAGCGCCCTGCTGATCAGCCTTGCGGCATCCGCCCAGGCTTATCAGATCAAGGGTGTAGTTCAAGACGAACTGGGGCCCGTGATAGGCGCCACAGTTATGGAGGCCGGAACGTCCAACGGCACATCTACGGGCCTGGACGGCGATTTCCTGCTCACGGTGTCCGGTCCCGAGGCAATGATCGAGGTAAGCTGTATGGGCTACGCACCCCAGAGCTTCAAGGCTTCCGAAGTGCCCTCGCTGATCAACCTGTCCGAAGACCAGACCTTCCTGGAGGAGGTTGTGGTGGTGGGTTACGGCACCCAGAAGGCCAAGGACCTTACCGCCCCGATAGTCAACATCAAGGGAGACGAGCTCTCCAAGCAGGCTACCGCCAACCCTATGTCGGCTCTTGCCGGTATGGTGAGCGGCGTGCAGATCACCCAGAGCGGCGCTCCGGGCGCAGGCCCCAGCGTCAAGATCCGCGGCGTGGGCTCCATCGGCGACTATGCCAAGCCCCTGTACGTGGTTGACGGCGCCTTTATGGACAACATCGACTTCCTCGCCAGCTCCGACATCGAGTCGCTCACCGTTCTCAAAGACGCTTCGGCGTCGGCCATCTATGGCGTCAGGGCAGCCAACGGCGTCATCATCGTGACCACCCGCAAGGGAGAGATGGGACACGCCCGCGTGAGCTACGACGGTTACGCCGGCGTGCAGGTGCCCACCAACATTATGAAGCTGGCCAACACCGAGCAGTACTGCGAGCTGTACAACCTGGCTTTCGACGGCACCACGGGCTTCGTTCCAAAGGATCCCTCCAATTACAACGGAGTCAGCACCGACTGGTACGCCACCCTGGTGCATCCCGCCCTCACCCACAGCCACTCGCTTGACCTGAGCGGCGGCACCGAGAAGACCAACTACTCGGTGGGTCTGAGCTACTTCTTCCAGGACGGTATTATGAATTTCACCAAGAACGACTACGGACGCCTCAACCTGCGCGCCCGTCTGGACCAGACTATGACCTCGTGGCTAAAGGTGGGATTCAACACCGTGGTGTCCAAGATCGACGCCAACTACGCCAACTCCGGAGTATACTACCAGGCTTTCGTCAATCCTCCGGTGTACGGAGTGTACAACGAGGCCAACACCGTCGCTTATCCCGAGCCTTTCGACTCGCCCCAGCGCTACGGCTACGGCAACTCCTATGGCAACCCCGCCGCCAGCGCCTTCTACAACCGCAGCTGGGGCAACGGGTACAGGACGGTGTTCTCCGCCTATGCCGAGGCCACCATCATCCCCGAAAAACTCAAGTTCAAGACCTCCTACAACCTTGACTTCAGTTTCAACGACGGCAAGAGCTACACTCCCGAACATATGGTGGGAGGCTCCCAGGGCACCAAGGTGTCGAGCCTGAGCAAGACCTTCAGCTACGGCACCTACCACATCCTCGACAACACCCTCACCTACTCCGACCGCGTCGGGGACCACGCATTCACCGCAATGCTGGGCCAGTCCACCCGTATGCAGTACGGCGCCAGCCTGAGCGGAACGGCCCGCAGCGTGCCCGACTTCGACTTGCAGTCGCTGTATCTTCGCAACGGTTCGTACAAGAACCAGCAGACCTCCGACGAGGCCTCCCGCTACAACGGACTGTCGTTCTTTACCCGCGGCACTTACAACTACAAAGAAAAATACCTCGCAACCGTTACGCTGCGCGCCGACGGAAGCTCCAAGTACCAGCAGAAGTGGGGCATCTTCCCCTCCGTCGGTCTGGGATGGAACATTTCCGACGAACCGTTCATGCAGGGCCGCAAGGTGCTCGACTTCCTCAAACTGCGCGCCAGCTGGGGCATGCTCGGTAACGACAACGTGCCTGCCAACGACGTGAACATCGCCGGCGCTTCCGGAATCGGCAGCTCGGCCGTGTTCGGTAACACCGTGGTGGACGGCATAGGAGCACAGACCGTGTATCAGAACTATCTCCGTTGGGAGGTGGTGACCGAGACCAACGTGGGCGCCGACTTCGCCATGTTCGGCAGCCGCCTGAGCGGTGAAGTCGATCTCTATCACCGGGTTACCGACAAGGTGGTGTTCTACGCCCCCATCGCTTCCGGCGGCGGTGTGGCC
>JAGCCX010000024.1 GCA_017651465.1 Bacteroidales bacterium
AATGTACCATTGGATCCGAAAAGAGCAGAGAACGTTGCCAAGGGTGCCGGCGGATGTACCCCCGGGGCCGAAATTGGCAGGAAACGTTCCCAAGGGTGCAGCCAGATGTACCCCTGGAGCCGGAAAGCACCGGAAACGGAGCCAAAGGTGCTGGTGGATGTACCCCTGGAGCCGGAAAGCACCGGAAACGATGCCACAGGTGCAGGCAAATGTACCGAATGCTAAGGTTGCATTATCCCGGAATCTTTCTATATTTGTATTCTTATGAAGAATCTGGTAATTATACCGACCTACAACGAGGTCGAGAATGCAGAAAAGATTATACGTGCGGTGCTGGGCCTCTCGCAAGGTTTCGAAATACTCATTATCGACGACGGCTCACCCGACGGAACCGCCTCGGTAGTGAAGGGACTTCAACAGGAATTCTCTGACAGGCTGCACCTCATAGAGCGTAACGGCAAACTCGGACTGGGCACGGCATACCTTACCGGTTTCCGCTGGGCACTCGAGCGCGGATATGACTATATTTTCGAGATGGACGCCGACTTCTCGCACGCCCCTTCCGACCTGCCCCGTCTTCTGGCGGCCTGCGAGGGCGGTGCTGATATGGCCATCGGTTCGCGATACTGCAACGGAGTGAGCGTGGTCAACTGGCCCATAGGCCGGATTCTCATTTCTTACTTCGCATCGGTCTACGTGCGTACCATACTGGGTTTCAAGATCTACGACAGCACCGCCGGCTTTGTGTGCTACAGCCGCCGCGTGCTGGAGACCATCAACCTTGACAGCGTTCAGATGAAAGGCTACGGCTTCCAGATTGAAATGAAGTACACGGCCTACAAACTCGGGTTCCACATTGCCGAGGTCCCCGTTATCTTCGTCAACCGCAAGGAAGGGACCTCCAAGATGTCCGGCGGCATTTTCGGAGAAGCTTTCTGGGGCGTACTGCGTCTGAGAGGCCGCAAATTCAGCCGCCTATAGCAGGTTTTCCAGATTGTTCCTTTTCATGTACTCGTCATATTCTTCTTCTGTAAGAATTGTTTCAAAGTACTTGAATAACTTGTAGTCGTCCCACCCGAATTCGCTCTTGAGAGTATTAGCAACTTGTTCGGTCAAATCACAGTATTTCCGGCTTTCCTCCGAGTCTTTATACCTATAAATGTTGGGAGACATTTTATCCATGAGAGGCTGAATAATCTTCTTTTCCTCTTTGGTTAGATTCTTAGACGAAAGAGTATTGTCCATCTTTTTTAACCAGTACTTGTACTGGTCTTCAGGTGTTAATGACTGAAGCATAGTCACATGCTCAACAAGAGTTTTGGAAAGCAAATCCTCTCTAAGTGCTTTCTCGTCAGCACCCTTTCTATTTCCGTTTACGTTGGAGCAAGAAGAAACAACGGCAACAATAGTCAGGATGGCAAAAAATGCAATTCTTTTCATGGCTTTAAATATAAACAATAATAATCACTTATTCGCATAATCCGTCGCAAGAATACTTGCCAAGGAAACCACATCCTTTTTCTTTTGATGTGCATTCTAATTGATTATTGCAGTTCCCACCGCCACTGGCAAGACAACCGATATCATGTCTGCAAACACAAGCAATTTCAGGCTCAACCTCGCCACCATTTATCTTTGTTAAAACGGGTTCTTCCGCTATCCACGATCTTTGATATTCGTCCTCAGTCATCCAGGTGCATAGGGCGTAAGCATATTTATCTTGCTTGCCTTCAAATATACGCCTGGAAAGAACCTCGTAATCATCAATGAGTTTCACATTATCTGAAGACTCGTCGAATAAACGCGGAGTAACAATGTCTGAAAGCAGAGTGAACAAGACTTTCTCATCGTTCGCAAAGCTATCGTCATTCATTAAGATGGCCAGTTTAGATTTCCATAGTTTTGACTTGGCCTCTGGAGTCAATCCATTGTACACGGCCATTTGGCGCTTAAGGGGAAGAGAAACAATCTTTTCTCTCTCGGCTGCCTGAAACTCTTCGAGATGTGTTTTTGTCCACTCTTCTACGTCAGGGTCGCAACTATACTCATTTTGTTTGCAAGAAAACATGGCAGTAAAACCGACTACGCACACTGCCAAGAAGGTAATGATTTTCATTTCTGTGTCCCTTTAATGTGAATTCTATATTTGTTTCCGTAAATAGCAGGATTAATTCTGATGCTTTGCTCAAATGGTCCTATTTCTCCGTTGGATTTGTATTTCACTACCATCGTGTCTGTGCTGCCGGCCTTAACAATTCGCGGATGTGAAATATGGACGCAAGAGCAAGATGGAATAACGTCTGTGAGCAAGAAGGGCCTTCTCCCATAGTTGGATACGCTAATAATTACATTGCATTCAGATTCCATACTGACTTCGCCCAAAGAGATATCTGTAGGAGAGATAACGACATGGGTCAGTGTGTCATTGAGCCTTTTCATGGCTTCGATATACAGCCTTTTCAAAATGAAATCAGGGTTGCTCTCGAAAACGGATGTTGCTTTTCGCCAATACTCATTAGCCAACTCTTCCCTGTGTAACTTGTCATATGCCCTGGCTAATAATGTGTTAACATAAAAATTGTCTTCCATATCAGCATTATCGCTTAATGATTGGATGAGCAGGGGGTCAGGCTCGTCAGACTCCAAAGAGAAAAATGCCCTTATCATGCTTATGTAGCAACTGCTTCTGCTTCTTTCCAGCAGATGTACGCCTTCGGCATCTTCAATACAGTTGATATTACCCTCAGAATCCAGTCTAAGGACACTTGGCAACCGGACGAAAGAAAAAATATACTGAAGTTCTCTGTTTGAAGGCAAGGAAATGTCAATGTAATAAAAACGGTCAGCTTTACGCTTTTTTAGAACAAACCCCCATGCTTTTTTTTTAACAATCTTATTGTATTGCCTGAAATCGCAAACCAGGACAGAGGAAGAGTCATTCAGGGACAAATATTGATCCGCAAAATTCTTCAGGGTTATCTCCTGGGGCAACAATTGCGCACTCCGGGTACAGGCAATGAATGAGGCTGCAATAATAATTGACAGTATTAACAACTTCGTATTCATATTATTGTACGATTGTCTAATTGCAAAAGTATATAACAATATTTTGGCTTTCAAAAAACCAATTTAATATGTTGTCACAAAGCGGTAATTAAACAGCACTGTCCAAGCTATTGGTTTTCAAGCAAATAGCCAATTAATATCGAACGTGCTCCGTTTTGAGATACAACTGATTATCAACGCGTTATGCCATGTGACAAAAATATTGGGCCATCTCTGTATGGTACGTTCTTCGGTCTTCCCTTTTTTGCTATATTTGCGTTGTGATTATAAAGAGTTTTCTGCTTCCATTATCATTTCTTGCTTGTCTATTGTCGTGTACACCCGATGATGTCACACGAGATTTACAGCAAGCCGCTACTATTGCTTATGAATTCCCTGACAGCATCCTCACCATTTCTCACAAAATAAAGGCTCTGGATTATTTGAAATGCCGAAAACCTGCTGATAAAGCCAGAAAGATGTATTGTGATGGTATGCTGTTAAAGGATGAGAATAATTATCCTGCCGCTCTGATCTGTTTCTTGAAAGCAGTAGATTATGCCGAAAAAACAAACGAAGATATACTTAAGGGGGAGATATACTCTTCCATTGGTGAAACATATGGTTTGAGTAAGAACTATACAGACGAATTGCTGTATTCTCAGAAAGCCCTCAAATACTTTATTGATTGTGGATATGGACCCGGAATGGACAAAGAGTTGTTACTTCTTGCCAATGCTTTTCATCATAACCGTATGTATGAAATGGCGGACAGAACCTATTCTCTTGTGGATTCCATCGGTGACAATGTTTTACCGGCATTTCTCGGTAAAGCCGGTAATGCCTTGAGGCTTGATAACACTGATGCAAATGAAGTAGTCAGGTTATTCGACAAAGCAATTGGTCTGGGCGCATCATTAACATATACCCAAAGATGCCAGTATGCATATGCTTTGTTGAAGTCGGGTGACTTGAGTGCATCAGAAATCGCTCAATCAAAACTCGAAGGTGAACCAAGGGACGCTGAATCCTTCTGGTGGCTATCACAAATATCAAAAATAAAAGGCGGAATAGTCCGTGCCTTGGATTATCTAGAGTCATACTATATTGAAAATCAAAGAGCTGCTCAAGATATATCTTCTCAGTATCTATATAAGGCACAAATAGAATACGAGGAACTGCTTGCCCGCAAAGCCAAAAGCGGATCAAAGGTTGTCAAACTTTGGTCCTCCGTTGCTGTAATCTTGGCTTTGCTAGCCTTGCTGATAGTATTTCTGTTGCACAAGCAAGTGGCCAAAGACAAAGATCTTCTTTCTTATAAACTATCAGAAGCCAACAAACTATTGGAGTTGGCCAAGGATAATGAAAGCAAGAAACAAGAGGCGGAGCAAAAACTGTACAGACTTCAACGCTCTTTCGCATATATGTTTAAGCGACAGCTTTCTTCCGTCGGAAGAATGTACAAGACCAATTTGTCTGCATCTTTGATCATGGATGAGGGCGCCAGACGTTATGCCCAGACGGTCAGCGAGGTACTTTCAAATATTTCCTCAGACAAGGGAGGGTATAAGGAGTTCGAATCATGGGTAAATAAAGAACTCGATGGTATTATGATGAAAATCAGGGACGATTTTCCCGATTTGGATGAAAAAACATACCGGTTCATATGTTACGTAGTTATAGGCTTCAAAGACCCGACAATCGCATCCATCTTCAACGAATCGATTTCTACTGTAAGTACCCGAAAATCCAGGCTTCGTAAAAGAATACTGTCGGCATCTTCACCGAATGCCGATCTGTACAAAGCGTTTTTGGATTAGGGATACTCTTTTAAAAAGCGTTTGGATTTCTTATATTTGTAGCACACTGGATGAGCAAAATGAAAGAACTATACCTTACGCAAATAGCCGCTACGGTAGGCGCAAAGGCCTGGCAGATAGAGAATTGCGTGGATATGTTCGCCGACGGCGACACCATCCCGTTCATAAGCCGCTACCGTAAGGAAAAGACAGGCGGGATGGACGATGCCACCGTAGCCGAGGTCAAGCACTGGATAGATGTGTTCGACCAGATGGAAAAGCGCAAGGAAACCATCCTCGGCACAATAGAGGAGGCGGGAGCCCTTACCCCCGAACTCAAGGCCCGCATAGAAGAATGCATCAATGCCACGGAGCTGGAAGACATCTACCTGCCTTGGCGGCCCAAACGCCGTACACGTGCCACCGCAGCAAAGGAACTGGGCCTCGAGCCCCTTGCCGACCTTATGTGGAACCTCCGCACAAGAGACCCCCGGCAGAGCGCCCGCGCGTATGTTAAGGGCTCCCCTACCCTTGGCGGAAAACCCGGCGCGGAAAGTCCCGAAGAAGCCCTTGCCGGCGCCCGTGACATCATTGCCGAGAGGCTCAGCGAGACAGCGCTCATACGCCAGAACCTCCGTTCTCTCTTCCGCACGCGCAGACTACATTCCAAAGCCACCAAAGCCGCCCGGGAGAACCCCGAGAGCGGCAAATACCGCAGCTACTTCGACTTCACTATGCCTCTCGACCGTATGCCCTCGCACAATCTGCTCGCCATCCTGCGGGCCGAGAACGAAGGCTTCCTGTCGGTAGGCCTGGATACCGATGCCGAAAAGTGCGGCAACAAGATTTACTACGATTTCTGCCAGACGCAGGGTTATCCCGGAGGAGCGCTCTCGGATGAGATAAAAGAAGCCGTGGCCGATGCATTCAAACGCCTGCTCGAGCCCTCCATAAGCTCGGAGGTCATACGCGAGGCCAAAGAGAAGGCCGATATCGAATCGATACGCGTATTCGGCGAGAATCTGCGGCAGCTGCTGCTCCAGGCCCCGGTGGGCGAGAAACGCACGATGGCAGTGGACCCCGGGTTCCGCAACGGCTGCAAGATAGCCTGCCTCGACGAGCAGGGAGGTTTGCTCTACCACACCATCATCTTCCCTCATCCGCCGCAGAACGAAAAAGTAAAAGCGCTGATGGCGGTGCAGGGTATGCTGCAGAAGTATGATATCCAGGCAGTTGCAATCGGCAACGGTACCGCCTCCCGCGAGACCGAGGAGTTCTTCCGTAAGGTCCAGCTGCCCGATGGATGCAAGCTCTGGACGGTGAGCGAAGACGGAGCGTCCATCTACAGCGCTTCCGATATCGCCCGTGAAGAATTCCCCGACGAGGATGTGACGGTGCGAGGGGCCGTAAGCATAGGCCGCCGCCTTATGGACCCGCTGTCGGAGCTGGTGAAGATAGACCCCAAGAACCTGGGAATCGGTCAGTATCAGCATGATGTGGACCAGACCCTGCTCAAGGAGACGCTCGACAATACGGTCACTTCCTGCGTCAACAGCGTGGGAGTGAACTTGAATACTGCTTCGCCCTACCTGCTCTCGTACGTATCGGGCATAGGCCCCGTACTGGCCTCCAACATTGTTGCCTGGCGCGCGCAGAACGGGCCTTTCGAGAGCCGTTCACAGCTGCTCAAGGTGCCGCGCCTCGGTCCCAAGGCATTCCAGCAGTGCGCCGGATTCCTGCGGATACGCGGCGCCGCCAATCCTCTGGACGGCTCTGCGGTGCATCCCGAGTCGTATCATATCGTAGATTCAATGGCGGCCTCGCTGGGAGTGAAAACCAGCGAACTGGTGGGCAACGAGGAGTTGTGCTCCCGTATCAAGCCGGAAGATTTCGTAGATGGCGATGCGGGGCTCCCTACTGTTACCGACATTGTAAAGGAGCTGGCAAAGCCCGGGCTCGACCCCCGCGAGCAGGCGTCGGAGTTCGCCTTTGCAGACGATATTCACGAGTTGGAAGATCTCAAGGTAGGAATGGAACTGCCGGGCATAGTTACCAACATTACCGCCTTCGGCGCCTTCGTTGACATAGGCCTTCACGACAACGGGCTTCTGCACGTGTCGCAGATGGGCCCCCGGGGCACCGACCCGTCAAAAGTCGTCAAGCTCCATCAGCACATCAATGTCAGGGTTCTGGACGTCGATCTCGACCGCCGCCGCATCAGCCTCGGCCTGATTTAAATTCCCTTGGAGACGTTCCCGGCGGATTCGGCGCCAAGGGTACATCTGCCGGCACCCTTGGGAAGGCCCCGGATACAGACGGCAGACCGTGCCACCCTCGGCACCGGAAGAGGGAGGGGCCCTTTGGGAAGGGTTGCGAAGCGACGTCTGCCGCCTGCTTCCGGAGCCTTCCGGCCGCTAATCTGAATTGGAAATCTCGACGAGTTCGCTTCGGTAAGCCATAAGAAGGCGAGAGCGGGAGATAAACCCAAGATACTTGCCTTCTTCGTCAACCACCGGCAGCCTCCACGCCCCGGTAGAATCGAACTTCTGCATAACGCTGTCCATCTTCTCGCCGTAATGCAGCAGCGCCGGAGCATTCTCCATAATGCCGGTGACCTTGAGCTTGTCGTACAAGTCGGTGCGCAGCAAGTACTTACGCACATTGCCTATATCTATCAGCCCCTGGAAGCGCCCGTCCTCGTCGACCACTGCAATTACCGCCGCCGTGCTGTCCTTCACAGCCGCCACAACATCTCGCAGCTTATCGTTCATCCTTAAGCGCGGGTACTTGTCGCGTATGAGGTCACGTGTACGCAGGAGCGTCAGCACCGCCTGGTCGTTATCGTGGGTGAGCAGGTCCCCGCTCTGGGCGATACGTTTGGTGTAGATGGAGTATTTTTCGAAGAGCCGCACAGTTCCGTACGACACGGTAGAAGTAAGGATCAGGGGAATCAGCAACTCGTAGCCGCCGGAAATCTCGGCGATAAGGAATATGGCCGTCATAGGGGCCTGCATCACTCCTGCCATCAGAGCCGCCATACCCACCAGCACAAAGTTCTGCTCGGGCACGTCAGCCCCCAGCTGGTTGAAGCACCTGGCCACCACGAAGCCGGCAATGGCGCCGCAGAACAGCGTGGGACCAAAGGTTCCGCCGTTACCACCGCCCACGTTGGTGGCGGTCATAGCCAGGACCTTAATAAAGAACACCAGCGCAAAGAACAGCACTATCCCCCACCCGCTCTGCATCATAAACGCAAGCACGGACTTGCCCTCAACCTCAACTTCGCGCCCGTTCAGCAGGTCGGCCAGGATCCCGTAGCCCTCGCCGTAGAGCTGGGGGAACAAGAAAATGGTGAGGCCGAGCGCCACAGCGCACAGAATCCACTTAAGGTACGCGTTGCCTATCTTGGCCATCTTGTCTTCCAGCCACAGGGTGGTGCTGGTAAAATACAGAGAGCCGAAGCCAAGTACCACTCCCATAAGCAGATAGAAGGGAATGTTCCCCATCGAGAATGGGGTGAGCGTGCAGGCGAACATAGGAGTCTGCCCGCGGAAGATATAAGAGACAACCGTCGCCGAAATGGTGGAGATGAGCAGCGGCAGCATCGACGACAGGGAGATGTTGAAAAGCAGGATCTCCATCGTAAAGAGCACGCCGGCCAGGGGGGCCTTGAATATGCCCGCAATGGCTCCGGCGGCCCCGCAGCCGAGCAGGACCGTGATGTTGCGGTACGACAGGCCGGACCAGCGGCCCAGGTTGCTGCCTATCGCCGCTCCCGTATAAACTATGGGCGCCTCCGCTCCCACCGAGCCTCCGAATCCTATGGTAATGGAGGAAGTGAGCATCGACGACCACATATTGTGGGGCTTAATCTTGCTCTCTCCGCGGCTTACCGCAAGCAGCACCTTGGTGACGCCGTGGCTGATATTGTCTTTGACGAGATAACGGAGCAACAACAGGCTGAGCAACATTCCCGCACCCGGAAGAATCAGGTACTGAATGTTGTAGCTGAGGCTTAAAGTATTGTCAAGCAAATGCTTGATGCAGTCGATTACTGTGGTGAGAAGCACTGCCGCCAGCCCTGAGCACAAGCCCACAAGAAGACTGAGCAGCAGCAGAAGGCTCCGCTCGGGTATGTTGAACCTGCCCGATTTATGCGTCTGAGGAGTCGTCATCCCCGCCGTACTGGGAAATGTTGTCGTCGGGCAAAGGCGTGTCGCCGTCGGGCGCACCGCTGGTTCCGGCCACCTCCTCGGTCTCCGCCTCTTCCTCGCCCTCGAGCCAACGCTCCACATCTTCGGGATTGTCTATATCTACTTTGATCTTAACCAGATAGATATCGGTGTCCGTCTCGATGGTAACGGCGTAGAAAGGCTCGATGGTCTTGCCGGTGCGAGGGTTGACACCCGGAGAATACTTGACAAGATCCGGCAGAAAATCACTGAAACCCTTGGGATACTTGTCGTTGAAAATGGCGGCTATTTCGGCCGGAAGATTCTCCTGGCTAATGACGTGTCTGTGCTTGCTGTCTGCGTTCATTTCCTATCTGTGGCTTAATCCAGTGCAATATTAAAGCAAATATTTCAATCAAACAAATATTGTTTCTATCTTTGAGCATTATGAGCAAAAAAAATCTTGTAGTACTCAGCGGCTCGGGCATAAGCGCCGAGAGCGGCATAGCCACCTTCAGAGGAGGTAACGGTCTGTGGGACAATGTCCCCGTCGAAGAAATCTGCACCCCCCAGGGCTGGATACGCAATCCCGCCAAAGTCCAGGGATTTTACAACAAGCTGCGCGCCCAGCTGGGCGAGCGCTTCCCCAACGAGGCTCACCGGATAGTGGCGGAGCTGGAAAAAGACTACAACGTGTGCGTCGTTACCCAGAATGTGGACAATCTGCACGAGAGGGCCGGCAGCACCCGCGTGGTGCACCTGCACGGCGAGCTCACCAAAGTACGTCCCGAAGACTGCTACACCGAGAGCGACGGATACTCCACCAAATATGTACAGGACGTAGGCTACCGTGCCGTGGCAATGGGAGAGACCGGAGGCCCCAGAGGCAGACAGCTTCGTCCCCACATAGTATGGTTCGGCGAGGCCGTCCCCAACCTCGAGACAGCAGCCCGCCTGGTAAGCGTAGCCGATATACTGGTCATAGTAGGAACGTCTCTGCAGGTGTATCCCGCCGCCAGCCTGTATCATTACGCCCCACAGCACTGTCCCATCTACCTGATCGACCCCGACAGCCACCTGAAAAGCCATATTCCGGGGGTGACTTTCATCAACGATGTGGCCACCGCCGGTATGCGCAAGCTCAAAGAAGTATTTTTGCAGAATCTCTGAAAAAGATTTATATTTGCAGTCCCAAAGCCACTTTAGCTCAGTCGGTAGAGCAGCGCATTCGTAACGCGCAGGTCGTCAGTTCGAGCCTGATGAGTGGCTCAAAAAAAGGGCGGTCCGTCAGGGCCGCCCTTTGCTGTTGTTGCGCGCTTGCTATAGCGTACGCTTGATTTCCACAATCTGGAAGGCTTCTATCATATCTCCCTCCTTGATGTCGTTGTAGCCTGCGATGCTCATACCGCACTCCTTGCCGGCCAGGACTTCCTTGACGGAATCTTTACCGATCTGGAGTGAGCCGAGCTCGCCGGTGTAGATGACTATACCGTCGCGGATGAGGCGCACCTTGGACTTCTGTATCATCTTGCCGTCGCGGACAATACATCCGGCGATGGTACCGACCTTGGAAATCCTGAAGGTCTGCTTGACCTCCGCGGTAGATATGACTTCTTCTTTCTTTTCGGGCTCGAGCATACCCTCGATACCGTCTTTAACGTCGTTGATACAGTCGTAGATGACGGAGTACAAACGGATTTCGATGCCCTCGCGGTCGGCGCTCTTGCGGGCCTCGACGGAAGGACGGACCTGGAAGCCAATGATAACGGCGTCGGAAGCCTCGGCCAGCAGTACGTCGGACTCGGAAATGGCACCCACGGCCTTGTGGATGACGTTCACGCGTACCTCTTCGGTGCTGAGCTTGATGAGCGAGTCGGACAGAGCCTCCACGGAACCGTCCACGTCACCCTTGACGATGACATTGAGTTCCTTGAAGTTGCCGATGGCGATACGGCGGCCTATCTCCTCGAGCGTCATATGCTTCTGGGTCTTGATGCCCTGGATGCGTATGAGCTGCTCGCGCTTGGCGGCTATGTTCTTGGCTTCCCTCTCGTCGGTCATCACATTGAACTTCTCGCCGGCTGCGGGGGCGCCGCTGAGTCCGAGCACCGACACGGGAGTGGAAGGACCAGCCTCCTGCACCTTCTGTCCGCGCTCGTTGAACATACTCTTGATACGGCCGTAGAAACTGCCGCACAGCACCACGTCGCCCTGATGGAGGGTTCCGTCCTGAACCAGCACCGTAGCAAGGTAGCCGCGGCCCTTGTCGAGACTCGACTCGATGACGGCACCGCTGGCAAGCTTGTTGGGATTGGCCTTGAGCTCCAGAAGGTCGGTCTCGAGGAGCACCTTCTCCAGAAGCTTATCGACGTTGATTCCCTTCTTGGCCGAGATCTCCTGGCACTGGTACTTACCGCCCCAGTCTTCTACCAGGATATTCATCTCGGAAAGCTGGCGGCGAATCTTTTCGGGATCTGCGCCGGGCTTGTCTATCTTGTTGATGGCAAACACCATAGGCACGTTGGCAGCCTGGGCGTGGTTGATGGCCTCAATGGTCTGGGGCATCACCGCGTCGTCGGCGGCCACAATGATGATGGCAAGGTCGGTCATCTGGGCGCCGCGGGCACGCATAGCGGTAAACGCCTCGTGACCGGGGGTATCCAGGAAGGTAATCTTGCGGCCGTCTTCCAGCTTGACACTGTAAGCACCGATGTGCTGGGTGATACCGCCGGCCTCACCGGCAATGACATTGGTCTTGCGGATGTAGTCGAGGAGCGAAGTCTTACCGTGGTCAACGTGACCCATAACGGTAATGATGGGCTCGCGCGGCCTGAGGTCCTCGGGACGGTCGGGCTGCTCGTTGGAGTTGATTTCGTCGGTAAGGCCGGCTGTCACGAACTCCACCTTGTAACCGAATTCCTCGGCAACAAGCACCAAGGTTTCGGCATCGAGCCTCTGGTTGATGGACACCATCAGGCCAAGGCTCATACAAGCGCCGATAACCTTAACCACAGGGGTATTGTTCATAAGGGTAGCAAGGTCGTTGACAGTAACGAACTCGGTGACTTTGAGCACCTTCTGCTCGGCGGCAAGCTCCATCTGCTCCTCCTGGCTGCGGGCTGCAGCGGCCTCACGCTTCTCCTTACGGTACTTGGCTCCGAAGTTGTTCTTCTTACCCTCGTTCATACGGGCGTAAGTCTCCTTGACCTGCTTCTGGATCTCTTTCTGCATCTCTTCCTGCTGGGCCTCGGTGAGGGCGGGCTTGAGACGGTCGCGGTCACGCTTGCGCTTGCCCTGACCCGGAGCGGACTGGGCGGGAGCGTTCTTGGGCTTGTCTTTCTTGCCTGCGTTGCGGTCGATATTGGCTCCGGCCTTGGCAACGTCCACTTTCTGGGCTCCCTTGCCGATGCGCTCGCGCTTGGCGGGCTTACGGTCAAACTGGCTGAGATCGACCTTGCCCACCACCTTGAAGGGCGATGCGGCATCGCCGGCCTTCTGGGCCTCGGCAGGCTTCTGTGCCTCGACCGGCTCGGTGTCCGGCTTGACGGGCTCGGGCTCAGGTTCGGAAGCGGGTTTTACAGGCTCCGGTTCCGGCTCGGGAGTGGGCTTTACCGGCTCAGGCTTGACAGGCTCGGGCTCGGGTTCCGGTTCCGCCACCACGGGCTCGGGCTCCGGCTCGGGAGCGGGCTTTACCGGTTCAGGTTCCGGCTCGGGCTCGGGTTTAACCGGCTCCGATGAAGGCTCAGGCTTCACGGGCTCGGGTTCCGGAGCCGGAGCAGGCTTTGCCTTGCGCTCGAAGGTAGTGGACTTGATGGTAAGCTCCTGCTCTTCCTCCTCCTCTTCCTGACGGGAGATGCGGCGGTTGGTCTTTTCCAGGATTTCCTTAACCTTGATATCTACCTGCTGGGCTTGCTCCAGGGCCTCTTTATCTTTACCGAACTGCTTCTGGAGGTCGGGCAGACACTCGTCCGACACCTTCGCATTCGGATTCTCCTCCACCTCGAAGCCCTTCTTGTGAAGGAACTCCACGAGGTCGGACAGACCGATGTTGAACTGCTTTAAAAGTTTATTTATTCTTATTTCTGCCATTAGTCTTCAAATTCAGCTTTAAGTATCCGGAGTACATCTTCCACAGTCTCGTCGTCGAGGTCCGCACGCTTGGCGATATCCTCGGGATCGATAGCCAGAACGCTCTTGGCAGTGTCGCAGCCAATGCTCTTAAGCTTGTCTATGACCCAGCCGTCGATTTCGTTGTCGAACTCGTCCAGCAGCACATCTTCCTCTCCGTCTTCAGCTTCTGCCTTGGAAAGCTCACGCCAGACTTCTATTTCACGTCCGATGAGCTTGCCTGCAAGCAGCACGTTCACACCGCCGCGGCCGATACCCTTCTTGACTTCGTCGGGAAGCATATACACCTTTACCTTGTCCTCGGGGCTCTTGCCCATATCGATGCTGGACACCATACCGGGAGAAAGGGCCCTCTGGATAAGCAGGGTGGGGTTGGACGACCAGGGAATCACGTCGATGTTCTCGTTGCGGAGCTCCCTCACTATACCCAGGATCCTGCTGCCCTTGACACCGATGCAGGCGCCGATAGGATCCACGCGGTCGTCATAGGACTCAACGGCCACCTTGGCGCGGTCGCCGGGTACGCGGACCACCTTCTTGACGGTGATGAGGCCGTCGGCGATCTCGGGCACCTCCTGCTCGAAGAGGCGCTCCAGGAATTCGTCGCTGGTGCGGCTCAGGGTGATGTAGGGAGTGGTATTGTTGCGCATCTCCACGCTCTTGATGATGGCGCGGACCGACTCGCTCTTCTTGAAATGCTCGCCGGGAATCTGCTCTGCCTTGGGGATATGGAGTTCGTTGCCGTCCTCGTCGAGGATGAGAACTTCCTTGCTCCAGGTCTGATAGACCTCGCCCACGAAAATCTCGCCCACTTTCTCGGAGTATTTCTTATAGACGTTGGCCTTCTCGATGTCCATAATGCGGCCCTGGAGGTTCTGGCGGATGTTTAGGATACCGCGGCGGCCGAAGGAAGACAGGGGGAAGAGCTTGGCGTAGGTGTCGCCAATCTCGTAGTCGTCGTCACCGCTGTCCTGGCAGACCTGTTCGAGGGTCATCTCGGCGTTGGGGTTCTCCACTTCTTCAACTATCTCGAAGTTCTGATAGATTTCGCAGGTACCCTTGTCGACGTTCACGATGACGTCGAAGTTGTCGGAACTGCCGAAGGTCTTGGCAATCTGGGTAAGGAATACGTCTTTGAGCACGCCCATCATAACGGAGCGGTCGATGTTCTTCTCCTCCTTGAAGTCCTTGAAGGCATCAATGAGGGTGATGGCTTTTTCTTTTTCCATTATTCTTGTATCGTTTTCAATATTTCATCTGCTTCATCGGCCCCTATGCCAAGAGAGCCCACGGTGAGTGCGTAATCTTCGATGTTGCGGTCGAAGGCGGCGAGCACTGCCCTGTGCACATACTCGCAGTCCTGGAGATCCACCGGGGCGGACTCCTTGTCGAGAGTTACCTCAAAAATGTTGTCGTCGTCGTTGAAATCAACGGCCACCACGCTGCAGCCGCGCTCTTGCGCAGCTTTAAGCACTACCTTGTCAAATTCTTCTCTTTGCATACGGCTTTTTATAACAAAAAATAGAAGCCCTGCGGCCTCTATCTCTTCAACACGGGCACAAAGATAGTAATTATTCCCGAAATACCAAAATAAAGTCGGCGGGAGGGGCTGGGAGCTGGCAGCGGGCGGTGTGTGGCAGCTCCCGGGGGCAGAGAGGCCCGTTTTGCACACGGGAAGCCGTGACGGGCCGGTCCCGGGGGCAGGAGGGGCCGTTTTGCACACGAGAAGCAGCAGCAAGCTGGCCCCGGGGGCAGAGAGGGCGGTTTTGCACACGGGAGGCAGTAGCTGGCAGGTCCCGGGGGCAGAGAAGGCTGATTTGCACACGGGAGGCCGCGGCAAGCTGTTCCCGGGGGCAGAGAGGCCCGATTTGCACACGGGAAGCCGCGGCAGGTATGTCCTGGGGGCAGGAAAGGCCGTTTTGCTCACAACAGGCCGCAGCAAGCTGGTCCCGGGGGCAGAGAGGGCGGTTTTGCACACGGGATGGGAGCCAAAGATTATCGGGCCGAGGGGAACATGGCGTTGACCGTATCGATATCAATCTTAAGAATACGGCGAATCTGATTGTTACCCGCCCGATAATCGAAATGTAGTTTCCTCGCCATCTCCAACTTCGCCTCAGATGGGAGCAATGATGGAACGGAGATATTATACTGCTGCTTTGCCACAACACACGCCGCCGAATACATCTCAGCATCTGTCATGAACGACTTATCCTTTAATAGCGACGCGAACTCAGCATATGCCTCAAAGTTTCTTCCGAGCAAATTGAAATACTGATGAGCGTCCCGGAAAAAGCTCCGCCCTGTGCGCCAGTCGCATATGCTTTCCGGAGCGATACATGAATTCCTGACCACAAAAGTGTCCGGAAGATCTTTCACCCGCCCGTTGAGAATCATGCGTTTCTCCCTGTATGGCAAATCGTTGAACTTACGCGAGGCGAATTCGTTAATATCGCATCCGAAATACAATGGGCCACTCCCCCACGGACAAGAAAAAGGAGTCTGTGAGGCATCTATTACATAAGCGTTTCGGTGAGTATAAACGATATTATTGCGCAACGACTGCAGCGAGTCTATTTCTATGGGCGATGCAACAAAAGTCGACAAGTCAAGTTCACAGCCTTTGTTTGAGGCATATCTCATCAGACGATGCGAATATGATTCCAAGAAATCGTAACAGCATTGCACCTCACTTGCCCCGGCAATATTATGGAGATGATTGCTCATTATCTGGAAGGCATAAACCTTAAGGTTGCACTCCCACGCGCAGACAGCAAGAAGGGACATTCCAAAACGATAATCGTCCGGATTAGTAAACAAGATGGGTGTGGAATCACCTGGCGTGGCTATGTGCCAGAAAGGGCCTTTCCGGTCAAACAAATTTTGACAATACGCCTCTTGGTCGTAAAAAGATAAGTTTTTCATAATTCATTTCTTTAGTTGAAGCAAATATGGCGATTATTCCTCAGAGTCGCAAGAATTCCCGGGGGCAGGAAGGGCTGATTTGCACACCGGAAACAGCAGCAAGCTGGTCCCGTGGGCAGAGAGGCCCGATTTGCACACGGGAGGCAGCGGCGAGCTGGTCTCGGGGGCAGGGAGGCCCGTTTTGCACACGGGAAGCCGCAGCTGGCAGGCCCCGGGGGCAGAGAGGCCCGTTTTGCACACGGGACTTCGGAAAAAACATTATCTTTGCAAGGTGGATAACAAGACCTTCAATAAGTACTTCTCCGTTTTCATCATGGTGGGTATGACCGTGGTGACAATCCTGGCCACGGCGCTTAAGTTCGTTCCCGCCGATACAGAGGCAAGATGGCTGCTGATATTTGCCGCCTTCGGCTCGCTGATGGGAGTGGCCGCCACGGTGGCATCGGCCAGCGGAAAGATAATCACTTTCCTCTTCGGACTTATAGACGTGAGTATCTACGGGGCTATGTGCCTGATTAACTGGAAGAACGGGAGTTCCGGCCTGGGCAATGCCGTACTGCATTTCCTATACTTCGTACCAATGCAGTTCGTAGGATTCTTCCAATGGCGCCACCGAGGCAACACCGCCGAGGGGAGCGTAAAGGCCCGAAGGCTTAACGGCAAGCAGCGATGGCTCGCCGCCCTGCTGTTCCTCGCCGGATCGGTGGTGGCCTATTTCATTATCGCCCGCTTCGACAAATCGGCAGCAGACACATTCATCAAGACCGCCGTGGTGCTGGACGTACTGCCGCTGATATGCAACATCATCGGGCAGCTGCTCATGAGTACCGCCTATATGGAGCAATGGATATTCTGGATAGGTGTGAACGTTTTTTCGATAACCATGTGGGCCGTAACACTCAAGGGCGACCCCGGCTCATCCTACGCCCTCATCTACATCATCAAGTACTCCTTCTACCTGCTCAATTCGCTCAACGGACTGCGCAACTGGCTGCGGCTCAGCCGCCCGGCTGCCTGCTGATCCCAGATGGCAACAGAATCTTGCAGGAAAAAACAATTATATCAGAACGACCAGCCGATTTGCAGGCCCAATTCATAGTAATGCTTTGTTCCAGATACCTGAATTGAGCTCCACAAAGATTGTGGGGAATTATTTGAAAGGCGGATACGTGCGCCAACCGATGCGCCACCGTATAACGAATGGTCTAAAAAATCATAACCAGGTGAAAGATCCAGATAGGGAGATACAACCTTCTTTCCGAAAGACACCCTGAAATCGCCATACACGGGAAGAAAAGTATTATTATACTCATTAATGCCATTGTAATAAACATTCCGACGACCATATCCGGGCGCTATTCCTCCTCCAACAAAGAAATTCTGATTAATGTGATATCCGGCAGTCACACGGGCTTTAACCATAGAACCCATGAGAGCCCCGGAAAGTTCAAAAATCAACGCAAAACGCTGCTGACAGGCGCCGTCGTAGTTCACATCCCGCCAATTTACCGGACACGCCACAAGTGAGTTTCCCAATAAAAGAAAAGGAAGCCCGATAACCGTAAATCCAAGCCCCAATCCTATTCCTATAGTTGCAGGAAGAGCAGCAAAAAAGCCCAGTAAACCCATGATGAGGCCTACATTCTCACCACCCTTACTAAAAAACATAGGAACAACCCATAAGCTCCCACAGGCAATGCCCAATAATCCACCACCCACTAATACCATCCCAATATTCCGAAAGGCTTCTCCCTGATGCTCGCCTCTGGGATGCATACCCATAGGTACCACTGCCGTCTCTACCGGCAACTCAAAAGATGTGGAATCAGCTACTTGCCCCCTGGCTTCATGGGTGGAGAAAAAAAGGACAGGCAGAATGACTGCAGCTATTATTATGAGTTTTTTATAAGTCATGTATGAGTTTGTTTAAATCCATATATTAAACCCAGAAAGCAACAGAATCTTGCATGATAAAAGACAATGATACAGGATATTTCTAACGCTTGCCAAGTTCATTAAGCCGAACCACGTATTGATTGCCGAACTCTTGCTCTTCGGGAGTGATATGTCACTCTTTCATGTCTTGCTCTGTCAGGCTCTGAACATAAACACCTTCTTTGTTGAGCGTGACATAATTCAAGGGGCTTGGAGATATGGCCTGTAGTCGCATTTGAGATTCGCAATGAAATAGTTCTGAGGAGGATATGTCTTTTTGTAATCAGTAATGTTCTCATACACTATCAACTTACCATTCTTGATGTATAATGTGTCGTTAATCCTGCATTCAAAAGAAAAAGAATACGACTTGTTTCCCTCCTCAATTATATCAAACCAATAGGTGATATCTTGCGCATGAGGCCCCCTAAGGCCAAACAAAACGTTGCCACCAGGTCCTTTTCGAAAATCATTATGATACTTAACCCCAGCTTGAAATGAAGAAATAGAATCTTTAATTACACTAAACTCAAGATCAGAACTGCTAAACCTAAAAATAATTCCAGAAATAGAATCAGTGACATAACGGCCAAATTGTGGAGGGTGATATCGATATTTTGGCCCATAAATAATGCTATTTCTCTCCCCTGTATCAAAATGCCTTTTCTCTTCATAAAAAAACTCGGAGCCATCTAATTCGTAATACAACGTATAAAAGGGCTCTCCATTAGCCCGAGGACCCTCTTTTGTACAAGAAGGCACAAATAGAGGCAATAACAATAAGGCTATAAACAATATTTTTCTTACATTCATTTCATGTACATGTTTGTTTCATCCATCTATCTAAACCCTGTAGGCCGCAGAATCTTGCATGAAAAAAGACAATGATACAGGTTATTTCTAACGCTTGGCAAGTTCATTAAGCCGAACCACGTATTGATTGCCGAACTCTTGCTCTTCGGGAGTGATATGTAACTCTTTCATGTCTTGCTCTGTCAGGCTCTGAACATAAACACCTTCTTTGTTGAGCGTGACATGATTCATTAGCATTATGTAATGATTGGTCTGAAAGAAATGAGTAATCTGCGAACGGTCCTGTTCGGGCTGGCCGCCCTGGCTACGGGTAAGAGGCAAAGCCGCCTGAGATTTCCCACTCAGCACATCAGCTTCAGACGGCTCAAGACGGAGAGAAGAACACGATGCCACTATAACAAGTACTAATATAGAGGTGATATATTTTATTGGTTTCATTGCTTTATTAATGTGTTAATAGTCTATGGTTTTTGAATATATGGCCTGTAGTCGCAATTGAGATTCTCGTAGAAATAGTTATGAGGAGGATAAGTCTTTTTGTAATCAGTAATGTTTTCATACACTATCAACTTACTATTCTTGATGTATAATGTGTCGTAAATATTATTTGGAGATGCCATACACTCAAAAGAGAAAGAATACGACTTGTTCCCCTCCTCAATTATATCAAACCAATAGGTGATATCAAATGCATTCAGACCTTTAGTTTCAAACGAAACATTACCAGCGGGATAAGGATTTTGCATTCTAAAATCACGAAAATTAACATGATACTTAACTCCTGCTTTATATGACGATATAGAATCCTTACGTATGAATAAATGAAGATCAGAAGAACTTAATTTGAAGCAAACATAAGAAGAGGAGTCGGTGACATAACGGTTAAATTCCGGAGGCTCATATCGATATTTTGGTCCATAAATGATGCTATTTCTCTCCCCCGTATCAAAATGCCTTTTCTCTTCATAAAAAAACTCGGAGCCATCTAATTCGTAATACAAAGAATAAAAGGGTTCCCCATTAGTCCGAGGACCTTCTTTTGTACAAGAAGGCACAAATAGAGGCAAGAATGCCAATGCTATAAATACTAAATCTCTCCTATTCATGGATGTAATGGACTTGTACTTAAACTTAACAACAAGGGTATGTTCACCGTTTGGAGCTCAAACAAGTTATTCATTATTTTTACCGTGAGAACTTCGTTTCGTGGCAAACCTCCAGGCCAGCCATAAGTCACATCGTCAATAGCATCCTGTATGGCCTGACTACTATATAGGTCAAAGCAGTAAACGGTTACAGACTGGCCGTCAATTGTTTCTGAAAAAGTAGTATAGAGCGGGAGAGTTTCGTTGCCTATCTGAATAGAGGTAGGAATCATCATCGGATTATTATTTGCCGGATTCTTCCAAATGGCGAAATATTTAGGATTAATTATCTGCCAGTCAGGTATAGCAGTATAACTAAACCACTCTCCGCCCCTGGAGATAGCGATGTTCTTAGGATCATACGAAAACATATCAACCGGACGTCGGTCAATTTCTATAAAGTACTCTTGACTTTCAACCCCTGAACTGCTTCGCATCTTCATATAATACTTGGTTAATTCTCCATATGGAGGGTTAAAGATATGCGTTCTGGTGCTTGTGGTATCACACCATGAAAGGGATACGCCTTCAGGTTTGATTCCCCAAATATAGCTAATAACGCCATTATTTGCTAGGGAATCAAGTTGATCTTGATAGGAACTAAACTCTGAAGTACAGTTTGCTTCCACAATATAGCTTGCACCAAGACCTTTACGTGATGAGAGTACCATGTCCGGGATGCCGACCAATACTTTTTTACGCAAGTAGTTACAGTTTTTATCACTACAAATTTTACAAACAACCGTTACAACATCGGGAATTGCTACATCAATCACACCTGTATTAGGATTAATAGACGCGCCATTGCCTTCAATTGACCATATTATAGGTTCATTAAACGAAGCTGGCGTTCCCACCAGATAGTATTGGTCATTTGTAATTGCTATGTTAGGGCCACTTATATGTATAGATAGTTGATAATCAAGCCACTCTAAGCAAGTCTGTAAAGGCAGTAAATAATCATGTCTAAGAGATTCTTCATTTACATAAGTAGCGTCAAATGGGGTATCTATATGCGGTACCGGTTGCTGGACATAATAATCACGAGAATAGTTTACTGCACCTAAAGCACTGGCGACAGGCACAAACGGGAGTTTTCCAACTTGTCCTTCAACGTGTAATAATATAATATTATTATTAAAAGGGGTATCGTCAAGAATACATGATGCCCCCACAAAATCGTAATGAGGAGCGTTTAAATTTGATGTATGCTGACTATCTAATACTGTGATTGTTTCATATTGGGTTGGGTTCCACGGGAAGAATTTCGAGTAGCTCACAACTGTACTGGAGACATCATCGCCACTGCCATCATCTCTATTAATGTTAATTCCAAAGTTAAGCCTTACGCAATTCGTTGATAAAATAGGATAGTTTTCATATCCTATCAAACAATTCTGCGCATATCCAGAGACGTCCAAGATTGGTTCTGCTAAATCACCCGGATCAAAAACACCACCATTGGTAATAGCAATATTCTCTATTTCCTGTCCTTCGTATCCCTGTGGAAATCCCATTGAAGTTAGTTGCCCCTGCCAAACATTGTGCTCATTATTATTACAAGTTCCTTGAGGCTGAATATAGTTATACATCATCTGACGAGCCGCCTTGCAATCCAATACATCAACTACATCTTTAATCCTTCCCCTAATATAAACAGATGAAGAAGAGTCACCAACGGCATCGTAAAGCAGTTGATATAAATCTCTCACAACATACTGCGCTCCTACAGGCACATTGGCGCCAAGGTGCGGAGCGTCATATGATATGTAATATCTGGTTTGATGAGGCCGCAGAGGTGTGCTTTTTTCCATCTCGGCAAGAGCGTAGCGGGCTATCAAGCCTCCCATGCTATGGCCGATTACCACATTGGACTCAGTACAACCATCCGAGGCCTTACGCGCATTAATATATTCAATTATATCTTCAAACAGAGCAGCATTTGCCCTTATGTCGGCTCTTGGGTTCTGCCAATCAACATAAATCAAATCATAGTCATTATTAAAAGAAGATTGACTAAAATCATCATAAAAGTTATAAAAGTCAAAGTTCCCTTTCCAATGTTCAAAGACAGCTGCGGCAATACCTCCATTACTTTGAAACATGCGAGTATAAGTGGATAGTATTGGATCGTCAAAACCCTCAACATATATAAACGGCTTAACCAGCCTTCCATTGTGAGAAGCCGCTATTTTGCAGCTTACTACGGCACTCACATAATCCCCATAATAAGTACCACTAATGGTATTGTCCCAGTCGGGGGTTACATTAGACAAAGGAGTTGAAGAAGGCCCTTTTACGTATATAAATGAATGACTTTCTAAAGTAGTTCCTCCTGGTAGCGTTACTTTTAGTTTCAGCTCCTTGGTGCCTTCTTGCGCATAAGTAAGACTTATCAACCCAGATGAAGGCACGCTCCTATAGCCTCCATTATCGCCAGGGTCAAAAGACCATGTCCAACTTGAAGTTGGTGTTACATTCCCCCAAAAGGTATTTGACGAATTGAAATAATAAGAAACGCTCAACCCGGACGTTACAGGAATACTGGGAGTGAAGAGGAATGCATGCGCAGTTCCGTATGGATTCTGTAAGATTCCATTGATGTACTTATTATATGCTTTACCATTACTAAAAGTCATGCGATTGTTTGTCAACGCATCTTCAAGAATATAGTTATAATCGACCAATGCAGCGCCAAGGGCAATTGTACTTCCACTGCTTGCATCTAATAGATTATCAACTATATCATTCGCATCAAATTCAGGTACAGTGGAGGATACCCTTGCAGTGTTGAGACTTAGGAATAAATCCCGGAAAGTGTTAATATCCACATAATTACTATCAGTCAACTCAGACCCGTTGAACAAGTGGAAGCCTACCAGATCAAATGCCTGATCGGATAGGTAGCCAGTTGTAACATTGGATTTATCAAGATTCTGAAAAATGCTCTGCAAAGCACCCGTCACATTGGTATTAATGGTAATGTCTTGTGCAAAGACAGATAGGGGAAGCAGAGCGGCAATTATGGTAGTGGACAGTTTATTGCTCATAGCTTTCATCAACTAAAAAAGTCCAAAAATAAGCTATAAAAACACGGCCTTGAGCAGTAGTAATCCGTATATAATTGAATCCTTCATCAACAGGGAAAAATAGCTCTCCATCTGAAGAATCCTCGCGATATACAGCTTCGGTCATATATGTTAAATTAGAGATGATAACCTCAACGGCACCCATATCCGCCTGAAAAACAAGCTTTACTTCGCTAACTTCAGGATTGAAATAGCATTGAAGGGGATTAATAGACGTTGACCTTGGATGAGGGAATGGTGTCTGCTCATCACCATCAAAAATTGGCACATCAATTATTTGTTGTGCACATAACGACTGACAAATGCTAAAAACAAAGAGTAAAAGGAAAAGTAGTTTTTTCATATTGTTTGAATTTTTCGCTTTAAAATTAAAGCCCGTCGTTCAAACAACAATGAAAAACTGTCTCAACACATATAGCACATAACTTACTCAATATAAATCTTTTACAAAGAGAGCAAAATATGATATCTTAACACTCACCTAGTAACCGCCTATAATTGAGCGAATTCCGGCGATTTGTATTAAAGCCCCCAAAACAGCTACGAAAGCAATTCTAAGTAATGCTCCTTGTATTGGGAATCAAGCTCCTGGATCCTTCCTTTGATACGGTTCTTGGTGGTGTAAACGGTGCCCACTCCAACATTCATCAATATAGCTATGGTCTTACCGCTGAAGCCGATTATAAAGAAGCAAATCATACGGTAGGTATTCTCGCTCAGATTCGGAAGATCTCTACGTAATTTAGTCATCACACCGTCGAAGTGAGAGTTGATTGTCGATTCCAGATTATCTTTCTCAGAAATTGATTTGACTGCATTGACAGCAACCCGCAAAGTTTTTTCGTGTTTGTTTCTTTGTGCGGGCGACCAATAAACAGAACACAATTCATCCATTATTGAGAACTGCTCTTTGAATAAATGAACGTATTCCTTCCTGAGTTTTGACAAGTCGCTGCCAGACTTAGCACTATCTTCTTCCAAAAGAGCTAAATCATTCCGCAGGCACTCAGCCTCGCCCACGACTTTAATCCATTCCTTGCGCCTCTTAACCGCCTGGTAAATTACAAAAACAAGTAGCGTCAAAACAATAACCAAAACAATGGCAAATATAGTGTTACGCAGTTTTGTCTCTGCAATAAGCCTGGATGCTTTTTCGGCATAATAGTCTTTTTGGGCCTTTTCCAACGACTGTCCAAGAATAATAATAAGCATGGAGTCCTGTGCTGCAACACTATTCTCAAACGAAGACAAAGCTGCCTCATACTCTTTACGATTCTTGAATATTCTATACTCCCAGAGATTTACCACTCCAAAATTTTTCGGGGTCTTCTTCAGATGATTTAGTATTGGGAGTAAAGAGTTAACAGCTTGTTTATTTCCGTTCTGTTCCAATGCATATGCATATACAGAAAGATTTCCTGCTGAAGGCTTCGCTCCCATACTTAATGCTTTTTCAAATAGCTCGCACGCTAATGCGGGTTCAGGTTCTGTTTTACGAACTTTTGCCTTTACAGCATTCATCATTGCATTAGCATAAACGGCAGTATCCCTAATATCCTGGCCCAGAAAAGCATTATACAGGCTATCTGAAATATCCCACTTGTTAGTATTGCCGTAACAAAATGGAATAATGCTCTGCATAATCCAAACGTTATAATCATCCCCCGCCTTTTTGAAGCATTCTTCGGCTTTTAATGCAAACAATAACTCTTGATTTGAATTATGGTTATAAGAATACACGCGAGACAAAGCAGAACATATCTGCCCTTTAAATTTATAATTTTCATTAGACGTTTGGGCCAGATCCCAGGACAGAGTATAATCTTTTATAGCATTATCACGGTCATTCGAATAATCACACATAAGGCCCCGGTAATAATAAGCCTTCATCAAATGATCCTTCTCTCCTACCCTCGAAAAAAACTCTACCGCAGGTTCGATAATCTTAGTATCTGTGGTATCGATATAATTCTTGTCGAAAGCAATGGCCGAGAGTAAAGAATATTCGGCACGAAGACGGGCAGTGCAAAGACTGAGCGTATCTATTCCCCTCAAGGCAGCAAGGGCACTGTCGGGACAGTTATCGATGTAAGACTCTATGTCGCGAAGAAACTTATGGGTTCTCAAGCCTTGGCAGGAGACCGCTTGCACGCAACAGGCGCACAAAAAGAGAAATCTTATAATTCTTTGCATCATATCTTCACATTCTGAATATACCCCAGGCTCCCCGGACCTTCGTTAAACAAAAGATCCATTACCGAGAGGCCGTCGGTAAAGCCGAAGCGCTCGCGGAAGACCTGCCAGTAGGGCCGCACGGAGAGTGGCGAGGGGCGTTTGGGGCTGAGGGCTTCACGCCAGTCGCCGGGGAGGTCGGGGACAAAATCGGCGGTGGGAATCAGCTGCGGGGCAATGCCTATCTTACGGCAGAAAAAGTCGATAATGTCGAGGTTCATGTCCCACAGGAACTCGCGTCTGCGCTCCAGTATGCCCCAAAGCTCATCGCGGTAATACTCGAAGAAAGGCGAACTGTAGTAGGCGCTGTCGATAGCATAGCAGTTCTGCCTCAGCCAGGGGGTGCTCCAGTCGATGCGGACACGCGTAATGAGGCGCTCGCCGTCGTGCTGCACCGGCACACGGAGATCCATAGGTCCATTGGCGGTAAGGATGCGGCAGCGGTTGCGCCAGGTTTGTTTGCGATAGCTCTCGCAGGCCTCGAGATACACAATCGGATTCTCTGACAGGAGGGCAAAGAATCCGACCGGAGGAAACCAAGCGGTTGAGAGAACCACGGCTACTCTATGCTGCCTTTCTCGTGGGCGTCACCGGCACGCACTATCCCTCTCTTGGAGCCCTCAATAAAACTCAAGATAGTGTCCCGTTCCACACTCTCAGGGAAGCCCTCGCGCACACGGGTGATGGCATCGGTAAAATTGTATCCCTGATAGTAAAGCACATCGTAAATATCCTTGATGGTACGGATGGAGTCGGAGTCGAAGCCCCTGCGCCTCAGGCCGACCAGGTTCACTCCGGCGTAGCAGATGGGGACCCTGCCGCAGATTGAATAAGGCGGGATGTCCTTATTGACCGCAGTGCCGCCGCCAATCATTGCGTGAGTGCCGATTTTGGTAAACTGATGCACCTTGGTGCCACCGCCGATGATGGCCCAGTCGTCAACGTCGGTCTCGCCCGCGATACCCACATAGCTCACGAGGATGCAGTGGTTGCCAACGCAGCAATCGTGCGCCACGTGCACGTAAGACATTATGAGCGTGTCGCTTCCGATGCGGGTAACCCCCTTGCCGCTGGCCTTGGTGCCACGGTTGATGGTGGCGCACTCGCGGATGTTGACCCTGTCGCCTATCTCCACCCAGGTAATCTCGCCGTCGAATTTAAGATCCTGGGGAATAGCGCCCACAACGGCGCCGGGGAACACGTTGCAGTCACGTCCCATCTTGACATAAGAGAAGATGGTGGCGTGCGGAAGTATCTTGCAGCCGGGACCGATCTCAACATTGTCGTCGATATATGCATAAGGGCCCACCTCAACGTCTTCAGACAGACGGGCGCCGGGATGTACTGTTGCTAAAGGATGTATGATTGCCATATCAGATTAAAGTTTGCAGAATATTTCTTTGGCGGCCCTGGTGTTCAGGGCGTGTCCGGGTTTGTAGGCCTCGATGCGGGCTTTCAGGAAGCCTCCGCAGAGACGGAGGTCGCCCAGAAGGTCGAGGAGTTTATGACGGGCACACTCGTCGGGGAAACGCAGGTCGGGATTGCAGAGGAAGCCCGCCGAGAGCTTCTCGGGAAGGGGCTTGCCTATGGCCTTTGACATCAGGCGCGCCTGCCAGCGCTTCATAGGCTTCTCCACTATCACAATGGCGTTCCCCAGGTCTCCTCCCCTGGCAAGTCCGAGGCAGAGCAGGGGCAGCACCTCGTGAAGGAAGCAGAAAGTCCGGCACGGAGCTATTTGAGATGCGTAATCTACCGTGGCGTCGCAGCACACCGTCTGCTTAACCAGAACCTTGGAGGGGAAATCGATGGTAAGTTCCACGGAAGGCTCGTCGCTTGGGGTTATTTTAATCCAGGCGCCGCTCTTCTCGCGGCGGACCAGAATCTCGCCCGGCACCTCAACCCACACCCGCGGAGCATCCTGTTCGGTGAGTCCGTCGGGAGCTATTGCCGCCACATAGGGGGCGGCGCTCCCGTCGAGGATGGGCATTTCGGCGCGGTCGATATCGATATAGGCGTTATCGACTCCAAGGCCGGTAAGTGCCGACAGCACGTGCTCTACGGTCCCCACTTTGGCGCAGCCGGAGCCCAGCATCGTGCTACGGCGGGTAGAGACGACATTTGCAGCCTCGGCTCTCACCTGTACGCCACCCAGGTCCGTACGGACGAATACTATGCCCGTATCTGCTGGGGCAGGACGCAAAAGCACACGGGAGTGCTTACCCGTGTGCAATCCTTTGCCCTCGAATGCATATTCCTTGCTTAGTGTGCGCTGGTTCATCTTATTCCTCGCCGTCTTTCTTAAATTTAGCGTACGCTCGCAGATAAGTCTGGTTTGGTATTGCGGGATTGCCGTATAGCGTCTGTCCGCCCTTGCGGACATTGCCTATGACAGCGCTCTTGGCACACACGGTGGTGCCGTCGGCAATGTTTATGTGGCCAACGACTCCAACCTGTCCGCCCATTATCACACCCTCCCCTATCTTGGTCGAGCCCGCCACGCCGCACTGTGCGGCCATTGCGGTGTTCTTGCCCACCACCACGTTGTGGGCTATCTGGCACAGGTTGTCGATGCGCACCCCGTCGGCGATAATGGTCGACTCCATAGGTGCCCTGTCGATGGTGGTGTTGGATCCTATCTCCACATCGTTGCCGATGATCACGTTGCCGAGGTGCTCAATTTTCTGCCAGCTGCCGTCGCTCTGGCGGGAATTGCCGAATCCGTCGTCACCTATAATGCAACCGGCGTGGAGGATGACCCTGTCGCCGATGACCATCCCGGGAAAGATATGCACTCCGGGATAAATCAGGCAGTCTTTGCCGATAACCGTACCCTCGCCTATGGTCACATTGTCACAAATGCGCGTACGGTCGCCTATGCGGCACTTTTTGCCTATGGTCACGAAGTCTCCCACCCACACCTTACGGCCGAGCTTGGCGCTGCAGGCGATGCGGCTGCGCAGCGAACGCCGGGCGCGGTACTTACGCTTGCGTTCCGAGAGCAGCTTAAGCAACTGAGCCACTGCACTGTAGGCATCGGGCACCCTCACGAGAGTGGGTGCCACGTTGCCCTTGGGGGCAAAATCGCAATTAACCAGCAAGACCGAAGCCTTGCTGGTGTAAACATACTTTTCGTATTTAGGATTTGCAAAGAAGCAGAGCTGGCCCGGACGGCCATGTTCTATCTTTGCGAATGAGCTCACTTTGGCCTCAGGGTCCCCGTCCACGGTTCCGCCCAAGGCGGCCGCGAGCTCTTTAGCTGTCATCTCCATATCAGAATCTCCAACCCAAAGTCATCATCACATCATACACGCTGCGCTCAAGCTTCTCCAGAGGGGCTCCAACGTTAATACTCCGGCCACCGCTGTCCACGGCATCGTACGCACCATAGTAATAGGGCGAGTAGTAAGCGATGGGATAGCTGGTCAGGCGGACTGCCAGATCGGCGTAGAAGGAGCCGGGCGAGGAATAACCCGCACCGAGCGATACTGCGTGAGTTATGCTGTCGAAGTGATGGCTCTTGACGAGGTTCTGCCTGATGGCGGAAGAATTACCTATGAACTGGACGGTCTCGGCTGTGACGCGGTTGCCCTTCTCGTCGTCCCAGTACTTCTCGGGGTCGGTGAGGATGGAGTAACCGGCGCGGATGGCCAGCTCCGGCAGAGGCTTGACCTCTATACCAGTGCGCACCGCGTGCGAAGAACCGCAGAACGTACGGTTGATAAGGTTGGTGCGGTCCCAGGATGTCGATTCAGAATAGAACTGATCGATATCTTTGTACTTCATTACGCTGTAGTCGGTGAGCTCGTAGTCGAGGCTGAACAGACCCACACCGGGGAGGGTGTAGGCTATACCGGCATTGAACACGTAAGGAGAACGCAGGTTGTAGCTGTACTCCCCGAGCGACGACATAGCCTCGCCGTCGTAGGTAGGATTCTCGTAGCAGGCGGAGGCGAAGTAGCGCCACGACTCCGATATCTGATAAAGGGTAGGAGTCTGGATGGCGGCGCCTATCCTCAGGTGCTCGGTGGGCAGGGCGATAAAGCCGACCTTGGCATAAAGGCCCGTGGCCTTGGTGTTGAGCTTGTAGGTATTGTCGGAGGACTGATAGTTGGTCATATCCTTGCCGCCGGGAATTTCAAAAATAGTGGGGAAAGCAGAAGGGTTCTGTGCAGCCTCGGCAAAAACCTCTTCACGCTGATAGGTGAGGAAAGGAATGCCCAGGTTGAAGCCCACATAGAACGAGTTCTGGATGCTGAAACCCATATTGAACGCCAGGTCGGTCTTGGAGCCGTATGTATTGTAAACGGCGGTCTGGTCGAGCGTTCCGGGCACGTAGGCATAAGTCTCGCCGGAGTTCAGCCTCTGGTTGGCTCCCACATAGTTGTTGGAACCCACGGGGCCGAATTCGCCGATCTGGTTGGCGGCATATGCGGAATACAGGTCCCTGGGAAGGCTTGAATAATCCTGCCCGCGGGCGCCTGCCGCAAGGCTGCCCAAGAAAGAGGTGGCCGAATTCTCACCGTGAGCCGTGGTGTAGTTCAGAAAGGTGTTGGATGTATTGGCCACGATACCCATAGTCACATAGTCCACGGCGCTGTACGAATTGCTGTACATCACCATAGTCAGGCCGAGGTTGGGCAGATTGAACTTGGGGTGGGAGGTTTTGAAGGCCTTGCCGAAAGTCTCGGATCCATCTGCCGAGTATGACGCGCCCGACGAGGAGATGAGCACTCCGGGGGTGATGGTCAACTGTCCGTACGGGGCTACCGCCGAGCCGGCCGGGTTGATGCCGATGGAACCCAGGTCACCGCCCAGGGCAGTCATTGCGTTGCCCAGGGCTACGGAGCGTGCCGTGTCGTAGTAGTTGTTGCGGCTGAGCATCTCGGCATAATACATATCCTGTGCGCCGGCGGCAAGCGACATTGCCGCCACAGCGATGATAGTTATGAAGATACGTTTCATACTCACAAATTGTTAATGGTTAAGGACTACCTGCGGCCACCGCCACCTCCGCCGCTGCCGCCGGAATGGCTGCTGCCACCGCCGCCGCCACCGGAGTAACCTCCGCCGCCACCGCCGGAATAGCTGCTGCCGCCGGAGTAACTGCTGCCCGATGAGCTGCTGCGCGAATACGACGAGCCGCCGCTGTAAGAGCCGCTGCTGCGGGTGTAGGACGAGCCGCTGGAGGAGCCGCTGACGCCGGAGCGCCTGTTGCCCGAAGAGCTGCCCGACACCGAAGATGAAGAACTGCCCGACCTGTGGTAGGACGAAGTAGCGGAACGTACGCCGGCAGCCGAAGATGTGGCCATAGTGCCCGACCTGCGATAGTTGTTACCGCCGGTGAGGTAGTTGCCGGGATTGGCGTAGCCGCTCCTGTTGACAGGCGTAGAGTAGTAGTAATGAGGATAATAGGGTGCGTAGCTATAGTAGCCGTAGTACCCGTAATAGGGATAGCCGTAGGCATAGTAGCTGTACGGTGAATAGAAACCGTAGTAGCCGTAACGTCCGACTCCCCAGTATGGATCCCAATAAGGGTCCCAGAAAGGATCCCAGAAAGGGCTCCAGGCATAACCTCTGTAACCCCAGTAAGGGCTGTAGTAGTAATAGGGACTGTAGTAGCTGTACCCGTAGTCATCGTAGTTCTTTTCCTTCAGCTTGAGGCTGTCGGAAGCAATGTTACGGGCTGCCATATCACGGAAATCTTCCTCGCTGTAGAGCTCCACCGGGGGTTGGGGCCTGTAATAGATCCCGTCCGGGAAACGCTGATCCGAGGCATATTGAGCGGCAGTCCCGCAAGATGCGAGCGCAAGCAGCGCTGGCAATAAAATAATCAGGCTCCGTTTCATTATGTTACCTCCTTTGATAAAAGTTTGTATCTTTGTATCGCAACATTCGTGCCGCGTGGGCGGCCGGTGCTGCGATACTCCGCTCTATCTTCTGCCTGCGGCCTCTCGGCCCGGGTTTGACAGACCTCGGGCAGGGCACACACCGGATGACAGAGACGGTTAACGATACAAATTTGGCAAAAAAAAACTTAATATGGCAAAAGAGGTAACAAAACGTGAAGAAAATTATTCCCAGTGGTACAACGACCTGGCCCTCAAGGCCGACCTTGCAGAGCAGTCCGCGGTGCGCGGGTGTATGGTCATAAAGCCCTATGGTTACGCTATTTGGGAAAAGATGCAGTCGATCTTGGACGGAATGTTCAAGAAAACCGGAGTCCAGAACGCCTATTTCCCCCTGTTTATACCCAAATCGTTCTTCAGCCGCGAGGCGGAGCACGTGGCCGGCTTTGCAAAGGAGTGCGCCGTGGTCACGCATCACCGCCTTATGAACGCCCCCGACGGGAGCGGCGTGGTGGTCGATCCTTCGGCCAAGCTCGAGGAAGAACTGATCGTCCGCCCCACATCGGAAACCATCATCTGGAATACATACAAGAACTGGATCACATCGTGGAGGGACCTCCCCTTGCTGTGCAACCAGTGGTGCAACGTGGTCCGCTGGGAGATGCGCACCAGGCTTTTCCTGCGTACCGCCGAATTCCTCTGGCAGGAGGGGCACACTGCCCACGCCACCGCCGACGAGGCGCAGGCGAAAGCCGTGGAGATGGTACAGGTTTATGCCGACTTTGCCCGTAACGTAATGGCGCTGCCGGTAATAGTGGGCCACAAGAGCCCCAACGAGCGCTTTGCCGGAGCCATCGACACCCTCACCATAGAGGCTATGATGCAGGACGGAAAGGCGCTTCAGGCGGGTACATCCCACTTCCTCGGCCAGAACTTCGCCAAGAGCTTCGACGTGCAGTTCACCAACAAAGAGGGCAAGATGGACTATGTGTGGGCCACGTCCTGGGGTGTGAGCACCCGTCTGATGGGTGCGCTCATTATGGCTCACGGCGACGACAACGGTCTGGTGCTGCCTCCCGCCCTGGCACCTATCCAGGTGGTTATGGTCCCCATCTACCGTACCGAAGAAGAGATGAACGCGGTGCTCGCCGAGTTCGACAAGATAAAGACCGGCCTGGAGGCTCTTGGCGTGAGCGTCAAGATCGACAGCCGCGACACGCTGCGCCCCGGCTTCAAATTTGCAGAATGGGAGCTCAAGGGCGTGCCCGTGCGTCTTGCGATGGGCGCACGCGACCTTGCCGCCGGCACCGTGGAGGTGGCCCGCAGGGACACGCTCACCAAGGAAACTATGCAGCTCGAGGGCATCGAAGCACATATCAAGGGCCTGCTGGACGACATTCAGCAGAACATCTACAACAAGGCGCTCGCTTTCCGCGAGAGCAACGTTGAGAAATGCGACGACTGGGAGGAGTTCAAGGTCAAGATTCAGCAGGGCAAGTTCCTGCTGTGCCACTGGGACGGCACCACCGAGACGGAGCAGGCCATAAAGGACGCCACCAAGGCCACCATCCGCTGCATCCCCGTGGACAGCTATGTGTGCAAGGAAGAGGGCAAGGATATCTTCTCCGGCAAGTCCTCGGATCAAAGAGTAGTATTTGCAATTTCTTATTGATATGAAGAAGCTTACATTTTTGGCAGGATTGCTTGTCCTGAGTGTTTGGGCGTATGCGCAGGACGACGCCCAGCAGGCCGCGGCGGAAGCGGCGGCAGAGCTTGTAGGCGCCCCCAAGGAAGAGGCGCCGGTGGCAAAACCCAAATACTGGAACACTTCTTCGGTATTTGACCTCGGACTTAACCAGACTTCGCTCACCAACTGGGCGGCCGGCGGTTTCAACAACGTGACGCTCAGCGCCGGGGTTGACGCCAAGGCCGATTACGCCAAGGATCTCCTCAGCTGGAACAACCGTCTGCAGCTGCAGTACGGATTCATCTGGTCGCAAGACAAGAAGAACGTGCTCCAGAAGAGCAACGACCGCATCTACCTCGAAAGCAAACTGGCCTACAAGACCGGCAAGGACAGCAAGTGGAACTACACAGCCAGCTACGACTTCCGCTCGCAGTTCTCCGACACCTGGGGCAAGTACATCGAGAAAGAGGCCGATTCAGGCATCTGGGAGGCCACCAACCTCAAGTCGGGCTTCATCGCTCCGGCCTACAACAACATCGCACTCGGTATGGAGTGGAAGCCCAACGAGTGGTTCGACGTCAACATCTCCCCTCTCACCGGAAGCCTTACCATCTGTACCATTCCGGAGCTGCGCAAGGGCTACGGTATGCCTCTTGGATGCGCCGCGGACGACCCCGCATACATTGCGGCACTTGAATCCGACGACCCTGCTCAGTTCGGGAAGTACTACAGGAATATGCTTTTCCAGCTCGGTGCTTCCATCAAGGCCAACGCCAAGTTTGCGCTCAACGATGTGTTCACTTACGAGACCCAGGTGGTGCTCTTCACCGACTATCTCAACCATCCGTTCCTCCAGAACAGGGTAAACTGGGACAACAAGATTACCTGGCAGATTGCCAAGTTCTTCAAAGTGGGCTTCAACACCTGGCTCATCTACGATCCTATCGTGGAGATTGACGGAGTGGTCAGCAAGCTCCAGTTCAAAGACTTCCTCGCCTTCAACTTCACCTACACGCTGGGCGGCAAGAAATGAAAGTGCTCCTTGCAGTCAGCGGCGGTGTAGATTCGATGTATATGCTGCACAGAGCCCCCGAGCTGTTTCCGGGGGCTTCTTTTGCTGCCGCGCACTGCAATTTTGCGCTTCGGGGAGAGGAGTCCGACGGAGACGAGGCCTTTGTGCGTGAGGTGTGCTCCGGGCTCGGGGTGGAATGCTACGTAAAGCGTTTCGACACTCTGGGATACGCCGGCGAGCATGGGGTTTCGGTCGAGATGGCGGCAAGGGAGCTGCGTTATGACTGGTTCGGCGAGCTGATTGCCGAGTATGGCTTTGACGCCCTTGCCACGGCGCATAATGCCAACGACAATGCCGAGACTTTGATTCTCAATCTGCTCAGGGGCTCCGGTACCAAGGGACTCCGGGGCATTCCAGGAGAGCCTGCTGCGGGGTTCCTTCCTGAAACTTCCGCTTCGCTCCATCCCTCCCACTGCGCTTCGCTTGCGGGCCCCTCCCGTTCACGCAGTCACGGGCGGCTACGGTTTCCGAAAGGAACCCCGCAGCATCCCCCTCTAATCATCAGGCCTTTGCTGGGAGTGGGACGGGAAGAAATCAAGAAGTGGATGCAGCAGCGGGGCCTCGGCTGGCGCGAAGACAGCACCAACGCCCTCAACGACGCCCGCAGGAACATTATCCGTAACGAGGTCTTCCCCATCTTCGGCCGCATCAACCCCTCTTTTGTGCGCACGCTCGGCGAAGATATGGAGCGCATCCGCCAAACGGACGACATTGCCGACGAATACTTCAGGGAAGCGGCCCGAAACATAGTAAAAGAAAAAGGCGACGCGCTGGAAATCAGCGTATCGCCCCTATTGGAACTTAAGCACTGGCGCTATGTCCTCTGGCGTATCCTGGAAGACTGCTCCTTCAGCGCGCCCACCTTCGGCAAGCTCTGCGAGTTGCTGGAGCGCTACCGCACCGAGCCTCTGGGCACCGTAACCCTCAGCGGCAAGACCTTCCAGTCGCCATCGTTCGTGCTCCGCGCCCGCAGGAAGACCCTTGTTCTGCTCCCCCGCCAGCTCTGAGCATCAGTTATTTAGAGGATTCCGTACCGGCTGCCGTAATCGAGCATCTGGCCGAGGTAGTCGTCGGTATAGACTATCTGGTAATCGGTAATCACGCCGCCCTTCTGGACGGGCACGATCTCGGGATTGATGAAGCCCCCGTAAGGCTTGAGGTCAAGCGCTGCATATCGCTCCTTGACTTCACGGTGGAGGGCAGGGTCGATCTTGACGGCGTAAGTCTCCACGAGCTCCTTTCCGGCAGCATAATCGCCTTCCGACTTAATGCGCTGTATTTCAGCAAGAAGCTTTCCGAACAAAGCCCTCAGTGCGTCGTAGTCGGTAACCACGAAGTAGGTTTTGCCATCGCGGACGCGCTTCTCAATCACATCGCCCCCTTCGGCCGCGGCGCCGCGTCCCTGGATGTAGCACCACTCGGCTATGAGCTTTCGGTCCTGCATATGCGCCTCGGTGTTGGAACGGCCGAGCTCCACACGGTTGAACTGCACCATCAGGCCGTTGCGGATGAATGAATCGTACTCAGCCTTGTAAGCCTCTGCGTCGGGCATAATGCCAAGCTCCACAAGCTTGGGATCGGCGGCATAGTACAGGCCGAACAGATCGGCCCTCGACTCTTCGAGCGCAGAAGAATACTCGCCCATAGCGGTGCTGGACACTCCCGGCAGCAGCTGCCCTGATCCATGCCCCAGGCACTCGTGCAGGTCAGTATGGATCTCGGAGGCGTAGGAGCCGTACTTCTTGGAGCGGGCTATCTCTTCCTCGTCCCAGGCGAACTCGGTCAGCACGCTCTTGGGCTGCTCGTCGGCAGAGAAATCGTATGCGTGGGAAATATTGGCAATGGTAACGCTCTTGGAGCCGTAGTCGCGGCGGATCCAGTCGGCGTTGGGCAGATTGATGCCGATGGGGGTGGCGGGATAAGAGTCCCCCGCCAGGCACACGGCGTTGATGACCTTGGCGCTGACGCCCTTGACCTTGGACTTCTTGAAGCGGGGATCGACGGGCGAATTGTCCTCGAACCACTGGGCGTTGGCGCTCAGGATGGCAGAGCGCTCGGAGGCCTTGGCGTCTTTGATGTTGACGTGGCCCTCCCAGGAGCCCTTGCGTCCCAGAGGGTCGTTGTAATCTTCGACGAAGCCGTTCACGAAATCGACGGTTCCCAGGGTATCCTTGACCCACTCTATGTTGAACTCGTCCCATTTGCGGAGGTCGCCGGTGCGGTAATACTCGATAAGGAGCGAGAGAGCCTTCTTCTGGATATCGTTCTCGGCCACCTTGCGCGCCAGGTCAAGCTCGGCGCATATCTTTTCGATGGCGGGGCCGTAAATGCCATCTGCCTTCCAGGGCTTCTCCACCACCTCGCCGTCTTCCTTGACCAGCTTGGTGTTAAGTCCGTAAGATATAGGACGGGGGTCGGAAGGGTCTTCGATGGAGGCGTAGTAGGCCTCGACCTCCTCACGGGTCACACCGTCGTAGAAATTGACGGACGACTGTTCCACAATGTCTCCCTCGCCCGAGGTGCACCTGCGCTGAGGACACACCGAAGGGTCGTAAGCATATTCCAGCAGGAAACCGGCCTCGTCGGAGAGACCCACAGCGTCCAGGAGTTTCTCGAAATAAGCGGCGTCGCACTCGGGGAAGAACTTGTCTTCGGCATAATGATGATGTATGCCGTTGCTGAAGAACAAACGCTTGGCGTACTCGGTAAAAGCCTCGAATTCGCTGCATTTACGGTCGCCGGCATAGTTGGTGAGTATCTCTTCGACAGCGTGGCGCAGCTGCAGGTTATAGCGGCAGTTCTGGTCCCACAGGATATCGCGGCCCCATTTGGCAGCCTCCGCAAGATGGTAGGCGTACTCTTTCTGCTGCAGGCTCAGGTCGTCCCATCCGGGCACCTGATAGCGTATCACTTTAACATCGGCAAACTGGTCCACCGTATAACGGAAATCAGCCTTCTTCTGCCCGCAAGAGCCGGTAAGCAGAGCCGCACAAACACACATTGTCATTACAAACAGTCTTTTCATATCAATGTAAATAGTTTTTTCAAAGTTGTGCCGCTGCCGGAGGAGCGCAGTTCCACGCCCGGATCGGGATCGGTCAGCGGGATGCCGCTCCCCTGCAGCACCTCCATCAGGCGCCGCGCCACTGCGGGAGCAGGATCGATGAATTTAACCCCCTCGGGGGCGATGCGCTGCATCAGCGGCAGCAGGAAAGGATAATGGGTGCAGCCGAGCACTACGATGTCGGCGCCCTCGTCGAGCAGCGGCTGCAGGCTGGAGCGGACCACGGACTCGGCGTGCGGACCGTCGAGTTCCAACGACTCCACCAGCTCCACGAAGCCCTTGCCAACCCTCTCGGCAATGCGCACCGCATCGGCATACTGGCCCTTGATATTAAGATACTTAGGAGCCTTGAGAGTGCCGGCGGTGGCAAGCACTCCCACCACTCCCGAGCGGGTGCCGGTGGCGGCGGGCTTGACTGCCGGTTCCATACCCACGAAAGGCACCTGGTACTCGGAGCGCAAAGTTGAAATTGCGGCGGCGGTTGCCGTATTGCAGGCTACCACCACCGCACTCGCACCCTCGGCAAGCAGCATATCCGTTATGGCCCGGCATCGGTCGGTAACGTATTGCGCCGACTTGTCGCCATAGGGGCAATGAGCATTGTCGGAGAAGTAGATATAACGTTGCTCAGGGAGAATCTTCCGAATCTCCCTGAGAACTGATAGGCCACCTGAGCCTGAATCGAATATTCCTATAGTAGCCATCCGTTACGAGACCAACTGTCCGAGCACCTCGAAGCAGGCATCTCCTTCAGCACTGACTATCATTCGGTAGATAGTGTCGTCAACCTTGTAGTAGGTTCCGCCGCCAAGCTCTATGACCTCAAAGTCATCGGGCAGCTTGTCCACTATGGCTCCTGCGGGAGGTACTATCACCACATACTGTCCGTCGGCGCCCTTGGTGTAGAACACTCCGTCGTTGTAGTAGTACTCGCCGCCGGCGTTGGCGTAGCTCTGCACAAGCCCGAGACTCTGGGCGAGCGAGCCGGAAGCGGCCGCCATTGAGGAGTTCATTGCGATGTTGGCGTTCTGCTGTGCGATCAGGGCGTTGTTGGCAGCAATGGTGCTGTTCTGCTCCTGGATCGTACGGGCGTTATCGTTGATAGTATTGTAGTAATACAGATTGTCGAAGTAGTAGGCGAAACGGCAGGCGGTATAGACTGCGTCGGCAAGAGGGGTGAAGACGTACCCGAAAGGAGGGCGGCACACCCAGTATCTGCCGGAGTAATACCTGTACCAGATATTGTCGTAGTAATAGTAGTCACGGCCCCAGTAGTGACGGATCTCGTAGCGGGGCAGGACAGTAATGTAGTGCCCGTAGTTATGATGTCCGTACACGTGGAAGTGGGCGGGATTGCCTCTCAGGGCAATAGGCTCGCGATGGCGGGGTGCCATATGATGGCCGGGCCTGGGATTGACGTGGATGCGTCCTGCACCGGGCGCTACTCCGGGACGATGTCCGGGAGCGGGCCTGTGGGCTGCGGGGCCACCGTTGCCGCGGGGGCTGCCGTGACCGTCGGCATAAGACCTGGTGCCGGCTGAAGGACCGCCGTAATGGCCGCCGCCGGAGGGCCTGCGGGCGCCGTCGGGCCTTACTCCGCCGGGAGCCGCACCACCCTGGTGCGAACTGCCGCCGGGACGTACGCCGGAGTGGCTGCCGCCGGAATGCGAACCCTCAGAAGGCACGCGGGCGCCACGATTCTGGATGTCACCTCCTGAAGGTGCACCCGAAGGACGGTTGCCGCTCACGCGTGCTCCGCCGTAGGCAGGGGCGCTGCCCATTGAGCGGGGCGCCGAAGAGCTGCTGCTCACGTGCCCGCCGGACGGACGGGATGCCGAAGAGGCAGAACCGCCGTGGTTGACGCGTGCGCCGCCGTAAGAAGGAGCGCTGCCCATCGAACGGGGTGCCGAAGAACTGCTGCTCACGTGTCCGCCGGAGGGACGGCTCGCACTGCCGGATGAACGGCTGTAGCTGGAACCGCCGCTTACGTGGGCACCCGAGGAGCGGGTGCTTGGCGAAGCTGAAATACCCGATGAGCGGTGCGACGAAGAGGAAGAACCTCCGCTGAACGAACCGCTGCTACGGCTTGGGCTGCTGTGAGAAGAATATGAAGATCCGCTATGATGGGAACTTGTTGATGGACCGGCACCGCTGCGCCGGGACTGGCCACAAACCTGGGCACTGGGAAGGAAAGCTAAGATGGCGGCTGCCGTCATCAAGGCTGCAAATCTTGTCAAGTGTTTCATAAGGCAGTGGTATTAATTGTAAATCCAATACTTTTGTGCCAAGGATCTGAAGGCGGGGATGTCGTCGTTCCAGTACGGAAGGATATCCTGGACCTTAAATCGCTTGCTGAATTCCTTACTGACAAAATCCGTTCCACAAACTTTGTTGAACATAGAAATTCTGCCTTCGGAGAGAGTAAATGGATTCTTTTTGTACAATTCATACACCGCCTGCATAACGTAGAACTGCACCAGAGTAAGGGGAGCTATGTTATAATCAGTAAAATAATATTGTACTCCGTGGATAAGTTTTTTAGCACTGCTACCATAGAAGGGAGTATAGTGCACGGTGCGCCAGGCCACCCCGGGCACATTGTAACTGTCGAGCCTCTCCTTGAGGGCGTCGGCGTCGATCCACTCGGCAGCGAACGCATCGAAGGGTATGGTGTACCCGATCCCGATGTTGAGATAGTTGTTGAATTCGCCCACAAGACCCGCGCAAGGATAGCATATCGCACTGCGCGGATAAGGAATGTTGGGCGAGGGCATCACCCAGGGCAGGCCGGTCTGCTCGTAGGTCATACAGCGCTTCCAGCCCTCCATAGGCACCACGGTGAGTTTGCACTTGAGGTGGGGCTGGTCGCCCTTCTGCCCGCAATTGAGCCCCTCTTCGTTGATGAGGGTTGCGAGCTCGCCCACGGTAAGGCCGTAGATGTACGGAATGCGGTACTGGCTGACGTAGGAGTAGAAGCCCTTGCGCACCACGTTGCCCTCCATCTTCAGGCCGCCCAGGGGGTTGGGGCGGTCGAGCACCATCACGGGTATCTTCAGCTCGGCACAGGTGCGCATCGTGAGCCCGAGGCAGCTGATGAAAGTGTAAGAGCGGGAACCCACGTCCTGGATATCATACACCAGGATATCTATGCCCTTGAGCATTTCGGGAGTGGCCTGCCTCGTGGCTCCGTAGAGCGAATGTACGGGAAGGCCCGTGGCCTCGTCTTTGCCCGACTCAACCTTGCCTCCGGCCCATATATCGCCCCTCACACCGTGCTCCGGCGCGTACAGGGCCACCAGGTTCACGTTCTCGCGCAGTATATCGATGGTGGAGCGGAGCTGCCGGTCAACCCCGCTCGGGTTGGTCAGCAGGCCCACTCTCTTGCCCTTCAGGCCTTCGAAGCCCCGGTCGCGGAGCACTTCTATACCCGGCTTGACCTGGCCGAATGCGGTAAGGCTCAAGGCAAGCGCCGCCGTACAAAGAAAGTAACGAAGAATGTTGCGAGACAGCATAGCATTACAAGTATAAAAAATCCAACATACCCAAGCGCTTCTTGCAAGTATCCGGCCACAAGTCCGGGAAGCATCATCGAAAGGGCCATAAACGCGGTGCAGATGGCGTAGTGGGACGTCTTGAGCGGCCCCTCCGAGAAGTGCATCATATAGAGCATATATGCCGAAAAACCGAAGCCGTAGCCGAACTGGTCGAGCACCACGCAGGAGCCCACGACCCATATATTCGAGGGTTGGAATATGCTCATAAACAAATACACCGAGCACGGAAGGGCGAGCGATAGGGCCATAGGCCAGATGCAGCGTCTGAGTCCGCTGCGAGCCGCGGCAAGCCCGCCGAGTATGCCTCCGGCAAGCAAGGCTATTACGCCGAAGGTGCCGTACACGAGGCCGAAAGTGTCGGTGCCGAGCCCCAGGCCGCCGGCCTCTACCGGATCTTTGAAGAAGGGGAAGAGCATCTTGACCGAAAAAGCCTCGGGAAGGCGGTACAGGAGCATAAACGCTATTGCCAGCCATACTCCCTTCTTACGGAAGAACGAGCTGAAGGCGGCCCCGAATTCGCGGGCCACGTCGGAGGCGCTGCGCACCGTGGCGGCGCTGTGGTCCTCGGCCGGGCGAGGGAGGATAAAAGTGTGATACAGGGCCATCAGGAGCAGCAGGCCGGCCGATACCAGCATAGTTACCGACCAGGCCGCCGGAATGTCCCCCATACGCTTTTCGAGCAAGCCGGCAAGCACCACCAGCACTCCCTGCCCGAACACCATTGCAATGCGGTAGAAAGTGCTCCTGATGCCCACGAATGCCGACTGGCGGCGCTCATCGAGGGCAATCATATAGAAGCCGTCGGCCGCTATGTCGTGGGTCGCCGATGCAAAAGCGGCTATGATGAACAGCACCAGGGTGAGCGTAAAGGTGGTGAGCCGCACCGAGAAAGCCACAAGGGCTATGGCGGCGAGCATTATGAACTGCATTGTAACTATCCACCAGCGCTTGCTCCGGAATATGTCAACGAAGGGGCTCCACAAAGGCTTCACCACCCAGGGAATGCTTATGAGGCTGGTGAGCAGGGCCAGGGTACCGTTGTCCATACCCATATCCTTGAACATTATCAACGATATGGTGTTGACTATGAAATAAGGGATTCCCTCCACAAAGTAGAGGGTGGGAATCCACAGCCAGGGGGTTTTGCTAACTGATTTCTGCACCGCGGTAATAGTATTCAAGTATTTGTCTGTAACCGAAACCTTTCTCGGCCATTGCGGCCGCTCCTATCTGGCAGAGCCCCACTCCGTGGCCCCAGCCGTGCCCGCGCAGCACAAAATCGTCCCCCTCCACGGTGACTTCGAAATTGGAACTCTTGAGATGGGAGGTGCTCAGGGCACGCCTGATAGCCAGCTCCTTGCCTATGACGCCGGAGGCCTTGCTGCCGTTTACCTTGAGGAACTTGATGCGTCCGGACGGGCCGCGCTCCACCGCTTCCAGCGACTCTACCGTGCCGTAATCGGTTCCGGTGCGCTTCCGGATAAGCTCCGACAGTTCCCCGCGGGTGTAGCGCTGCTCCCAGTCGTGGAAATCGGTGGTTTCAAGGTCGTAGTCGTTAAGCACCTTGGCGAGCACTTCCCCGTCCTGGCAGTTGCAGTACGGGTCTTCGATGCTCTGAAGGTACGGATAGTCTCTGTCTTCCCAGCAGGTACTGAAGAGCTCAGTCCGGCCCCCGCAGCACTTGGAAAAGCGGGTATCGCATATCTTGCCGCCGTAACTGAGCACCTCGCCCCAGGTCTGGTCGATGGCGTCGCGCACCCCGTCCCCTACCGCCAGGGTAAGCCCCGTGAAGCGCTGGCAATGATCCTCGGCGCAAACATCGTAGTTGGAATGCGGAACGGCCGATTCGGCCTGGGCGGGGTTGCGTCTGTCCTGCATCCGGGCCATAGCCCAGCTGCGGGAGATGACGGCGTGCGCCTTGAGGAACTCCAGCGAGGAGCCGGCACTCATCTCCGACGAAATGACGCTCAGCAGGTAGTCTTCAAGTCCCACCTTGTTGATTGCGGTCAGCTTGTCGCCTTCCACAATGAATTTGAGCGAGCCGGCGAACTTTTGGTTCTGCGTCCTCTGCCAGTGGAAGTCGATACCTATGGGCACGTTGCGCAGAATGAACGAGGGCTCGGCAAAAAGGGTCGAGCGCGTTACCGAGTCGAAAAGCAGCTCGTCGTACAAGGCGCCGTTGTAATTGATGCGTCCGTCGCACACGCTCACCCGCTGCGGGCCGGCGCCGTCGGAGATTATTTCGAATTCTATCTCGGGAGCGGAGATAATACCCACTTCTATCTCGGGCTGGCGGCGGGTCAGGCGCTTGTCTATCATTTGCTCGTCGGAGGAGCTCACGCTAACCTCCGAAAGCATTTCTTCCAGCATTTCGGGAGTGGCCTTGAGGAAGTCGTCGAGGTGCGGAGCCACGAACACGCCGGCCATTTCGGCCGCTCCGGGACCTATGGTCAGGTGGTCGGGGCCGTCGGAATAATAATGATGAGAGCGCAGCAGGCTGCGGAGCACCACCATCACCCTGTATTCACGTGAGTCGGCCTTGTACCAGGCGTACAGATTGAAGCGCGGCTCGAGGCCCGGGTCGGAAACCGGGCAGCAGTCGAGGAACTGGTAGAATACCTTGGCCAGCGACTTGGTGGTGAGGGCCTTGATGCAGTAAACTCCGCGCGTAAAGCCCTGATAGTGGTACAATTGGGCGTCCTTTACCACCGACAGCGGAGCTCCCGGGGCCTCCAGGAAGGCGTCAATCGCAGTTTCGAGCGGCAAGGAACGCCGTGGGATGGCCTGGAAATGAAGATGGTCGGGAGCGGAGGCCCCGCTCTTGGGACCGTTGTAATAGACCGTATAGTCCTGATAGTTCCAGGCAAAGTCGAGCATATCCGGCAAATGATGCCAGATGGCCTGGGGAAGATGCTCCGACCGGGCAATCACCAGATGCTTCTGGAAAATGGGATAGGGATTGACCTGGATATTGTAGGTGCGCCCTTTGCGGCCCTCGAATTTAAGGTGGAACTGCTCCTTGGGGCGGTTCTTCACGCACAGGAAGCAAGGGCGGGATGCAAGAGTGGCGGGGGCGGTGTCGGCGGTGCTGGAGGCGATGCGTTCGGGATTGAACTGAATCTTGGATTCCAGGCCGCCCACCTTGAGGGTGCGCGTCTGCATACCTTTGAGGGCCCGGAAGTTGGCCGCGGCCAGGGGCCACACCGACAACTGGTCCTGTATGAATTTGTTAAGCTGGTCCATTTTAAAGTAGGGCTAACAAGCTTTGCTTTATCTTGGGGAATTCGTATTCGAAATTGGGAGTGAGAATATCCTTGCCGAATGCGGCTTCGATTTCGGCTATGGTCCACCAGCGTCCCTCGCACACCTCGGTTCCGTCGGGCTTGAGAGTAAAGTTGCCCACGGTGGCGAAAGTGTTCACGAGCTCCTTCTCGATGGGCGATTCGTAGATGTAGGTGACGAGCAGCACAGGGTTGAAATCGAAGAAACCAAGTTCCTCGGCGGCCTCGCGGAAGAGGGCCTCGCGGAGGTACTCGCCGTAGTTGACGTGGCCGCCAACGGCCGTGTCCCAGTAAAGGGGCAGGAGCGATTTGGTGGCCGCGCGGCGCTGCAGGTACACCTGTCCGAAACGGTTGATGATATGTAGGTGAACTACCGGATGCAGGAGTTTGGTGCCTGAGTGGCAGGAGGTCCTGGAAGCCCGTCCGATGACGGTTCCGGTGGGTTCCACTACCGGCACCATCTCGCGGGCGCCCTTGCCGGCCGACGCCAGGGGGGCTATGCTAACGGGGTAAACCAGATCCATCTTCGGGGGCGTTAATGATTGCTAATTCCTCTGGGGTATAGAGCAGGCGGTCGGTGGAGCCGGGGGCGAGGCGCGAGGCCAGCACGAATGCAAGCAGCAGGGCCGCGGCGGCGCCGATAGTACCCAGTACCCAGCCAAGCCCTCTGCGGCGGCGCCTGGGGCGAGGGGTGGGGTGGGGTTCGGTGGTTGGTTCCGGCTCGGTGGTTGGTTCCTGCTGTATGGTCGGCTCGGGCTCGGCGGCGGGTTCGGGTGCCTCGGCAGGTTCCAGCTGTATTGCTGGTTCGGGCTCGGGCTCTACGGCAGGCTCCGGCTGTATTGCTGGTTCGGGTTCTACGGTGGGTTCTGATGCCACGGCAGGTTCCGGCTCCACGATTGGCTGAGGCTCCGGTGCTGCGGGAGCAGGCTGAATCACATCGGGCAAGGCGGCAATGCGGCGGGACTTCAGCGACACCGGCTCCAGGCCGCACGCCTCGGGCGAGATGTCCAAATCCTCGTCGGGCACAAAGAAAATATGGTTCTCCCGGGTGGCCCTCAGGCGGCCAAGGCCGGGCAGATCCACTCCCCTGTCGCGCTGCAGGGCCGTTTTTACATCCTGCACGAACGCGTTGATAATCGCCGCCGCCTCGTCTTCCTGCACAGGGTTGCTGCTCGCATACAGTCCGGCAAGCAGCCCGTCCTCGCTCGCGCGCTCCGTGAAGGTCAGACGCCGGTAAGGGGGATTGACAGTATATCCGCGGTCAGAGAACGATGCGGGCATATCTTCAACCACAAAAGTCCCCAGCCCGGGCAGGGACAGGGAGTCGTGGTCGAGGATAAGTTCCCCTATCATCCTTGACAGAAAAATCACATCCATAACAAGGCAAATTTAGCAAATATCCTCGACTGGAGCAAATCATATATCTATCCACTCATACTCCCCGCCCCAAATGGACAGAAAGCGGCGGAAAGAGCTGCCGGAAATCACCACGCTGGCGCTGTTGTCGCAAGGATGGAAACTCACTCTCGGCGAGTTCAGGAGGTCCGAATCGATGAAATATTTCACCCTGTGGCCGTTCTCGAAAAGCTCTTTAGGGTCGGCCGTGGAGGCTATGTTCATATCGTGAATGAGCCCGAAGGCGCAAACCGAACCCGGAGTCACCCCAAGGCAGCGATCCATTCGCTCCGGGCTGGCGAAACTCAGCTTGCCCTGCCTCAGCTTGTGCTCCAGCGAGTGGATATCCAAGTCTTTATGGCACTCCATACTCACCAGATAGTGACGGTTGCCCTTATGGTTGCGGAAGAAAAGGTTCTTGCAATGGGTAGAATCGATATCCTTCCAGTAAGCTAGAGCTTCGGCCACCGTAAACAGCGGCGGATGATAATGAATCTCATAAGGGATCTCGTTCCGCTCCAGCCAATCAAGAACCTCCTGTATCTTGGCATTCATAGCTCTCTGACATTATAAATCGAAGAACAAGATACAAAAAAAATCACGAAATAATTTGCAAATCTGAAAATTCAGCGTAACTTTGCAATCCCGTTAATGACGGGTGAAATATTCCTCCTTAGCTCAGTTGGTTAGAGCACCTGACTGTTAATCAGGGGGTCCTGGGTTCAAGTCCCCGAGGGGGAGCAACTGATTATCAAGCACTTACGAGTTTTCGCAGGTGCTTGATTTGTATATGGTGGTTTGAAGCACTTTCGGCCGTGAATCTGATTCACGCAGTATTGCTCAAAAGGCCGGATGGAAATAATAACCGACCGTATTAGTCAATCCCCTTGATGATGATGTCATACTCTGCCGTGGTATCAACCCAGGGATTCTGCAATTTCACGGTAACCCCGATTGCAAGCTTTCCGCTGAATTGGACCATGCTGGTATAATCTACGACGAGATACGGGTCTTTGCCTATAGTCTTTATGTATGACGACCGATGTCAAGATCAAAAGGAACCTTTTCATACACCCGAAAAATTGAGATTTTACCAAATATAGCAATAATCTGATAAAGGTTACACTTTCTTTGTCGGCTTTTATTTACAATTATTGCCAAACAAACCTTAATGCAGAGAACTACGCTGCAAATCTAAATCATTGCAGCATAGCTGTTTAAACGATTCAGGGCGCCCCAATGCGGAGTACCCTGAATTACTTATTATGCTGATTATCAGATGTCTGGCTTTGAGCCTCTATGTATCGTCCTGAAAAAGTTAACTGGGGCGCTTCAAATCCCGGAAAGGGATCGATGTCTTATTTGGTTTTATTTGTATATTTGGCTGATTAATCGAGGTTTATTGAATCCGCAGCAAGCTAATTATATGGGTTACAAAGAAGAAGCTATAGAATGCGTTAAAGATAATGTACTCCCTATCCATAAGCAAATATATGCCAAGTATGACGGGGATTTCGACAGGATTTATTCGGAAGGATACAATAGCAGGTCGTATCAGGGTAGGGTGATTGAGCCGGGGAGTATCTGGACGGTCTCACCGTTATGGCCGAGGGAGAACGCGGCGGCCAGGATGTGGTCGTATATAAGGCAAAAGATTACGAGGACCTGCGCTGGTGGCAGCTTGAGGTCATTTGTTCATCTATTGGTACACCAAACCCCACTGGGATTATGATCGTAAAAACCTATGTTTCATTGAAATAAGCGACTCAAGGGAGCACGACGATCACGGAAACATCGTCGAAGAACCAAGACCGGGTTCCATTATAAGAATCATCGACTGAGCGAAAGCGGACTACAGCCTCATAGGAATCTTTTCGCTGCGCTCGGAGGCGAATTTGGTGATTGCTATAAAGTGATTGCGGATCTCGTGTTCGGCGCCGTCCGGATCTCCCTGGGATATCATTTCCACTATGCGCTTGTGCTCTTCGATCACGCCTTCCGGCGACATAGCACAGGCATTCAGGCGGTGGTAGTAGTCAAGCACATCGGGGCCTATCATCAGCAGGAGAGAATAGATGACAGGGTTGTGGCAGCAGCGGGCAATGGTGGAATGAAAGGCCATATCCTTCTCGTCGCGCAAGGGCGTGTAGGCGTTGTTTATGAAGTCCTCGAGCGCGGCTTTGACGGCCTCCAGCTCCTCCGGAGTACGGTTGGTCGCGCACAGACGCGCCGCCTCTACTTCGAGCAGTGAACGAACGTGCACCAGCGACGAAAAGTCGTATGCCTTGCTCTCTTCGAGATTGGAAATTTGTTTAGCGAGAATGGGCCTGGAATGGTTCGACAGGAACGAACCGCTCTGGGGCAGGATCATCACAACCCCGTACGATTCCATCCTCTCGAGGGCGAGCCGCACCTTGGCGCGGCTGACTCCGGATTCGATGGCGATTTTACGTTCGGCGGGAAGGCGCTCGCCGGGAGCGACGACCTCGTTTTCAATCAGGATACGGATGTATCGAAAGACGCACTGAAGCTCCTTCTCTATACTCTTTTTGCCTTTGTATTCAGTCATTCTTATTTAAGCTTTCTTATGTCGAAGTCTGCGAACTTGAGGATTTCGTCCCTCAGTTCGGAGGCCAGTGAGCGACCCTCGCCGAAGTTGCGGTAAAGGCCCCACTTGGGACGCATACCGGTGCATCCGGTACGCCACATATCCAGTTCCACCCCGTCCACTTTGGCCAGCTGCTTGCCGTCGCGCATTCTGGTAACTATTACGGAATAGCGGCCGTTGTCGGCAAAATTCACGGTTTCCGAAACCGATACCCATTCACCGAGGAATTCGGACAAATCGGCGCGTGCAAGGTAGGTGGACTTGCCGTCGCTCTCCACCTTGGATGCCGTATATAGCACCTGGAACTGCTGCTTGCCGTTGGACAGGGTGCGGCAGGTGAAGGTGATTGCGGGGAGCGCCACATCGGCGTTGCCATCTTTGTTGTCGAGGCCCTTGAGCTGATGTATGTGGGAGAATTTGGTCGTGGTCTTCATACCTGCGGGGAGGCAGAATTTCCAGGTCATCTTGAGAGTCTCGCCGTACTGGGCCACCAGGGAGTCGGGAGAGTGGCCGTCGGTCTTGATCTCGTTGCGCTGGCGGTCGGTGACGTCCGCCTTGCCGCGGTCGTCATCGTTGTCGATGTGCAGATAGAAATCGAAAACGTACTTTTTGAGAGTCTTGTCGTAACTCTGGCGGATATGACGGAACGGCTCGGCAGCGTGGGCGCCGGAGTTGTCGGGCGTCTCGTAGTTGTAGCCCTTCGAAAGTATAAGGGCGTATGTTTCAGCGTCGTTGCCGTCGGCGGCAAGGCCCGGTTTTTGCTCAGGTTCCTCAACGGGCGGCTCGGGCTCCTGGGCCTCGGGGTTTGCCTTGTTCCCTCCCCCGGGGACAGGGTCGGGGATTATGAAAGCCGAGCTGCAGGCAGCCACTAGTGAGAGAACTAAAAAAACAGCAAAAAACTTTTTCATATCTGCAACTTTTAATTATATTTGCAATCAACGGGTAAATTGGTTAACCAATTATCACTTTGCAAATGTAATAAACAAAAATAGTAAATAAAACACTATTACGTATGAAAACACAATTTTTTTATGCATTGCTCGCAGGCCTCGTCCTGTCTGCTTCCGCGGCCTTCGCCCAGCAGGCTGTTCCCACTAACCGCTACGGAATGAAGCTCGAGCAAAAAGCTGACGGCAGTTACGCCCTCCAAAGGGAGTACCGCTATGCCAAGATCCTCAACCTCATTGAAATCCCCGACCTCTATACTCCCTACGTGCACCAGAACGACCGCCTCAGCGGCAAACTGTACAACAAGGTAGAAACCGTAGAGATCGTGTACAAGGGCAATCTCAAGATAGCCGTCGATAAAGCCATATCCGACACTCCCTCTCCTGTTCTGTTCTTCTGCCACGGCGGCGGATGGGCAAGGGGCGACTTCGAGGCTTCTCGCTCCCTGACAAAGTACCTTGCACAGAATCACGGCATCACCGGAGTGCGCATCGAGTACACCCTGGCCCCTGAGCCGGGCGCCAACGTGCAGGTCTCCATCGGGGACATCCTGGACGCCGTGCAGTACATCCGCGACCACGCTGCGGAACTTAACATCGACCCTTCACGTATGGCATTCGGAGGCTCGTCGGCGGGCGCCCACCTTGCCGCCTGCGCCGCATTGCAGACAAAAGAGGCCAAAGTCTTCTTCGGCAATTCCGGCATCTATGACCTCACCACCGCCGCAATCGTCCAGAATTCCAAAGACGAGGAGCGCATCCGCTACTTCGGCAACCGCGACGAAAAGTACCTCCGCGCAGCTTCGCCCGTGTACCTCATTCCCAAGAGGACCAATATCGCCGCCCAGCTCTTCTGCGGCACCGGTGACGTCACGGTAGAATACAGCCAGAGCGAGGTCTTTGCCCAAGAGCTCAAGCGCCACAAGGCAAAGGTCGATCTGCAGGTGTATAAATACTACGACCACAGCCTGAATGCAAAAGCTTCCGATAAAATGGAAGAAATTTTCTTCAAGACTGTGGACTTCGTAGTAGCAAATCTTTAATAACTCTTTACGCTAAAATCAGCGAACAGGAGAGTTTCGTCCCTTAGCTGGGAGGCGGCTGAGCGCCCCTCCCCTATCCAGCGATAGATTCCCCATTTGGGCCTTAATCCGGGTGTACCGCTCCGCCACAGGCATAGCGGTACATTCTGTATATTGACGAGCTGCTTGCCGTCGCGATTGCGGCTGATACTCACCGAGTAGGTACCGCTGCTTGAGCAGGTCATACGCTCGCTCACCGTCACCCATTCTCCGAGAAAGTCGGACAGCGGCACCTTGGCCAGATAAGTAAGCGTACTGCCCTCCGACGAGGGAGACACGTGGATTACCTGGAATTCCTGCCTGGAGCTCGTGCTGCGACAGGTGAAGGTAATGACCGGCTGGCTTATGTCCGCCGTTCCCGCCTTGTTGTCGAGGCCCTTTATCTGGTGCACGTGGGTGAATGACGATGTGGTCTTCATACCCACGGGCAACTGGAAGCTCCAGCTGTTCTCCAGCTCCTGCCCCTCAGTGGCCACCATCGACGCGGGCGAATTGTTGTCCGTCTTGAGCTCGTTGCGCTGGCGGTCCAGCTCTTCTCCCTTGTTAGTATCGGTGTCGATATGGATGTCGAACGCAAATACCCAGGCGCCAAGCGAGGCGTCGTACTGCTGGCGTATGTGCCGCACTGCCGGCGAATGGTCGGAGTCCGGAGTCTCGTAGTTGTAGCCCTTGGACGTAATCAGCCCATAGGTCCCCCCGTCGTCACCATTGGCGACGAGGGTTCCTTCGGCTGCGGGGTCAATCGACGGACCGACAGGCGGGGCATTTGTCCTTCACAGCGGTTGAATCTGGGGTCCGAACGCCTTGTAGGCACTCACAAGCTCGAATTCACCGGTGGCGGTGTTGAAGCTTGCAATGGGGTTCGAATCCAGCGTGGTAACGTTGGTCAGAGGTCCGCGGCAGGCGGAATCGCTGATGGTCCACTCCTTCTCACCGAGGTTGCCAAAGCAGTAGTTGTCGGATGATGAGCCTGCAAAGCTGTCCGGAGTGGCAGGAGCGTCGCCCGTAAACATATTCGCCTTGAACATCTTGATATTGCTGGAGTAAGAGCCGTCCTTTGCCCAGAGGATGTTGTTGCGGATATTGACAGATTTGACGGTGTGCGACCTGAAGATGCCGTTGCTTGCCGCAATGTTGTAGAAGAGGTTGTTGTCCATAACGACTTCCTGCTGGCAGCTTGCCGGGTCGATTCCTGCAGCTGAGGTGGCGAACACATAGGTCTGCTGGGCGTTGCCGGTGGAACTGTAGAGGACGTTGTTGGTGAATGTGAAGTCCTTGTAGCCCTTGAGCGTCGTGGCGCCCGAGTTGATGGGAATCAGCTGCACGTCAGCACCTGTGGCGATTCGGTTTCCGTTCAGTGTGATGCTTGTGACGCCGTACTCGAGGTAGGCGCTGTTGGGGGTGAAGAACGGGCGCTTGACATTCCTGATGTCGCACTGCTGCACGGTGAGCGAGGTGAAGCTCTGGTCGTTGTCCTTCTTGGTCATAAACTGGCCTGAAGTCATTTCCGCCATATCGATGATGACGCTTTCGAACACGAGCGAGCCCTTCTTGAGCAAGAAGGACTTGCCGGACGTTCCCTTATAGGTTGCGGGATGCTCCGGGTCGTTGCTCGCTATCACCACGGCTGATTCGATGGCCGCCTCCGAAGTGTTGGTAACCGTAGCGCCGGCGTCAAGGAACACGAGGCCGGTGATGGAAGACTTGAATATGCCTTCATTGCCCAGCAGGGTGGCGTCGCCGTCTTTGGCCTTGTTGTAGGTCTTGCCGGCAATGGTGATATCGAATCCGGCGGTATAAATAGCATACCTATCGTACGCGAATGTAACATTGCTGCTCGTGAATTTACCCAGAGGATAGAGGGTCTTCCTGGCAATCTGCAGGTTGGAGCTACCAGTCCTGCTTGCCACCTTGGCGTCAGCAGTTATGAGCTTGGCGGTAAAGCCTTCCTGGCTGTTGCTGCCGGTGTGGCGCACGCTTACGTAGTAGGTCTCTCCCTTCTTGAGGGGGCTGCCGTCGGCATTGCTCAGGGTCACGCTCTTGTAGTTAGGGGTACCGGTGGCTACGCTTGTAGGACCGGTGGCTTCGACTGCATTGGAGAATGTAACATTTCCCGACATAGGGCGGCTGCCCGAGAACTCAACGAACACCACGTCATCGAAATCCACGCTGAAGCTCAGCAGAGAGCCGAGGAGGCGGAAGCGTATGGACGGGTTTTCTGCCGTAGCGGATCCGACCGTCACGAGGGCCTCGGGGTCGAAGCTGCCGGGTACTGCGTGCTGGTCCTGAGGGAAGTCGATTTCGCAGGCGCCGGTGGCCACGTTCACGCTCTTGGCCGCAGAATACGGGTAAATAGCGATGAACTGGGTAGCGCCGGCGGTTACGGTTCCGGTAAAGGACACTCTGCTGCCGTCGGAATTGGCTACGAATTCATTGGGGCCGGAGGACTTGTCGTCAAAGACGGCAATCTTGTCGCCGGCCTTCCAGGTGAGTTTGAGGAGCTTGTTCTCCGTGTCGATTTCGCCGACTGCTGTTTTGGTGCCGGCCGCTAACTCTTCACCCAGGTCGAAAGAGGCGTTAAAAGTCATCTCCACTTTCTGGAGCTCTTCCCTTGCGGGAACTTCTGTTTCTATGGTCTGGCAAGAAATGAATGCCGCGATAGCCATAGCGCTAAGCAAATAGATCTTTTTCATAATAGCATTCATTTTTTGGTTACCATTGAAAATCATCTGTAACGATGAGGTCTTCCGTGACGCTGCCGTCGAATTCGCTGGCGCAGATGAGTTGGAAAGGCAGGGCTTTCACCTGCCATTCGCAATCAGGAATAATATAATTCTTTTTCATGCTTGTAATGATTTAAAGCTGAGGGCCGTAAGCGGTGTATCCCGTATCCATTGTAAATACTCCTGTGGCGGTATCTGCCGAGGCTATGGGATCGCTTTCGGGAACAATAATAGCGTCCATACCCGTATTAACAGTTGCGTCTGCTATTGTCCATTTTTTCTCTGTGGCAAGAGTGCCATAGCCTGCATTGTTGGCAACATCAACCGTAGGGATTGCCGTCTTAGATGTCATTCCGAACAACTTTGCATTAGCGCCAAGTCCGCTGGCGTCAGCGGTCCAGACCAAGTTGTATTTAGCGGTAACCTTTTTAAGGGTATTATGTTTGATGGTTCCGGCTGCTGCGGTGTTATAGAAGAGGTTGTTGTTCATTTCAACTTCCATCTGGTCGCCTGTAGAACCGGAGTAAGCGAAAGCACTGGTCTTGTGATTATTGGTTCCGTCTACACTGTAAACATAGTTATTGTTGAAGACAAATTTCGAATACACGCTTATACCTGCATATGTGCTGGTCACGTTAATGATATTTGCATCTACGCTCACGGCAAAAGAATTATTCACAAACTCAATTGACTGAATGCCATATGCCGTAAAAGATGAATTGGTTGTGACAAAGCTCGCCACATTTTGATTTATATAGCAATTGTCTACCACCAGATCGGTCATCGAGCCGGATGTATTCTTATTAACATTCAAAATAGATGTCTTTCCTGAAATACTGAGACTCAGGCCCTTGAGATACAAAGCCCCCTCTGCAAGATTGATGACATTTGTCATTGCCACCGGCACGCGGGAGTCTCCGTCGGCAAGGAAATAAGAAGAGTTCGTGATGGTTGGGTTGTAAGTCTGGCTGAAGCTACCAGTTCCAACTGTCTTGAGGAACTTTACACCTCCATCTTCAAATTTCGCTTTTGCGATTGACTGCTCCACATTATCAGCAGTCAAGAGTTCAGCATCGCCGTTGGTAGCTTTGTTAATGGTCTTGCTTCCGATGCTTATGTCATACCCGGCCTGATAATACTCATACCAGCTTACAGAAGGAGTGCCGGGGATGGACGACAGGCTGCCAAGATTTAGGATATCTTTCCGGACAAGCTTATCGTAACCGACGCCTGATACAGAAACGCGGCTATTTGAAAGCGCACCGGAAGTGAGATATTTGATTGTGAAATTCTCAAATGCCTGGCCCTCCTTAAGAAACCTAGTGACAATGTAATAATCGCCTTTTGCAAGTACCGAGTTATCTGACTTTTTGAGTATAATGGTCTTTGAAAGCGTTCCGCTACCATTGCTGAGATTACCGCTTCTGGCCACTTTTACGCTGCCGGCCAGGTTGTTGGTGGTGGTCGACAAGCTCACCTGCACGACATTGTCTACATCGACATTCACCTTGAATAAGGCAAAAGCCGGGGTGAATTGGAGCTTATCGTCAGTACTGGTGGCTGTTGCAATAAAGATGGCAGAAGCCGGGTCGAAGCTGCCAAGCGTAGCTTCCTGAACCGAAGGGATTATCGCGTTTACAGGGCTTCCTTCGCCGGCCTCATATGTAAGGCTTTCGCTGTAAGGATAAACTGCGGTATAATGTGTTATGCCATCCGGGACAGTACCGGAAAACGATGTTGTCAATCCGCTGCTTTCAGCATCGAACTTGTAGGCGGCTCCTCCATTGTCGTGGTCGAACACGGCAATGGATTCATCTCCTGCCCATAAGACTGCTTTTTCTGAAAGGTATGCCTTTGTAAAACCAGGCTCCAACTGGGCAGTGAAGCTCATTTTAACAAAACCAGTCTGGATCTCATCTTGAGGATCGGAAGGATCAACCGGTAATTCTTCTTTTGCGCACGCCATAAAAGCGGCCATAGCGGCAATCGCCGCAAATAATCTGATATGTTTCATGACTACCAATCAAAATCTTTAGGGTCATTAAACTCATCAATAGTAGAAGACTGATATTCTCCAGAAGTGCAGACAACTTGAAAGCAAGAAAGCACTGTTACCCTGCAACTGGGTGATAAGTATTGAACTGTCGTTTTCATATCGTAATTCTTTAACTGAACAATACGCCGCCGTTGATGTCGATGCCGGTGCCGGTGATGTAAGAAGAATCGTCGCAGGCAAGGAAGCACACCAGATCGGCCACCTCGGAAGCCTCTCCTTCACGGCGCAGGGGTGCGCTGGCGTGCAGGTTCTCACGGGCGGCGGGCTTGGTGAAACGGTCGTGGAACGAGGTGTTGATCATTCCGGGAGCGACTGCGTTGACGCGGATGCCGGCAGGGCCGAGCTCCTTGGCCATCGAACGGGTGTAGCACAGAACCGCAGCCTTGGAGGTTGCGTACAGGGAGGCACCGGGACCGCCGCCGTCGCGTGCAGCCTGGGAAGAGAAGTTGACTATGGCACCGCCCTCGGTCATTGCGGAAACGGCCTCGCGGGTGCAGAGCCATACGCTCTTGAAATTGACGTCCATAAGCAGGTTGTACCAATCTTCGTCCTGCTCGGTGACGGTCTTGCGGCCCATAATGCCGCCGACCACGTTCACAAGCACGTGAACCACAGGTCCGAAGGCCTCGCGGGTCTTCTCGAACAGATTCTTCACGTCTGCGGCCTTGGTCATATCGCCCTTGACGATAATTGCTTCACCTCCCTCGTTCTGGATGAGGCGGAGAGTCTCCAGCGCGTCTTCTTCGCTTCCGCGGTAATTGACGCACACTTTTGCGCCCTCACGGGCGAGTTTGACGGACACTGCGCGACCGAGGTCGCGGGAACCGCCTGTGACGACGGCCACTTTTCCTTCTAGTTTTTTGCTCATAATATTATTGTTTTGTGTTGTTTTCAACCAAGGCGTCGTGCTCGATCTTACCACCGAACAGGAACACGCAAATAAGGCTCAGGGGCACCAGCGATGCACCCATAATAAAGAACGGAGTCCAGTTGTCACCGGCCGTCAGCATAGGAATGAACAGCATACTGAGAATGGTGCCGAGTGTGGCTGCCGCTCCGCCCAGACCGGCGAGCGAACCTATGCTCTTGCCGGTGTACATATCCCCGGGCAGGGTCTGTATGTTGTTGATAGTAAACTGATATCCGAAGAGGATTATGGCCATCACGCTCACGGCCACCATAGGATCCTGAACGAATGCAACGAACACCAGCGAGGGCAGAAGTATGCTGGCGCCGATAAGGATGGCGGCCTTACGCGAGAATCCTACGCTCTTGCCCTTGCGCATAAAGAAACCGGACATCCATCCCCCTGCGAGCGATCCGAGGGCGGCGCCCACATAGGGTATCCACATATGGGAGGCAAGTTGCTTGATGTCCATTCCGTATTTCTGTCCCAAATAGATAGGCAGCCAGGTGACGAACATCCACCAGATGGGGTCGAGGAAGAAGCGTCCCAGGATGACGGCGTAGCTCTTGCGCTTGGAAAGCAGCTGGCCCCAGCTGAGTCCCTTGTCGCTCTTTACATTGCACTCGGGCTGTCCGCTGATGATATAGTCACGCTCCTTGTCGGTAATCCAGGGGTGCTCCTTGGGTCCTTTCTTATTGACTATCAGCCAGGGAATTACCCACAGGGGCGCAAGTACGCCGATTGCCACGAAGGTCCACTTCCAGCCCACCGCCGCATAGATAACGGCGATAAGGATAGGGGCCAGGATGGCGCCGATGGACGCACCTGCATTGAAGAATCCCTGCGCCATAGCGCGCTCTTTCTGAGGGAACCATTCGGCGTTGCTCTTGACAGCTCCGGGCCAGGGGCCTGCCACACCGAGGCCGAGGCCGGCACGGGCGGAGGCTATTCCTTTGACACCGGTGGTAAGAGAGGTCAGCAGGTCCGATATACCCCACACCAGGGCGGAGATGGTGAAACCGCGCCGCGTACCTATCTTGTCGTAGATCTTGCCGGAAAACATCTGGGAGAGGCCGTAAGCCACCATAAACACCATATTGATGTCGCGGAAGAGCTTCTTGCTCAGGTCGTTGAACTCCGCCTCCGAGAGGCCCTCGGTGTTGATGAGTCCAAGGTCCTCAACAATCTTGGCCCACATAATGCCAAGAGTGTTGCGGTCCAGATAATTGATGATGGTCACCAGGACTATGAGTCCCAGCACCCACCAGCGCATTCCTTTAACTTTCATCTGTCCCGTTATTTTTTGAGGAAGTCAGCCCTGTGGGGTGAGAACACATCGATCAGTACGCCCTCCTCGAGGCAGACGCATCCGTGAAGCTCGTCCGGAGCCACATAGTAGCCGTCACCGGCCACCAGGACCTTCTTCTTGCGCCCGATAGTGAGTTCGAATTTACCGCTGGCCACATAGGTCGCCTGGCTGTGGTAATGCTCGTGGAGACTGCCTATGGAACCCTTCTTGAAATGTACCTTGACCACCATAAGCTGGCCGTCGTAACCCATAATCTGGCGCTCTACGCCATCGCCGGCAGGCTCCCAGGGGAGCTTTTTGCCGATCTGGAAAGTTTCGCTTCTTGTTTTCATATCAATTGTATTTAACTGTTGCTGTCTGGGTGGGGCTCACCGTAAGCGTAACGCTGTGGGAGCCGATGAAATCGTACTGTACCGATATGCCGTCCGCATCGTCGGACAGCACCGTGACGCCCTTGCAGGAGTGTACCAGGTTTGCCGACTGCTCTACCTGCAGATCGTATTTTCCGTGGGTTTCGATGCAGGAGGCAAAGATGTGGTCGCCGGCATTCTTCTCGCGGAGGATGTACATAGGCTCGTTCCTGAGGTTGAAATCGGGGTCTGAAGCTCCGCCGCGGCAGATGTAAACCTCGGTGGAGGGAGTGGTGGCGGTAGAAACAGTATACATCCTGTAGCCTGTGAGCCAGGTATAGGAGGTAGTGCCCTGCGCTCCCCTGCCCTTGGCCTCGGTCCAGATGTGCTGGTAGCCGTTGGCATTCCCCAGGGTGGACATCGAGGTAAGGGCCCTCTCGTAAGGGACCGAAAGGGAAATCATATGCCCGTTGTAATGGACGGGATAATCGTACTGGTGCCTGGAGGAGCTCTCCGCCTTGAGTACGTCCATAATAAGGGGATACTCGAGGAAAGGCACCGAGGCATAGACCAGGTAACGGGTGAAGGACACGCCGGGATAGGCGTTGTCTTCGCGGGCGGCGACGCTCTGCAGATCATCCTCAAAACTGTGCCAGAGCACCTCGGGATGATATTTCTGTGACTCGCGCCACTTGCCGCCGAACATATTCTGCCCGTCCACCACAAGGGTGTTGTGGGCTATGGAACTCTTGGCCCAGGACTCGTTCTCGTGAGTGTAGTGGCCGTTGTATTTTGCCTCTATGTTGAGGAAGCGGGCAGCGCCGTAATCGGTAACTATCTCGTTGCCGGCGTCGTAGTAGGCAAAAGTAAGCTTGTCGAAATGACCGTGGCTCAGGCCGTGCGAGGTGGCCTTGAAGGTCACGGCGCTGTTGAGTTTGCCGGAAGAGGGACGCATAATGCAGAAGGCGCCCTCGGTGCCGTCGCCGCCGTCGCGCAGCCACATACTGTGCAGATCCAGAGGTTCGGCCTCACCGGCAGCTATCCCCTTGGCCACGGCAAAGCCGGCGTCGGACACGAGCACCTTGTGCTGATAGTCCTGAACCACGGAAAGGAGGCTCTTGTCGGCGGGGTTGGCGTTGTAAGCTATATCCACGGCCGAGATGAGCTCCTGGGCGCTGTAGCCCTTCTCGAGGGCGTCGTTGAAGTGCATAAATTCGCCTTCGTAGGCCATCTGGAGCAGGGCATCGACGGCTTTGAGAAGTATGCCGTCGCGATACTCGAATATCTTGAGCTCGGGACTATATACGTCGAGGCACTGCGCAAAGGTAACGAAGGGCCAGATAGCGTACCTCAGGTAGTAAGCCCCCTCGGTGAAGTATCCGTCGGGCGAAAACAGCACGTCCATCTGCTTGAGGAATCCGCCCTCGCCGCTTAGGTCGCTGCCGTACAGGGCTTTCTGCACAAGAGCGTCGTCCCCCATCGCTATTCCTATCATACCTACACCCGCACACGCCCAGGTAGCCCAGTTGTTGAGATTGTTGAACATCTGGGTGTTGGCCCTGTTGTGGGGCAGGCCGGTCATTATGAAGTCGGTGTAGGGGTACAGGAACTCCTTCTCTATACGCTCCCTCTCTTCGGCTGAAAGGTAATCGTAGATGCAGTCGTACGCCACGGAGGTGTGCACCAGGAAGACGCTCTCGTTGAGAGTCTGCCAGAAGATGCGGCCGGGATTGCCCGACAGGCCCAGGGGATGGAAGTCCAGCGAGGGATAGAAGTCCACGTAGGCAAGGAGGATGTCCTTGACTTTGCTGGCATATTTTTCATCGCCTGTGAGCTGCCAGGCTATGCCCATATTGTACATATCGTAGTAGTTGAGCTTGTGCATCTCGTGGCTGTAACCGCCTCCTCCGTCCTTGGGAGTGGGAAGGCAGATTTCGCGCACGGCGGCCTCGTCGGCATCTGCAAGCAGCTTGTCGAAGGAGGTGTCGAACACGGGCAGCTTGCCCCTGCTGGCGCGGATTTGCTTAACGCCGTCGGCAGTGAGCAGCAGGCTGGGATGCGCAGTCTGTACAGCCTGGGTGCAGGCGCACAGGGCCAGGGTCAACAGTATGGTCAGTTTTCTCATAAGGGTCTGTTTGATAACGTTTTACCACTGTCGCGGAAAGTATTGCCGGCGACGGATATCTTTTCCCAGGGAGCGTCGTCGAGGCGTATGGAGTAGCCGCCGCGGCCGCTGCCGGTGAAAGTGTTGCCGGATATGTCGAGGACCTGCGCTCCGATTATTCTCAGCACCGAGCCCCGGACCTTGTTGCAGCAGTCGTCGAAAGTGCAGCCGCGCACGGTCACATAAGGGCCGGCGGTGGATTCGTCGCTGCCGTTGCGGGCAATCTGTACGGGTATGCCCAGGATGCGCTTGAAAGAGCAGTTCTCTATGAGTATGTCGTCGGCATTGTAGCGTCCTTTGTCCTCAGTCTCCGCGGCATAATTGACGGCGTCGCCGGAAAGGGCTTCGAAGGAGCAGCCGCGCACGGTCACGCTCTCGGCAAACGTGCCCTTGAGCCCGCGGATGGGGACGAATCCGCTCTCGCCGCAGTCGGAGAAGCAGCAATCCTCAACCAGGAGGGTGTAGGGCTCTATCATATTGTCGTCGGTGGAGATGATGCCCTTGGCAAGGCTGCGGCCGGGAGTGAGGCGGCCGCTGAAGCGTATGCCGCGCACCGTGAGCGAACCTCCGTCGCAGATGGTAATCATATTCTGACTCTTCCTGCCGGCAAAAATCACCTCGGGAGAGGCTCCTTCGGCGGCCCTGATCACGGTAGGCCGGCTTATCCTCATCCCCTCTTCAAGCACGTACAGGCTGTCTTTGAGCACTATTTCCTCCACCTCTCCGGTGCCGGCGGGCTTAACCTCGAACCACGATGCGCCACGCCCGGCAAGCAACTCTTCGTACGCCGGCTCGGCGCTGGTCTGTACGGGATCGACTTTATTGTCTTTCCATACCGTGCCCGCGGGAGCGAGAGTGCGCTCGAAGTCCTGCCCGGTGTTGAACTCGATGCTGCGGCAGGCCTCGAAGAGGTTGTTCTCGACAACCGTGTTCTTTACCTGCATATACCTGTTGGGCAGCGAGTTGGGAACTCCGTACATCAATGCGAGCGCGGAGAAGAATCGCTCCCCGGCAAGGCTCAGGAAGGTATTCCCGAGGACCTTCTGGTCTTCGCCGACTATGCGTACGCCGCCGGTGTTACGGACGTTGTGACCGATAAACAGATTGCCGGAAGCGGTGTTGCGGTCGCCGTGACGGAGCGCAAGAACGCCCTGGCACTCGTAGAAGACGTTGCCGGAAATGGTGTTCTCAGAGGATTTGATCGAAACCACCTCGACCTCGCCGTTGCAACGGTCGAAAAGGTTCTCGCTGATCAGCGTACGGGAGTTCTGCAGGCACTGCTGCGAAGTACCCACGCGTATGGTCTCGGCCCCGTTGGAGCCGTAAACCGGCCTGGGGCCGAAGTAGTTGTGATCGATGCTGTGGCGGTTGTCGTCGCATCCGTCGTAATTCAGCATCACTATAAGAGTTACTCCGAGGTTCAGCTTGCCGGTGAAGGCGCAGTGGTCAACCCTGTTGCCGCGTCCGTAGAGGTGCACGTAGCTGTAGGAAATGTCGCGCCTGGCGGGGTTGCAGGAGTCGATGACGCAGTCGGTGAGGCGGCATCCGCCGGCAAGCGAATCGCCATCGCGGAACTCCACTATGGTGCCTTTTTCGGCAACGCAGTTGCGGAACAGCAAGCCGCTCACCTCAAGACCGTTGCCACTAATGTGAAGCGACGACTCCCCTTCTATCACTACCTTGCCGGGATGCTCCGCCACAACCACCACGGGTTTGGCGGCCTCGCCCCGGCCCTCCCAGCGCAGGTCCACGTCGGTCCACACCCCGTCGCGTACCACCAGGGTATCTCCGGGGTTTGCCGATTGCAGGGCCTTGCCTATGTCCTCCAGCCCCAAGGAGCGGGACGTGCAGGAACAGACGGCCACTGCAAGCAACAGGATATGTACGCTGAACTTTCTCATTTCCAGGTTATTCCTGCGTTCTTTCGGATTGCGGATATAGCTTCGGACTTGTCGTCGTAGGCGGGTTTGCCGGACACCGTGCCCAGTGAAACTCCCTTCTGCGAGCCTCCGTAGATGATATTGTCTTCCCACTTGACGGCGCCGGCGGGAGTGCCTTCCATCACATTCACGGGAATCATATAGTTCTTGCCCGATATGATGGTATTCCCCTTGAAGAGCAGGTTTTCGGGCGCACTGTCCTGGGTGTCGCGCTGACCGTAGTTGATTACGATTCCGTTGCGGCAGTCCACGAAGAGGTTGTCCCTCACAATGCAGTCCTTAACCGTCCAGTAACCGTTGAGAGCGGCTCCGGACTCCCCTTTCACCACGCACAAGGCGCTCTTGTAATTGGCTCCGGTGAGGTTGAAGAAGTAGTTCTCTTCCACTATGTGGCGCTCGCCTATTATACGCACGCCGCCCACCTCGGTCTTGCCTCCCGAGAGGAAAAAGTTCTTCCTCACGGTGCAGGCGTTGCCGTGGCGCAGGGTGAGCGAGCCTTCGCCCTCTTCAAAGAGGTTGCCCTCGTAGAGGTTGCCGCAGCTTTTGCTGGAGATGATCTCCGCCCTCTCGCCGTCGCAGCGGTAGAAATGGTTGCCGCGCACTATGCAGTTTGCGTCCGACATCGAGAAGTCGCTGGTGCCGATGCGTATCGACTCCTGGCCGTTGCGGGGCTTTCCCTTATCGTCATAATGGGTGTACGGCCTGGTGAAATAGTTGTCGGCAATCACGTGAGCGGGCACTATCCCCTCTTCCATCCATACCACCAGCAAGCAGCCCATATTCTTCTTGTCCAGGAAGGTACAATGCGATATCTCGTTGTGGGTCCCGTACATCGACACCCACTTGGTATCCACCTCCGAGGGCTTGCTGCCCTTGCCGTCGATACGGCAGTCGGATATGCGGCAGTTGCTGCTGCCCTTGGCAAACGTGAGCACGGAGCCCTTTACGGAAGTGTCCAGCCCGGTGAACGAAAAGCCTTCCGCCACCAGCCAGCTGCCCTGCAACTGAATGGAAGACACGCCCTTGAACACCACCTTTCCGGGCGTCTGGGCCCTGAGGGTGATCGGGGAGCCTTCGGCGCCGCTGGCGGATATCTTGATGGTCACGTTCTCGTATTCTCCGTCAGCCCAGAGTATGGTATCGCCGGGCTTAGCAGAGCGGAGAGCGGCACGGAGAGATTCCGCGTCGCTCACCACCACTCCGGCGTCCTGTTTGGAAGGGATAGGATCCGGGATAACAAATTGTCTCGAGCATCCCACCGGAGCGGCGAGAGCAATGAGCACTGCAAGTTCTGCAAACAACATTTTACTCATTAATTACGTTGGACCAGTAGAGGTCTATCTCGATGTAGCCCTCGCGGGATTCAAGTGCAAGTCCGGTGGCAGGGTCGCCGCAGGTGACTTCGCGCACGTACATAAAGCCTATCTTGTGGATGTCTCCGCTATCGACAGGCTTGCCGCCGGTGGTGGAGGCGTGATCGTAAGTTACGTACTGCATACAAATTACGCTGCCCTTGACCCAGGTGCTGCCCTCGGAGGTGCCGAACGCGGGAGCGCTGGTGCCGGCCAGTTCGGGCTCGCCCAGGATGTCGGTCAGAGTGCCAGCCGCAACGTTGGTCTTGATGTCGCCCTCTCCCATTATCTTCATAAAGATTATCGGGGTGCCGAAAGTGCTGGGCAGCGAGGTGCTCAGGTCGGAGAGACGATGAGTCTTAAGCTGTGAGTTGGAGTTGGCCGGGTTGTTGAAGGCCAGCTTGTGGGCGCTCGAAGCACTGGCGAACATATAAGGCTTGACTGAGTAGTAATCGGCCTTGCTGCCTCCGGTGACTTTGCTCGACTGGCCCACCACGGTGTTGGTTCCGGACTTGGCGGGGGCGTCCACTGGAATGTCGTTCCACTCGTCGGCCGATATCACGCGTCCCTCGTCAAGCAGGATGAAGGCATTCTGGTTGTTGAAGGCGGGATAGGTGGCCTTGGAGTTGGAGCCGGTACCTATCTTGAGGCCCTTGGTGTAGTAGAACGGATACACGGTCACGGTGCCGAAGTCGGCGCGGTTGCCGCCGTTCCAGATGGCCACGAGGGTGACTTCCTTGGCAGCGGTACCGGAAATGTCGGTCGGCACCACAAACTGAGCCTGTATGTCGGTGGCGGGGGCTGCGAGGGCAGCTTCCTTGCCGTCGATCTCGAACTTCTCGATGGATGCCATATTCTCGCCCTTGACGGTAACCGTCCTGCCCAGGAAGATGCCGCTGTAGCCTTCGTCGGCCGGAGCCACGGATGCAAATACGGGGGCTGCGGGGCCTATCGGGGTGGTATCCACCTTGAAATCGGCCAGGATGGTGACGGACTGCTCGGCGGGAATGCCGTACAGGGCCGTGAGAGCCTTCCCTACCACCGCGGGATTCTGCTGGGTGAGCCCGGAGGGCACCTTAACCGTAATGGCAGTATCGGAGATGTCGGCTATCAGAAGCTCCTCGTCTCCCCACTTGACAGCAGATACCAGGGTGAGGTTTTGTCCGGTGAGGCTTACCTCGTCGCCGAGCCTTGCAGCGGACGCCTGGGAGTAGCTGTTGAACACAGGGATGCTCAGAGTGAATTTGTCGGCAAAGGGGATGGTTCCGCCCGACCATACAGCGGCCACATCCAGGTCGGTGTCGGCAGTCTGCACTTTGACGGCAGGCACTGCCACCACAACTTCGGCCCCGGTGTGCGAAGTGAATGCAGACGCTGCCACGGACACGCCTCCGAAGCTTACGGAGGTAAGCTGGTCGAGGTTGCGTCCGGTGATGGTGACGGGGGTGCCCACGGTGCCGCTCTTAGGGGTAAAGCCGGTGAGCTGGGCGTCGGTGACGGGAACCGTGATGAAATAATCATACTTGAAGATAACGGTCTGGGCATCGGCGTCGAACACCTCCAGAAGGACCATATAGGGTTCGTCCTGCTGGGCCTTGTCCATAGCGGGGATCTCGAAAACGAGGGTCTTCATCGTCTTCTCCACGATGGTGGCGTCTTTGCCGTCTATCTTAACGGCTCCCACCTTGTCGAGGTTGAGGCCCTTGGCGGTAACCTGCGTGCCGGCATAGGCCCGCACCGTTCCGCTTTCGTCGGTGTTGGGATCGAGTTTCTCCGTAGTCACGTTGATCGCCGGGGTATTGACCAGGGTCTGCTTCTCCTTTTGGCACGAGGCAAACAGGACTGCGGCCATCATCAATATTCCAAATATCTTTTTCATATTCCGTATCCTTTAAATTTTGGAATAATCGTAATCGTATTTCTGCCAGTAGCAGTTGAAGGTAATCCTGGTACTGCCGAAGTTGGAGTTGTTGTACACGCCCCAGTCGATGCCGGTCACGTGAAGTATGCCCAGGCGGAGGATGTTCTTGGCGGGCTGCTCCTTCTCGAAGCCGTTGTTGGCGTAATAGGCAACGAGGAACACGGCGTCGGTCTTGTAGCCGGCGTCGTCTTTGAGCTCGGCCGTCTGGTGGTCGCACCACTTGTCGGACTTGATGGCGCCCGCAAAGGATGCCACCGAAATGCCTGCAACAGTGCTGGCGGCCACGTCGATCGGGAACAGGGCCTCGTTGATATTGTCGAGCTTGCCGCTCAGGACCTTCTGGACCAGAGCGGTCTCGGCCTCAACGGAAGATGAGGGGTTGAGATAGCGGAACGCCAGGATGGGGGTTCCGGGCAGGTTGTTGTTGCTGCCGGGCACGCGGTAGTCGTTGGCCGGGGTGCCGGCAAAGCTTATGTAGAAGTTCTTCAGCTGGCTGTTGGAATTGGCCGGCGAATTGATCTGCAGCACGTTGCCGCTCACGGCGGAGAAGAAGAAGTAAGGCAGCACGGAATAGTACTCCTCGTCGGTCACCACTCCCGGCTTGGGGGTGTTGGCCGCTACCCACTGGTCGCCGTTGTGCTTGAGGGCCACAGGGTCCAGCACATCTTTCCACTTGGCGTTCTCGTAGGCGATTCCGGTCTCGGGCGAGAAGAACGACACATACTCGTTGGCCTCGGTGCGTCCCTGCGCCCAGGTGCGTACGTTCTCCCAATAGCGGACGAACGGCACATACACCACGAAGGCGTCGGAGAGCACGATGCTCTCGTTGTTGTCGAAATACCAGGCCGTAAGCGGGACGGTGGTCTCGCCGTCCTCGAAGTTGCCCGCGGGAACGGTAAAGGTGATCTGCCCGGCATCCTTGAACAGCGGTGCCTCGAAATCCCCTACCATAATCTTGTCGATATTGTTGAGATACGAACCGGTGAGCACTATGCTCTTGCCCACGGGAGTGCGGTCGAGCGTGAATGCGTTGAACGTAGGCACGTAGCGTATCACTTTGATGGAAGGAGCCTCGGACAGAGAGGTGAAAGCCTCACCCGTGCCGTCGAAGTAGCCGAAGGTGATCTTGGCAATGGCGTCCTCCACATAGGGGACCTTCACCACGATTTCCTCCTCGGAAGCTACCACTATCTCGGCCTGATGGCCCTTGGACTGGCCTTCCGCCGTAAACACCACGGAGGTAACGGCGTTGAGGTTGGTTCCGGAGATGAGCACTTCGTCTCCCATCTCGGCCTCGGCCTGAAGGAGCGACGCCGCTATTGAGGGCACTGCAAAGGTGCAGCGGAAATCGGTCTCGGAAAGGCCTTCGCCCACATTGTTAACCAGCTTGATCTTGCCGGAAGTGACTCCGTTGGCAACCTTGATGGACAGACGGGTGTCGGAAACCTTCTCCATAATATCCACCTTGACCGAGCCGATGTAAGCTTCCGTCACGTTGTTGAGGCTCTTGCCGGTGACCCGGACCTCGGCTCCCACGGGAGCGGAAGTGGGAGTGAACGCTTCAACCACCGGCGCCGTGAAGGTGACCTCGTCCACGTGCACACGGTCGCAGCCGTATGCCGCCAGTATGGCGATGGACGACAGGATGATATATTTCTTGATTCTCATAATCGTTTCTATCAATAGCCCGGATTCTGGGCGACACTCTTGTTAATGTTCAAAACAGACACCGGGATAGGCAGAAGAGTCTGCCATTCGGCGATAGGGTTCACCACATAGTCGTATGCGGCGTAGAACGGCTCGGAAGCGAGGAACTCGTTGATGGTAGAGACCGCGATGCCCCACCTCAGAAGGTCGAAGTAGCGCTGGTTCTCGAATGCGAATTCGAGCCTGCGCTCGCTCCTGACCGCCTGGCGGAAGGCGTACTTGGACGCCACGTCGGCCATATCATACACAGGTACGCCGGCGCGCTCGCGGATAGCGTTGAGCAGGGTGAGTGACTCTGCTGTGGGCCCGTTAAGCTCGTTGTCGGCCTCGGCCTTGAGGAGCATCACATCGGCAAGGCGGATAATCGGGAAGTCATTCTCGGCATCGTACTCGCTGGTCATATCGGGGTCGATGAACTTGTTGCAGTAGCGTGCGTTGGCATTGTCAACTATGACACCGGTGGTCTTGTTGAAGTAGCTCTCCTGCAGGCAAACGTCCTTGCGGAGGTCGCCGGGATTGACGTTGAACGCGGAGATGATGCTGTTGCTGGGATAGTTGTACTGCTTGGGGGCTCCGATGGCCACGTTGCCGCCGTTGTTGACGGGGGCATAAAGGGTGGTGAAAGGAGACCCGATTCCAAGGTTTCCGCTGCGGTACCTTACTGCGAATATGATTTCGGCATTGCCCTCCTTGTTCTTGTCGAAGATGTCGGCGTAAGGAACGAGTGCAGCTCCGGAAGTAGGATTGCCGCAAGCCTCAAGCACCTGACCCAGAAGGGTCGAAGCCCGTGCATACTTGGGCTCCGAAGGCTTGTACGCCGTCATATACACCTTGGCGAGGAGAGCCTTGGCGGCCTTCATATCGGCGCGGCCAAGGTCGGTGGACGGCATAGTGTCAGGCAGAAGGGAGTTGTTGACTATAGCCTCGAGGTCCTCTTCGATCAGAGCCCACACATCTTCGGCCGGAGAACGCTGCATATAGCGGGCCTCATCGGCTCCGGTCTTGTTCTTGACAATGAAAACCGGCCCCCAGAGGCGCACCAGGTCGAAGTACATCCAGGCCCTGAGGAAGCGGGCCTCGCCCTCATAGCGGGCACGGAGACCCGGGTCGTCAACCACTTCGAGGTTGGCCAGCACGGTGTTGGCCCTGTTGACCACCACGTACAGGGCGTCCCAGTAATCCTGGACCCAGGCGTTGGCGGTGAGCACCACCAGCTGGTCCAGCTGCTCTATGAGCTTGGAGTCCTGGGAGGTGGAGTTGTTGACGCGCATACGGGCGTTGTCGGTGCGGAGCTCAGTCATAGCCCATTCGTTGTACAGCACATCGTACAAGCCGTTGTAAACACCTATCACAAGGTTGTTTACGGATGTAGCGTCCTTGACGTACTCATTGGCCGCCACCTCGGAGTAAGGATACTTGTCGAGGTTGCAGGACGTGAAGGCGACGATGGAAACCAGTATCGGAATTATATACTTTTTCATATTGCGTCTCAATTAGAATTTCACATCAACACCAAAGGTTATCGTGGTTGTCACGGGGAAGCCGCCTCGCTGGTATCCGGCAATCATCGGGGATGAATACACTCCCGAGAGCATACGGGACTCGGGGTTCACGCCCTTGTAGTCCTTGGACCACAGGTAGGCGAGGTTGTTGCCGGTCAGGTACACTCTCAGGCCGTCGAGTTTGTTCTTCAGGTCTTTCTTGGAGAAGGTGTACCCCATAATTACGTTGCGGAGGCAGATGTAGGAACCGTCCTGCAGAGGATAATCGGTGAGAAGCATATCGTAACCGACCTTCATATAAGGCACCTTGCCGTTGCCAGGATGTTCCGGGCTCACCCAGCGGTCCTTGAGATAGGCGGTGTTGTATTTGTGGGATTCGTTGTAGAACACGTCGCCGTTGAAAACCGTCACACCCTGTACTCCCTGGATGAGGAACGACAGGTCGAACTTGCCGATTTTGAACGTGTTGGTCATACCGTAGGTAAAGTCGGGATAAGGATCGCCGAGGGCCACACGGTCTTCGTCGTTGAGCACGTTGTCGGGCTTGGCGTCCACTATGCGGAGGCCGCCGGGCACGTCAGCGGCAAAGTGCGGGTTGGACTGGATCTCATCCGTGGTGTTCCACACGCCGTTGGTCCTGAATCCGTAGTACTGGATAAGAGGTTCGCCCACGCGGGCGATGTAATTCTCGTTACGCTCGCCCTGGGTGATGACTTCCCTCTCGCCGCCGATCTCGAGGAGCTTGTTCCTCGAGAGGGAGAAGTTGAAGTCGGTGGTCCAGGTGAAGTCGCGGTTGGTGATGTTGACGGTGTTAAGCTGGAGTTCCACACCGGCGTTGCGTACGCGGCCGATGTTGTTCCAGTACTTGGTGAAACCGGTAAACGACTGGGTAGGCTGCTCGAAGAGCAATGCGCGGGTGATGGAATAGTAGGCGTCGAGGCTCAGGTTGATGCGGTTGCGGACCACGCTCAGGTCCAGACCGGCGTTGAACTCGTCCGTCTGCTCCCAGGTAATGTCGGCGTTTGCCAGAGTGGAAGAATTGTTGGCAGTACCCGATACCAGGGCGCCGTTTCCTGCACCGGTGGCGTAATTGGCGCCTCCCAGAACTTCAAGGGCGGAGAAGTAATTGACGTTGTTGTTGCCGGTCACACCGTATGATGCCCTAAGCTTGAGGGCGTTAAGCCAGTCGATGTGCTGCATCCAAGGCTCCTGCGACACTCTCCAGCCCACCGATACCGAAGGGAACCAGGCGTTGCGGTTGCCACGGGTAAAGAGCGATGAGCGGTCGAGACGCAGGGAGGCGGAGAGCAGATACTTGTCGGCGTAGCTGTAGGTGGCCCTGGCGAGTCCCGACTCCAGAATCTTGTCGGGATAACGGAAGGTACCGGTACCGGAGCCGTTGCCGTTGTTGGTAGCTGCGAGCGAGAATACCGTAGCCGCGTTGAGGGTGTGGATGTCGTCGGTGGGGAATCCCGTACCGTCGAGGGATACACGCTGCACGCGGGTGTTCTCGAGGGTGTAACCAGCCAGCAGGTCGAGCTTGTGGCGCCCCTTGATGAGGTTGTAGGTGAGGGTATTCTCGGTGAGCAGATCTACATACAGGGTGCTGTTGAACGTAGCAGTGCTGGGAGTGCCGTCCTTGAGGGCGTTGAGATTCTCGTAGCTGTAAGAGGGGGTGTAACGCACATTGAAGCCGTTGGAACTCTTGAACTTGAGGCCCTTGACGATGGTAATTTCGATGTAGGCGTTGCCCAGGCCGGAGAACGATTCGCCCCAGCGCTCGGTATTTGCCATAACGCTCTTGGGGTTGTTGTTGGCCGAGTTGAAGGGGCTTACCTTGCTGTCCCAGGTGGGGTTGCCGTACGAGTCGGGATCGCCGGTAGGAGTGGTGATCTGGTTGAAATGGCTTCCGCGGGCGAATCCGGTGTATCCTCCGGTGAACTCGGTGGTCCAGTCGTTGTGCATAACCGGGAGGAAAGAAGGAGTCCTGTAGAAGTCGATGAAGTTGTTGCGGGGACGCTCGGTCTTGGAGTAGTTTGCCGAAACGTTGTATCCGAACTTCACGCTGGGGCTCAGGTCCACATCCAGCCTGGTGCGCAGCGAGAGCTTGTCAACCGAGTTCTGCAGCATAATACCCTGGTCCTTGGTGTAGGAGGCGGAGGTATAGTAGCGCATAGTCTTGCGGCCGCCGCTCACGGTGAACTGGGCGTTGGTGATTCCGGTGAAGTCGCGAAGACCCTCTCGCTGCCAGTCAGTGGCGCCGATATTCTTCTCGACCCAAGCGGCTGCACGGTCTTGTCCTTTGACGGCAGGTCCGCCCACTGACTCCTCGAATTCCTGAAGCCTCAGGTAGTCGGTGGCGGTCAGAAGGTCGTGAAGCTTATAGGCGTATTTCATTCCCTGATACACTTTTACGGAGTAGTGGGGCTCGTCGGCCTTGCCTCCCTTGGTGGTGATCATAATGACTCCGTTGGCAGCACGCGAACCGTAGATTGCGGCCGATGCAGCGTCCTTGAGAATCTCGATGGACTGGATGTCGGAGGCATTCACCGTAGAAAGACCGTCGGGGACCGGGTAACCATCGACTATCACCAGAGGCGAGCTGTCGGCCGATATGGAACCGGTGCCGCGAACCCTGATGGTGGGCACTACGCCGACCTCGGAGGTGTTGTTGTTGATGGTAAGGCCGGCCACCTGGCCCTGGAGGGCTGTAGCCACGTCGGACACGGGAATGTCGATCAGCGCACCACCTCCTTCGATCTTGGAAATTGAACCTGTGAGGTGCGACTTGGCCTGGGTACCATAACCCACAACCACCACATCCTCGAGCAGGTTGTCGTCGATGTTCAAGCGTACGTCGATGTCACTGGAGTTGCCCACAGTGCGTTCTTCGTTTTTGTAACCGATGCACGAGAACACAAGCACAGCATCTTTGGAAGGAACGTTGATGCTGTAATGTCCGTCCAGATCGGTAGCAGTTCCGATGGTGGTGCCCTTGACCATAACGGACACGCCGATAAGCGGGCCTTCGTCGTCGGTCACTACGCCTCTCACCTGCCGGTTCTGCGCAGAAAGCGTTATGGGCAACAGGGCCAGCATAAGCGCTAATAGTCTGAATTTTAATTGATTGGCGAATCGCATATTATATTAAATGGTATTAGTATCGTGCCTCTGAAAATTGGTTAACCAATTCCATCTTGGGCAAATATAACCATTTAATTTTTAATTCCAATATTAAAATCCAATTATTTACAGCCGAGGTAATAACAGATTTTACTGCCGTGAGTCGATGGTCATTACCAGAGTCTGACTCTCGCCCGGGCCGAGGAGGGCGGTTTTTCCGAAAGCCTTGAGTACCGGGTCTTTGAAGAAGACTACTTCTTTCCCCGCCACGGCGCCAGTGTTTGTGACCGTTACAGTTACCGTGTCGCCTGAGCACACGGGTTCGCTATGCTCAAAAGATGTGTACGACAGGCCAAAACCGAAGGGATATGACACGGCCGAAGCTTCGGATTTAAGGTAGTAGCGGTAACCTACGTCAAGCCCCTCCTCGTACACGGTGTAGCCGACATTTTTCACGTCTTTTTCTTTCCCGCTTCCTGCCGTCATCGATCCCTTGCCGGAATAGTTGTACGGGAAATTGGCGGACGAAGGCAGGTCGAAGTAATCGACCGGGAATGTGACGGGAAGCCGCCCGCTGGGGCAAACCCTGCCGGAAATAATGCCGCCCAGGGCCTCTCCGCCCTCCTGCCCCGGCTGCCAGGCAAGGAGGATGGCGTCGGGCAGCTGCTTCCACGACGCGGTTTCCACTACCCCGCCCACGTTGAGCACCACCACCACTTTCTTGCCCCACGCCTGGAAGGCTTCGCACACCTTCTCCAGCAGGCTTCTTTCCAGATCGGTGAGCAGGAAATCGTCTTCCAGATGTCTGTCGCCGCCTTCTCCGGCCTGCCGGGCGATGGTTACTATGGCCATATCCGCCTCTGTGGCGGCTGACCGCACCACGGGCTCGGAAACGGACAATTCGGGGCTGCCGGGACTGCCGAGCATACCGGAGAGCAAGCCCTTGGGTGGCGGATTCTTTTTGATATGCGTCTCATAGAGCGCAGCGAGGGGTCCGAAGGGTGTTATCCCCTCTCGCGAGAGGCCCTCGTACAGGCTTACAACGTAAGGACGGTGTACGTGGCCGGAACCGGTTCCGCCGGCCAGAAGTTGGTAGGAGCCCACGCCGAAAAGTGCCGCCACGCTGCCAGGAGCGGCAGGAAGCGCTCCCCCGTCGTTTTTGAGCAGAACTATTCCCTCCTCCGCAGCCTCGCGGGACACCAGCGCGTGCGCCTCCAGGTCGGGGGCGAGCGAAGGGGTGTACCCCTTGAAGGTGGGGGTTTTAACAATCAACTCCAACACGCGCCGCACACACAGGTCGAGAGCATCCTCGGAGAGTTCCCCGCTCTTGACTTTTCTTACCAGTTCGTTTATCTGGGAGTTCTCGCCGGGCTCCATCAGGTCGCAGCCGGCAGCAATCTGGGCGGGAGTATCGCGCTTGCGCGTCCAGTCCGTCATCACAAGGCCCCCGTAGCCCCATTCGTCCCGCAGCACATCGGTCAGAAGCCATTTATCTTGCTGGGTATGAACGCCGTTGAGCATATTGTACGATGCCATAACGGTCCAGGGCTGCGCCTCCCGGATCACGATCTCGAAGTTGCGGAGGTATATCTCCCGCAGTACGTCTTCATCTACCCTGGAATCGTTCCAGAAACGGTTGGTTTCCTGATTGTTAGCCGCAAAATGCTTGACCGAGGTACCCACTCCCTGCGACTGCACGCCACGCACGTAGGCGGCGGCAATACGGCCGCTCAGCAGCGGGTCTTCGGAGTAGTATTCGTAGTTGCGGCCGCAGACTCGTCGATATTATCTTCCTGCAGTTCAACCCCTTGCGCCATCAACGCCAAGGAGCAAAAAATGGTGGCCAATATCAGTACGAAGCGTCTCATACCCCTATTATGGCTTGAGTAAAAAATGTTTCAAAGGTCAAAAGGGATTTCCCCTTTCATAAACAGCACAGCGTCACCGGTGATGAAAACCCGCGCGCCCTCCAACTTCACTTTTAAAACGCCCCCGCGGGCCGACAACTGCTTTGCCCTCATCTCCTTCTTGCCCAGCTTTCCGGCCCACAATGGTGTCAAGTAGGTATGTGCGCTTCCGGTAACGGGGTCTTCGGGAACGTTCAGCTTGGGGTAGAAACAGCGTGACACAAAGTCGTATTCCTCTGAAGGAGCGGTAATTACGAGCCCCCGCCCTTCCAAGAGGCCGATGGCGTCAAAGTCGGGAATCAGGTCTGCAAGCTGCTTCTCCGAGTCCACTACCACAATCATATCGCCTTCGTCGTAATAGGCCTCCAGCGCAAGTCCGTCAGTGGCGGCATATATCTCATCATCTACGGGGATAGGCTTGAACCTCCCGACCGGAAAATCCATTGTGTATCCGCCAGACTCCGGACGGACTATAAGCTCCCCGCTAAGAGTATGGAAGTGCATCTCGGTGACTCCCTTATCCTCGAACTGATGAAGCACGAAAGAAGTTGCCAGCGTTGCGTGGCCGCAAAGATCGACTTCTCCCCCGGGAGTGAACCATTTAAGATCGTAATGCCCAGGCCCTTTGTTAACCACAAAAGCCGTCTCCGAGTAGTTGTTCTCGATGGCTATGGCCAGCATCAAATCGGGCGACGGCATCTGCTTGCACGGCAGCACCGCAGCCGGATTACCGGCAAAAAGCCGAGAAGTGAAGGCATCTACAATATACTGAATCATAAAGCACTGGGTATTATCATCGTAAAAATAGAAAAAAATTGGGATAATGGAAAAAATGACATATCTTTGTAGTAATACTACAGTCTTACTTTTTATGGAGACACTATATCACGGTTCAAAACAGATCATTCTGAGACCTGCTTTCGGAAAAGGAAATCCCGAGAACGACTACGGGCTGGGATTCTATTGCACGCGAGAGGCAGAGCTTGCCAGAGAATGGGCCTGCTCGGAGGAGGACGACGGATTTGCGAACCGATATCTGCTCCAGACGGAGGGCCTGTCCTGCCTCCATCTCAACAACGACGGATACCATATCCTGAACTGGCTCGCAATCCTGCTGGAAAACAGACGGTTCGACCTCTCTTCCCCGGTGTCGGTCAGGGCACGGCAGTACATCCTTGACACATTCCTTCCGGACTACAAAGGATATGACCTGATAGAAGGATACCGGGCCGACGATTCCTACTTCTCCTTCTCCAGGGCCTTCCTCGCCAACGGAATCACGCTGGAACAGCTCAGCCGGGCTATGCGGCTGGGAAAGTTGGGAGAACAAGTCGTTTTGCGTACCCCGGCCGCCTTCGATGCCATCTCGTTCGTCGAAGCCGTTCCCGTCGATGCTTCCATCTATTACATCCGAAGGCTGGCACGTGACAGAGGCGCCAGGGACGACTACAAGAAGATGCTCACCGAGACGCCGGCGGACCAAGAAACCTACGTATCGACCATCATCAACGAAAAATGGAATAACGATGACCCGCGCCTATGACATATCCTATCTGGACGACGCTATGACCTCTCTTGGAGCTATGCTGGACTATGCCGTCAACTCCTGCGGCGAGGATATGGCACTTTTCTATGCACGTTTCCTCGCAAGCGGCGTCGCCGACTCCTTCTCCCGGGCCAACCCCAAATACCTCGGAGGTATGTCCGGAATAGAACTGGCGTCGCTGGTCGCTTCACGCACGGGCCGCGAGCTTCCAAAGGAGGACGGGCTCATCGACATCGGCAGTCCTGAATACTGGACCGGGTGGACGCTGGCGTACCTGTCGTGGTATCTGGGGATGGACTTCGGGACCATCCAGTCACGGGGGCTGACTGTTCAATCGCTCCGCGACCGGTATCCAACCCTGCACGAGGCAGATCTGTCGAAATCTGTACAGTTTGCCCTCAAACGGCTCAAGGAAACCTCTGGCGGGAATCTTCTTAAGCGCGCTCGTAAGAACGCACGGCTGACGCAGCGGCAACTGTCCTCCACCGCGGGAATTCCACTCTCGGTCATCCGCTCCTACGAACAAGACAAGCGCTCTCTGGAGAATGCCGAAACAGAAAACGTCTGGCGCATCTGCCAGGCCCTGGGATGCCGTATCGAAGACATACGGACGGGGTGGTGAAAGCTGCAAACTCTACATCGTTGTAGTCGGCTTTGTTTCCTTAATTTGGTATGAAAAATAAAGGTGGAACAGCTCTATTTCTCCTAACCGGGTTGAAGGCCGCCGGAACCAAATTATGCGTTCAATAAGTACACTCCGCAAGCTCCGCCTCCACTCCCGATTCCGGCTTGACGGCACTCGCTACTGCAGCAATAAAGCAGCCGAGAACCGGCTCCAGTTTGGCGTGTTTCAGCCACTCGGAGGCAAAGTATTCCTCCTTGATGTTGCCGTGTTTGATGATTACCATCGCTACTCTTGAACCGACTTTTGGATAATCGTATCTAAGTATATACCAGGTAATTGGCGGAAACGTCTTGGGCTTGATCGGTTGCGGAACGACATCTATTGGGCGTTCGCCGGGAGTCAGATTCACCTTAGGCAATTCTGCAGCCTGCTGCACTTCTTGAGCACTTAGTTCTGACTCTAGATCCACAGAATCGTCATAATACTTCTTGAGGATTCTTTCAAGCCCGTCCGAGAGACTCTGCTTTGCCTTATTCAATATATTATCCATTACTCTTAGCGTTTATAGCGCTAAGGTCGAAATGCTATGTTGAAAATCCAAATTCTTGCAAGCCTTGCAGCTATTATGCATCCGCGCTAATAAGGTATATTTTTGCGCCCAGAAACCAATTAATCTTTGAGCAATGAACATCTACAACGTAATTATCCTCGACGAGAGCGGAAGTATGTCTTCCATCTACAGGCCTACCATCCAAAGTATGAATGAAGTCATCAGCGGCATCAGGAAGAACCAGAAAGAATTCCCCGACCAGCGGCATTATGTAACGATAGTCACTTTCGAAGGCAACGGCCCCGAGGGTGTCAAGACACGCAGGGACAGGGTGCCCATACAGACGGTAGAAGACTTCTCCGAGATGGACTATTGCCCCGGGGGCTGCACCCCGCTATACGATGCTATGGGGCTAACGTTAAACCATCTCGAATCGGTAATCCTCCCGGAAGACAAGGTTATGGCAACCGTAATTACCGACGGCTATGAGAATTCGTCCCGGGAGTACTCGGGCAAGACGGTTAAAGCCCTGGTATCCCGCCTCCGTGAGAAAGGATGGGTACTTGCCTACATCGGTGCAAACCAGGACGCCGTAGAGGTGGCTCGCGAACTGAACATCAAGAACGCCCTGAACTTTGAGGCCACTCCCGAAGGGATGTCCAAAACTGCTGTCCACTTCAAGTTAGCGTCACGAAAGATGGCTGCCGCAGTCAACGGCTGTCAAGCTCTTGAAGACCTTGAGGACCTGTTCGAGGATGGCAAAAAATAAGGAGCGCTTTTCAGTGCTCCCATATCACGAGGTCCCGGTCCAGTTTGACGGACCGGGCTTCTCCTGCTTTCCCGTCAACGTAGTAGTGCTTTGCAACCCATTCCCCGAAAATATCACGGAACGTCTTTTTGATACGCGACAGACTCACATTGATTCTGTTATCATCGAACAGCAGACTGTCCACGCTGACCTTAATCTCGTCAAGGTCATCACGGGGCGTTATGCGGAGATAGATGTCCAAAAGTTCATCTTTGTAATCGATAAGGTCCTTCTGCCTTATGCCCTTGGGGTGGAGAAGGTACAAGAAATACAAGGCCTTTGTGAGATCGTCCATCCTTACTTCGCGGTTGTCATAATCGGTAAGCAGGATTGTCCCTGAAGGCCTTATGGTCAATCTGCTGATCTTGAGATCGTCGTCCAGCAAGGCAGCCAGCTCCTCGATGGAGATGTTGTACTTATTGGAAAAGTCTTCCCACGCACGGAGAATGTCCTTGGTGCTGCTTTCAAGCGAATCCTTTTCACGCTGCTCCTCTTCAAGCTGTATCCAAAGTTTCTTAAACAACGAGGGGCCACTATTTTTAGCTAGTACACGCGGTTTGCGCTTAGTCTCTTTTATTTCGTCGAAGGGAAACTCTAGCTGTTCAGCCATAGGCATCAAATGCTCAGTAGCAGGGCCGGACGCCTTTGACAGTTGACGCAACAGCTTGTCGATGGCTTTATCAACATCCAGTATGTCCCTTCCACCAATAGGATAGAAACTGGTCTTTTTGCCTTTTATGCAGAGCAACCCGGCTTTATCCCCGACGTTATATTTCTCCTTGATAATTAAAGAGATGCGGCCATTGAACAGATACGGCTCCCGCCAGGGGAACATATACTGCATCATATCATCGTCAAGTGATGCTTCAATATCTTCGACCGACAGGAATACATAGCCTTCATCTAGAAAGATTGACCTAAGTTCATCTTCCCTGTCACGGATATACTCCCCAAAAATGGGATAATCGTTACCCAAAAAAAGAACGAATCGAGCCGTCCGGTTCTTTGTAAAGGGATTGAGAAAAACATTCATTGCGCTTGGGGTTTATGCTCCGAATGCAAAAATAACCAATTAGCCAGAAAAATCCCATCCCTGCAAGCCTTGCAGCAATTTGGCGGTGCTCATATACCGTCGTAATTTTGCCTTCAGCAAGGTGCTAGATTATCCAGCCGCGCCTTGCGAAAGGCCGATGTTGCATTAACGGGTAAATGCATATTGTTCTATCTTTGATTCATTTCGGTGAGGCGTCGGAAGATAGTATCTTTCTTAGCATCTTCATACAGTCTTTTATAATAATCTATGAGATACCGTCTTCCTTCTTTTCCAATGGCTTTATTCTGAAGTTCGGACATCATACTGTTTGTAACTATAGTCATGTAATAGACCACTGCGATGGCGTCGCAATTCTCTGTGCCAATGGAAAACTCATCACCTTCACACCAATGCCTGATAAAACAGACACCATCAGGTTCCTGAAATGAGACTGCCGCCGCCTCTCCATACTCCTTGTAGTTGCGCTGAATCACTTCATTCATCTCAATAGGAATATTAACTTTATTGCGGGAAAAGTAACGACATAAGAGCTCATTGTAAGAGATATCAAGATTCTTCCACACTCTTTCCCTGTAACGAATGAAGAAATGAGGGCAGTAATAGCTTATAGCACGCATCATTATGACCTCCATCGACCCGAACTTACGGTATGGCCAGCAACCCCATTGAATAACAATCTTCTGATGGTCTTCTTCCATGAAGGCTATGTAGTCGATAATTGGATTGTCTGCTTGTGCTAGCGTTGGGGCACAGAACGAGATTAGGTATCTGTTGCGGCTCGTCTGATGGGTGTATTCCGCCCATTTCCAGGCCGGAAACTTTCTTTCCTTCTTAAATTGCTTTGCCATTCTTGGAATCATTGCTCTAGCTCTGATTTGCAGTTTTGGGCGGTCAGCAAACAGAGCGTCACAGATTTCAAGGTTGGTCATTGAAGGAACAATCATATTCACAAAGATAGCAAATTATGACTCGAGAAATCCATCAGGCCAGTAGAACTCTGGCATAACGTACTCCCAGCTGACCGTTTCTTCAGTGAAGGGCTCTTCGCCAGGTTCTATGACGTTGTTGTTCACATAGGAGAGGATGGCGGCGACATGCGCTTCCAGCATCCGATTGAACAGCGCCTCATTCTCGTATTCGAAGGCCCAGAAAGGCATATCACCATTCTCTTTGAGGTAAGCCTTCACGAAGGCGATTTCTTCATCAGAAAGCTCGAGATCAAAGGATGTCTCGTAGTACTCGGTTGTGTCGAAACGGAATCTAATTCCAAAGGTGAACATCTTCATCTGCATCAAAGTATAGAGTACGGATTGAATTAGGACTCCTGAATCTCAGGGGTTCCCTCTTGGCTTTTCTTACGGGCCTCGTCGAATTTGGCCTTCATTGTGGGGTTCTTGTAGGTAAGCTTCCTGATGGTCAGCTCCTCGGTATCCTGGTTCGCCAGGCGGAGATAGTTCTCAGATTGTTCAAAGCTCTTTTTTACTGCCTGCAGCTTCTTGATGGTATCATCAATCTGTTTGATGGCGTCTTCGAATTTGCCTGCGGCACGGGTATAGTGGTCACCAAACTTGTTCCGGAACTCAATAAGCTTGTTCTCGAAATTGGTTACATCCACATTCTGGCTGCGGGCAAGGGCGAGTTCCTTCTTGTATCCGACCGTATTCTTGGCCGCATTGACAAGGAGCATAATAAGCGATTTGAAGAACTGCGGGCGAATGACAAACATCTTCGGGTAGCGATAGGAAACATCCACGATGCCCGTATTGTACAACTCGCTTTCAGGCTCCAGGAGGGAGACCAATACGGCATACTCACACTTCTTTTCGTTTCGGTCTTGATCCAGCTTCTTAAAGAAGTCCTCGTTCTTGTGCTTGGTGGCTGTCTCGTCCATCTCGTTCTTCATCTCGAACATGATGGAGATATACTCGGTGTCGTCTTCTTTGTCACGGAAGATGAAGTCACCCTTAGAACCGCTGGAGGCATCATTGTCCTTCTCGAAATAGGCGTTCGGGAACATCGGGCGCATTTCGCCATTGAATACGTTGCTGCAGTGGGCTTCCAGGGTCTCACCGACCATCTTGGTAGACAGGCGAGCTTTGAAATCCTTGAGCCGCTCAACTTCCTCGTTGGCAATACGCAGGCGGGATTCATAGTCGTCCTTCAGTCCTTTCTCTCGTACGGATGCCTCGGACTTAGCGACCTGCAATTTCCCCTCGTAGTCGTTTACAATGCTCTGCTCACGCAGTGTTGCTTCCGAAGCCGCGAGCTTGGCCTGCGACTTAAGGTCGGCAATTTCGGTTTCCTTAGCCTGCACTTCATCCTTTGCCAACCGGCGCTCACGAAGGACAGCGATCTCTAATGCTTGGGCATTCTGTTCGATAGTTGCCCGGAGTGACGCAATCTCCTTCTCTTTCTCAGTCACGGCAGCGCTGAGTTCCAACTCGCGTTTGTCACTCATTGCCGAAAGCTGTTCCTTAAGGCGAAGGATTTCGCTATCTCTCTCGCCAATAACCTTGTCTTTGGCGGACAACTCCTTCTGGTGCTCCTGACCAGCCTGGGCATCACGGGCCTTTTGTTCTGCTTCCTGCTGTTTGTGAAGCTCGGCAATACGGCGGTCTACCTCGGCATTAAACTCGGCACCCTTGACTTGACTAAGGATGGCAGCGTAATCGTCTTCGTTGACGGTGAAGGGCTTTCTACAGTTGGGGCAAATAAGTTCGTGCATGTTCAATTCTATCGCTCAACAGGGATGTTTTCTGTTGACAATGCAAAGGTAATATGTAGGTGTGCAGTGAATCTGCACAGAAAAATACTACTCAACTATTTTTTGCCAAATAGTTTTTGGTACCATTTTATACTCCTTACCCGATCCAATTCAGTTTCAAGGTCATAAATCCTCTCAAGCCTTTCTCTCAATTGGAAATCTTTATCCTCAATCTGAGATTGCATCTCCAGAATTGTCTTGTCATCTTCTTCCATCGTTTCCAGAGCTTTGCGAAGCTCCTCTTCAGTGCCCTCTAGTTGCTCCTTGATTTCGCCTTTTTCGATCTGTAGAGACTCGATCTTATCCTTCAAAGCTCGAGCTTGGATCTTATTATTATTTAGTTGAGCATCTCTCTCGGCCAACGTTGACTTTAAATAATCCACTTGTTCAGAGAGTTTAGAAACCTCCTCCTCCTTTTTTGCAAGAGTCTTCTTAATAGAGGGTATATCTGAAACAGCACTGAACAAACGTGAAGTCCAGAGAGAGACATAACGCCGGAAGGTACTTGTATTAACGTCATCCCGGTACTTGAGCGCCGTATAGACGCTTTCAATCATCTTCTGGACGTTTCGTTCATGGAATGCTTTACGTGCTTCCGCATAGTAGAAGTCCGCCTTACTGGCAGAGAGCTGTTCAGTTAACAGAGTTTCGGGAGTTTCATTCTTTGCGAACTCAATTACTCGCCTGTCTGTCTTAACGCTCCAATTTCCAATCGGAGACATCAATACCAAGCCGTTCAATGACGTGCATCGACTCAAAGCGACATATACTTGTCCGGAAGCGAATGAATCCCCAATGTCGGCGATCACCTTTTCAAAAGTCAATCCCTGACTCTTATGTACTGTTATTGCCCAGGCTAAACGTAAAGGGATCTGAGTAAAAGTCCCAATTACCTCTTCTTTTATCCGTCCTTCCTCTTCATCCCATGTGTAAGCCATATTCTTCCACGTGTCGCGCTTAACCCCAATGGTTTTACGAACACCTCGACGCGTTTCTATTTCAACCTTGACTTCGTCGACATTAGTTTCAGTTATGACTCCTATCTTCCCGTTATAATAACGGCCATCTATATCGTTCTTCACAAACATAACCTGTGCACCGACCTTCAGAAGAAGCTCAGTATCCGTCGGCCTATTTGCTAGAGGGAACTCGCCGGTCACCCCGGCCATATATGTCATTGTTGGTGTCTTCAGCTCGTTAAGCTTCCTTTCATTAATTTCCGATACTCGATCATTCTTTGTTGCAAGAATGATATAGTTATCCTTTTCTTGTGGTTTGAAATTCGGATTGAGTCTGCTGTTTAGGGTTTGGAAGTCCCCAGGCAGCATCTGGTTAACACGTACCCTATTCAATAGATTAATGAAATCCTGCTCATTCTGACGGTATATTTTTTTCAGCTCTATGTATAGGGGTTTATTGTTTTGAATTACTTTTGAACTGAAAAAGAACTCACTGTCATAGAAGCGCCTTAATATATCTTTATCTTCCCCTATAGCAACAGGCGGCAGCTGGAATGTGTCTCCAATCAGGATTACTTGTACCCCACCAAAGGGCAAATTGCTTTTGCGGTATACTCTCAGCAGTGTATCAACAACATCAAGTAAGTCAGCACGAACCATTGAGACTTCGTCAATCACAAGTAATTCCAGATTTCTTATGATGTTGATCCTGTCCTTATTGTAACTGAAATTATCGTAAATGGTTGAGCGATCAGAATCACCAGCAGGGGCATAAGTACGCAACCGCTTATCGTTAGGTACATATAGCGATGGTTTGATCTTAAAGAAGGAATGAATAGTTTGCCCGCCTGCATTAACCGCTGCTACACCTGTTGGTGCAACAACTGCCATTTCTTTAGTGGTTATTTTCCTAAGGTATTTTAAGAAGGTGGTCTTACCTGAGCCAGCTTTACCTGTGAGGTATAGATTTCTATTTGATTCTAATGCGAACTGCAGGGCGTACTGAAATTCTTGGTTGTCAGGGTCCAGTTTAATACCATCAACCTCAAAAGTGTTTTCTTCGGCCTCTTCGCTGTAAGTATCAGCATCAGAAACCATTTTGGCCATGGTCTCTAATTCTTCCGAATTTATGTCTTCACTAATATGGTCGAGAGCATTCGCATGCTTTTGTAATTCGGGAATAGAATCTGATACCTTGCCAATAGAAAGATACTTACTATTCTGTATGGATTCAGATAAATATGCGAGGGATAGATACACGATATTTGTGTAACATCCTCGTCCGAAAGCTTTTTTGCAGCATGTTTTTCTGCAGCCTTCTTTAATGCTGATGGCATTAGCGCTTATTTCCTGAACTGTACTTGGGCTTGAGACAAGTTCAATAACGATGTAAGACGTTAACTCCTCAATGGAAAGAGGCGCCTTGTTATATGGCTTGGCCTTAATGCCTAGTTTTTCTATTCTATCTTTAAGATACTGGAACTGATTATCCGCCAAAGACTTATCAAGCTCGCTATCAGCAAAAAAGACAAGTAGCCCATCAGTGTCATTGCATACTTGCGTGTAATTTTCTTTGACCGATTTTATGAAACAGACAATTTGCTCATAGGGCTCTTGAGGGAATACTTGTTTCCCTGAGTAAAGCCCTTCAAGGAGGCTCTTCTCGTAAGCGGGATCTGCATTCCCTTTTGTGGCACAATAGTGATTAAAACAGAAAGTGTCTGATGTCGCATTGGGGTTATTCTCAAAACCAACCTCAATAGAGTCTTTGCTCCACCCTGGAAGATGCTCAACTGCCGCATCTTGACAAACAGCAGAAAAGGCTTTTTGTTTTTCTATCCAGCTACGATAAAAAGCAGAATCAGAATAGATACCATCAAAAGGGCCTGTTTCAGTTTCTTCGTACAATCTCTCACATTCATCATACGAATCAAGATAACCAGGTTTGTGACCATCGTCAAAAGCCTCCTCAAAAAAAAGTGGGAACAGTTCCTCTGGACTTTCCACCTCATGCATTGCGTCTATTTCACCAGATCCTTCGTTCTCATGTATTCCCCACTTGCACAATGCATTCAGAACACCTACTTTATTGGATGCGGCAATATCTGTAGACCCGCTACATAAAGATATTACATACTCTGGCTTAACTTTAAGAAAATCAAGAGCTTGCCTAATAGCATTCTCATAGGATTCTACGGTACTACCGTCATATAATAAAAGTTTACCGTAAGGAATCCCGCAATGCTCTAGGACAGCTTTTGAATAACGCCCTACGAATCTTGAAATAACACAAACGGGGATCTTGTTATGTTTTATTCTATCCACAACTCTATCCGCACCTGGATAGAGATGACATTGCTCTATTAATGAAAAGAAATTACTAACCCCTCCTCGCTTAAAGGCTTCAGTAAGAGCAGTGGTATTTACAAGCGTATGTTCAAGATTAAGGATAATTTCTTTCATCTCTCGTTTGTTTAAAAAAACAATATGCTTAACTATCTTCTAATTATGCCTCTATTCTTCAATTCAAGATAGCATTTGAGAGTCGCCCTTATGTCTGACAGTGCATTATGGGCGTCTTTGAACTCATCACCAAATAGCTTTTTATACAATTCTTGAAGCTTCGGATACCTGTATCCATAGTTCCCAGGAATTGCACAAAAGTCGATAGTGCTCTGCATCGTGCATATCGAGGGCTTTGCAAAAAGAGTATCTCTTCTGCCGCATCGAATCAATTCTGCCCCAACTACATGTATGTCAAAGGAAACATTGTGCCCAACCACAAACGAGGAACTATCTACATCACACATAAATGAGCTTAGAACATCCATTAAAGGTTCCCCTTTATCTTCGGCGATATCCATTGTGATGCCATTAAGCTGACTCGCCTCCGCTGGGATTAAGAACCCACACGGGTATATGAAATGATCGTTTTCATTGATGATATTCCCGTCTTCTTCAGCAGTTATCCAGCTTAACTGAATCATCCGGGGCCAATTATATAATGCCGAGGCGGGTGCTTTATAATCCTTTGGCAGTCCTGTTGTTTCTGTGTCAAAGAAAACGTACTTCATACAATTCTATATGATACCAAACTATAGATACAAAGAAGCTGTAGATGATGAATGCTATCTGAAGCCCCTGACCAGTCTGTCGTAAATCTCGTTGAACCAGAGGCGCTTGAACATTTCATTTGCCCGGTCTTCCGTGAGCTTGTTGTAGAGCTCAAGCTTCGTGTTGATGAAGGTCATCAGTTCGTTATCAACCTCCTCGAAGAACTTCTCCTGGATGTTGTCACGGGTGTTGTCCTTGTTAAAGAACGCCATCAGTTCTTCGTTGGCCATCACGTGCTCCTTCATCTTCTGAATGTCTACCCGGTCATCCTCGGTAAGTTCAAGGCCGAAGGTGTCATTGAGCTGCTTGATAATATTGCTCAGGAAGTCCATTTCCGGTTCGTCAGGGCCTGTCACCTGGCCGGGGCGCATACCGGTGACGCTGGTGTCGCCGCTGTCAAGATTAAGCTTCTTGGTAAACTGGTACTGGACCTTGTAACTGTCGAGTTCCGTTTCATTCAGAATATCCTTGGGCATCTCATCCTTCTGGTAAGGGAGGAGCTTGGCAAGTGCAATCAGGAATACATACAGCTTGTCCAGTTCAATGTCCTTGAACGTGATAATCTGGGAAAGGAACTTGTACAGGTTTGTGTACTGCTTACAGGTTTTCTTAAACTTATACAGGTCCTCTTCATTCAGACGGCCTTTGACTTTGTCTACGGCTATGTAAAGAACGCCATACACGAGTTCTTTGTTGACTTTGTCGGGATAGTAATAACTGGCAAAGTTGTCCACGTCGATCTGGTCGAACGCATCAAACTCCTGAATGCGGCTCTTGAGGTCGTACAGGCTGTTAGGGTCGGTTTCGTCTTCCTCGTTCATATAAAGACCGCCATAGTAGTCCTGGAAGCCTTGCTTGATGATCTCAGGGTCGTTGACGAAGTCCAGGACCATTGTAGAGTCCTTGCCGGCGCAAGTGCGGTTAAGACGGCTCAGCGTCTGCACGGCGCTCTCCGCGGCCAGTTTCTTGTCCACGAACATCGTGTGCAGGAGAGGCTCGTCAAATCCTGTCTGGAACTTCTCAGCGACGATAAGTATCCGGTACTTCGGCATCTTGAATGCCTCCGGAATATCAACGTTGCCCTCCAGGTTGTTCATAGAGGTCTCGGTATAAGTCTCCCCGGTGTCCTCGTCATATACGGAACCGGAGAACGCAACCAGGGCACCATAAGGGAGGCGCATTTCACGCATCAGTTCATCGAACTTCCGCTTGTAACGGACGGCGTGAAGGCGAGAACGGGTCACGACCATAGCACGGGCTTTGCCCTGGATTTGATTGCTGGTCTGCGTCACAAAGTGTTCCAGCATAATACGGGATTTGCGCTCTATGGCGACATCCTGCAGGTCCACATAGCTGCTCAGCAACTTCACGGCCTTCTTTTTCTCATACTCTTTGTCCGGGAACTTGGGGTCGCGGACGAGCTTGTAATAGCGCTTGAAGGACATATAGTTCTCGAGCACATCCAGGATAAAGCCTTCCTTGATGGCATCTTCCATTGTGTACTCATCGAAAGGCTTTTTCTGCCCATTCTCCCGTTCGCAGAAGAGTTCGATTGTCTTCTGCTTTGGCGTGGCTGTGAAAGCGAAGAACGAGATATTATGCTTGAAGCCCTTGCGGTCAATCTCGCCCTCGATTATATTGTTCAGGATGTCCTCCGGATCAGCACCCTTAGCGTCCTCAGCATCGAAGGCTTCCGCCTCCTCCAGAGAAAGAGCCTTTCTCATCTGACGAGCTGCTTCACCCGACTGGGAGCTATGAGCCTCGTCAATAATGACGGCATACTTGCGATCCGGGAAAAGCTGGATAGTATCGGATATGACCGGGAACTTCTGCAGCGTTGTCACTATGATTCGCTTACGCTCTTCGATAGCTTTCTTCAGGTCTTGGGAATTGCACTTGTTGTCGATATACTTGACCTCACCTTCAGTTATCTGGAACTGACGTAGATTGTTCTGGAGCTGACGGTCCAGGACACGGCGGTCGGTGACGACCAGCACGCTGTCGAAGATAGGTTTCTCATCTTCGACAGTCTTATAGAGATTGGAAAGGCGGAAAGCCAGCCAGGTGATGGTATTGCTCTTACCGGAGCCTGCGGAATGCTGTATGAGGTAGCGATGACCAGCGCCCCTCTCTTTTACATCACCTACCAGATTAAGAACGGCGCGGCGCTGATGGTAGCGGGGAAAAATCAGGCGAACATCCGATTTGGTTTCAATCTTTCCAGTTCGCTCATTGTAGTATTTCTCTTCAACTGTCTGCAGGTTGATGAAATTCTGTAACAGATCCAGAAGGTTATCTCTGGAGAGAACATCCATCCACAGGTAAGATGTTTTGTAACCGATAGACTCAGTCTTCTCGTTAGCATACGTCATATTAAACGGGAAGAAACGGGTCTTCTCGCCAGCCAACTTGGTGGTCATAAACACCTGTTCGGAGCCGACAGCAAAGTGAACAAGGCACCGCTTGAACTCCAGGAACTTCTCCCCTTCTACCGGGCGGTCGCACATATACTGGCGGATGGCATTGATATGACGCTGCCCGGTCAAGGAATTCTTAAGTTCCATTGTTACGACAGGAATGCCGTTTACAAAGAGAACCATATCAATTTCGTTGTCGTTCTTCTCTGAATAGCGGAGCTGACGGACAACGGCCAGACGGTTCTTCTCGTACAGAAGCTCATGCTCAGGCGTAAGACCACTAGCGGGCTTATAGAACACCAAATTGAAACGTGCTCCGTAACCGGCTTCAAACTTCGCATTACCCTGGAAGAGATGGAGAGGGCCACGCTTCAGTTCGGAGTCAAGACGACTTAGAATAGATTTACGCGCAGCCGCCACGCTTCCAGTCGCCGACACAAGATCCTTGTAAGTATCCGGCTGGGATTCCTGAAGGAAAGCTATCACCTCTTCGGGGATAACACAGAGCTTCTTGTCGAAAGCCCCGGGCTCGACAGAGTGATACTCGGGCAGATCTGTGAATGTACCGTCTGCCTGCTGTACGTATCTATGTGTCAGATATTGCTCTATCTGACCTTCCATGTACAATTCGTCGGGTGTTCCTGGCATAATTATTCTGACGTAGATAAATCAATCTTCCCTAATACAGCTTCAGAAATGATAGAATTTCTAAGCTCTCTCAGTTCTGATACTTGCTCTTCGATTCGCGCAACCGCATTACTGGTTTCTTCCGTAAGCGTATTGAGATAGTTGGAAATAACCTCTTGCTCATCCTTTGGAGGGAGGAAGATAGGATTATTCAAATAGCCTGCGACCTGTAAATTCTGAATACCTATAGTTTGATTGTAGTATAGAGCGTTTACATGCTTCGAATACATCATATGGAAATAATAGTATAAGAAGTCGCGGTCAAATTCTGGTTTTACGGATAATTTTTGTACAAAGTTCGAGCAAACAGACTTCTCTGTAACGGTATTTCTAACCACCCGTCCCACAGGGGAAACTTCTCCCCCGCCAGACTTTTCAAGAAGAAGATCTCGCGATGTTAGAACTCTTTCATTACCATCATCAATAACGATGTACCGCTTCGTGAGCTTTTTGTCAGAGATTACACCTTTCGCGTAATCAAAATCAGCGACGCGTACACAAATGATGTCATCCTCAGTATTTTTGCAATCTTCACCCCAAACGCCGCCGACATTCGATTCAAGACAGAACCGAATAGAACGTTTTTCCCAAGAAGAAGGAACCTTCCCTATCCACTCAACGCCACTGTCGACGAAGTCGGCATTTTTATTTAGGCCTCGAGTGATAACTTCCGATATGACTGATATACGGTTCTCTTGTAACAAAGACCGTTCTTCAATCCTTTTTGCAATAAGGGAATCAATGTTGGAAATTCTTTCATCCAGAACATCTGCGATTCTTTCCTGTTCGGCCTTGGAAGGAACGATCAATTTTGATTCAAACAGAATGGGCTGAGTAATACTATATAGCTTCACCCCATTAACTAAAGAGCGGATTTGTGAACGCCATTCGTCCGTTTGAAACAGATATGCAAAGTACCTCCCAGAGAAAACACTCTCATTTCTAGCTATTATCGAATGGTAGCCAGCAAATAGCGTATAATCAACATTGACAAATACGCAATTACCACAACCATCAAGGTCTTCAGAAGTGTCGGCGAAGATAAAATCCCCCTTCTTAACAATGCTAGAAGGGCAGGTGTCTATATACGAAACAGGTACATACCGTAGCAGGTCATCAGTTACTGATACTCCATTATTGCTTTTGGAGTGAATTTGACCATAACTGATAACAGGCACACCAACACTAACAAGATCCGCCTTAGTAATTGGTAATCCCTTTTGAGATGAGAACAGTCTCTTAAAAGGGATAATCTGCCAACCGTCAGGCAATTCCGGCGCCCACGATAATGGAGTTTTATAGTATTTATTATATCTGTTGCTCATCATTGATACTATGATAATATATCCTTGATTAAGCCCTGAATCTCATGCTCCTTTTCAATAATGTCTTTCTTTATCAAGACGGATTCTCTGAGAGTTACAAACTTATAGAAATACTTGGTGAAATTGATTTCATAGTTGATTCGTGTCCTGGATAAATCAATCCAAGATTCCTTGTCAATGAAAGGAAGCACCTCATCCTCAAAGTAGCTATTAAAGTCACAATCCAGGGGAACACTTTCATAACTACGCTTATCAGTGTCCGGTTGTTTCTCGCCACGACGCAGATCCAACGAGCCATTCGTTTTTCTTTTGGGTTGTTCAATAGTCAAATAGAAACTACCAAACGCGCCATTGTCATAAATCTTACTAAACTCGTTTTCCTCGAAGTTGCAATACAAGGCAAGAATCTGTTCAATATGTTCAGGGAGAATATCATTCCTCTTGTTTCCCAAACTCTTTGAGGCCGGCGCACAGAAATCCACGGCATTAATCAGCTGCACTTTGCCCTTACGCTCTGCGCTTTTCTTATTCGTAATGAACCAGATGTATGTGTAGATACCGGTGTTGTAAAAGAGGTCCTTGGGAAGAGCGACAATACACTCCAGCCAGTCATTCTCAATAATCCACTTTCTGATATTGCTCTCGCCGCTGCCGGCTCCGCCCGAAAAGAGCGGAGAACCATTGGTGACAACACCTACGCGAGCTCCATCCGGCTCCATCTTGGAGATCATATGCTGGATAAACAGCAACTGCCCATCACTGACACGAGGAGTGCCTGCATAGAAACGGCCGTCCGGGTTCAGGGATTCATTGAGAATGAACTCCTGATCTTTCTTCCAGGTTACACCGTACGGCGGATTTGCCATGATATAGTGGAACCGTGAGGATTTGAACTGGTCCTGTGTGAAGGAGTTGCCCAGCTTAATATTATCAGCATTCTCCCCGGTAATCAATGCCTCGGACTTGGCGATAGCGTAGGACTGCTCGTTGAGCTCCTGCCCATAGGTGCGAATCGTCGGGGTGTTTCCTTCGGAACAGATGTTCTCCAGAATGTAGTTCTTGCCAACGTTGACCATACCACCGGTACCACAAGCGGGGTCGTAAATGGTGCGGATGATACCATTCTTATTGAGAACATCCTTATCCGGGGTGAACATGATGGCGCTCATCAGGCGAATCACATCACGAGGAGTGAAGTGCTCACCAGCGGTCTCGTTGCTGTTTTCATTCGAGATTCGGATGAGCTCCTCAAAGATGTAACCCATATCGTGGTTGTCAATCTTCTCCGGCGAGAAGTCCAACTCGCAGATCTCCTGGATCATCTGGTACAGGAGACCATTGCGGATGAGCTTAGCGATAACCTTGTCGAACTGGAAGTTGGTCAGAATATCCCGGACCTCCTTGTTGAAACCGTTGAGATAGTTCTTGAAGTTAATCTCGCAGTTCCGGGCGTCATCCAGAAGGGTGACGAGGGTGTGTTTAGAAGTGTTGTAGAACTTCTTTCCACCGGCGGCTTTGAAGAGGACCTTCTCCAGGTTCTGGTCCGCAATCTTATCTTTGAACTGCTCGTAGTTCTTCCTGACGGTTTCGTTGTAAGGCTTAAGAATACAGTCGATGCGGCGAATCACCACGAAAGGCAGGATGACATCACCAATCTCGTTCTTCTTGAAGGTATCTCTAAGAACGTCGTCTGTTATCTTCCAAACAAAACTTACGTCCGGTTTTTTGTTGTTCTCCATATATTGTTTTTACTCTTTTCTTGTTTGACGATGCAAAGGTAAGTATGGGGTGTGCAGTGTAAATGCACAGTTATTCAAAAATGCGATTTGGTGAAAAAGTGGTTCCCAAAGGGGCTCCAACAAACTTGGGTATCCCTACGATTTTGAGGCCATTATCATAATTTGATCGAGCTGTCTTATATATAGCCTTTACACCTTCTATATCATCATTAGCTAATTGATGTTCACGCCTCCCCGCCCTAAATGGGTCATGGAAATACGTGTAAGCCCAGGCCGAATTCCTTTGATCTCCATCTCGGTATACTTTATTGGATAGAGGTTCAAATATCTTAAACCCTTTCTCGGTACCGATGAAAGAGTAGTTCATATATAGAATCCTTCGATGGATTAGATTTTTCGAAAAAACGAACTCAACGTGAATATCATAACTTCTGTTAAGAGCGGTAGCAAGACCATCTTTCCATTCAGTCACACGCTTTATAAGCAATGCTTCTTTATCGTCTTTCCCTTGCCCTAAAATCAGAATGTAATAAGGGATACTGAGTTTTTGAGGGAGAATAGCATCGAGAAGATGTGTCATATTCGCTAGCCCCAAAATATGTCCATTACGCTCATTACTAAGTAAGAAATTATCTGAAATAATCAGACTATTGCTCGGGGGTAATTTCAAACCATTACCGATAAAGATATTCTTCCAACCATTATCACCTCTACCGTAATTTTTGTCAGGCACAAACTCATCCTTGAAGGACAATAACTCGAACATACGGTTTGTCACCTCTTCTTTACTTATCACCCAGACACCATACTTATCCCGGAGCATCTGCGCATCTTGTGAAGGGCAGTCTCTTAAGAATAATGCATTGGGCTTAGATATAATGGTGTCTTCTTGAGCTTTCATTAAGTCAAAGAAGTCCTTAAGTGCTATTGGTACAGAAATGTCATAGGCATTAAAAATGGTGAACAAATCATCCAGATTATTTAAGTCAGCAGGATTAAAAATACTATCCAACTCAGCATCAGTCAAATCTATACAGATGTTGGAATGGCTCTTAAAAATCTCGATGATATTATCCAAGCCATCTTTTGTGAAGGCCTTTCTCAAAACATCCGTTAAAGCTGTCCTCTCAGCGTATATTGTTGCTTTAGAGTCCATACGATTACTTATTACGAGATGCCATTTCGAGTTTATTCAGGGCGATGGAGTCCTGAGCCGAAGCGTCATAGAAGTTCTTGCCGAACGGCTTCCCAAATCTTCCGGTAATAGAATACTCCATATCATAGGGGTCACCTTCCTTCGGGAAGTAGTACACCTTGAAAGGACAATTCTCTTCCAGGTCTTTCTCGTTCTTGTAGCCACTTTCTGCCACAATGACCTGAGAACGACGAATCATATACTCCGAATGAGTCTCGACGATAAACTTAAATTTGAAGTTGCTATTTACATACGCCAACAACTCAGTAAGCATGCGCTGAAGATCAGGATGTAGATTCTGCTCCGGCTCCTCAATAACTATGAAGGGTTTAGCGTGCGTATGCTCATATTTACGAATAATCGAGGCCAGATTAATAAGAAGAATCATCATCTGGTTGGACCCCATACCCTTATCAGCAAGATCCATCCATTTCCCTCCGTCAGAGATATAAAAACGATAAGCTTCTCCACCAAAAGACTCAATTTTGAAATCATCACCAATATCAAACTTTTTCATCCAAGTCTTGATAAAAGTATGAGCTGTAGAGCCTTCCACAATCTTCGAACGGCAGAAACGATGAATGGATTTTGCCAAATAATCGTTTTTGTTATCAGTGTTGTAGAAGATATTCTGAGAAACAGAATGCGCGTAGATGTATTCAGCTGAGATTCCACTTATCACAAAAGACAAATCTTCAGCAAGGTCGCGAAGCATACCAGACCTTTCGTGAATGAAAGCCTTATCCGCCTCCTTGTCCTGCCACTTCTCAAACAGGATTGGATCGGCCTTGTCCTCATCGGAAAGGACTTCCGTCATACCAGAGATTGAGATCACACTATCAATCTGGTTTACAATATAGTTTACTCCTGAATTCTCAAGCACTGTGCAACTGTCCAGAGTAACTTTGGTGGCCTGATTACGACTCGGGGACTCTTTAGTAAGCATCTCCTGAGACTTTCGCAATTTATCAAGCTCAGCGTTTCTTTCAGCAATCTTCATCAGCATGCTGTTGCTAAGAGAATTCAACCGGGAAAGCTCATCCTTAAAGCGACGATCTTCCTCTTTTGCCATTTGGTCCTGAAGATCCCGCTGTCTATATCGAAGCTTCTCCATACGTTCAGACAACTGCTGCATTTCATGAAGCGCATCAGGGTCATTCGACTGTATCCTCGCCATATGCTCAGCTAAACGTGCATTCTCCATGCTAAGTTCAGCTAGTTGCTGATGTATAGACGCTATCATTTCTGCTTGTCCACGCATCAAATGCTGGCGGTCAGAAATCTGCTCCTTAAGCATCTTGCTTTCCTTATAGAGGCTATCAAGTTCAGCGAGAATCATGGCGATCCTCTCATCTAAACTTCTCTTCATCTCAGAGGTCGTCGCTTTTTTGGAAGCAAACTCCACTATAGTTTTACCCGCATCATAATCAAAATCAAACTTAACTCCGCGAGAGTTGTCCCAAACACGAATGCGAGAAATGTCTCCAGTAGTTTCATCAGCATCTTCATTGCCCTTAACATAAAGGGTAATTGTAAAATCTGCCTTCCGCTTTATACGATTTCCGGCATCATCCATCAGATCCAAGTCCCTTTGCAAACGAACGCAGAAACCGATCTCTACCTTTGTCCTTTTGTTACAAAGTGCACGTTTAAACGTTCCGATACCGAGGTCATGATACTCATTAGCATCGAAACGGAACTCGGGTTTAAGCTCCTGGAGAGAATCACCTCCGCCTATCTTTAGAGCCTTAATGTTGTCAAGGATCAAGAGAAGCCCCTTTACGAGGGTAGACTTACCAGCATTATTGGCACCGACCAAAATAGTGATATCACCCAAGTCCTTAGGCTGAAGTTCCTTAAACCTTCTGAAGTTCTTAAATCCAATCTGATTCATATGATTCTGTCGTCTTTATTCCGTTTCGCGGCACAAAATTATGTATGACCTGTGTAATCAATTTACACAGGCAAATAATGCTCGTAAGACTCTCTAATTACTTCCTGAATCTGCTTTCTGTATTCTACCGGGGAAAGCACTTCAACATCTTTCCCATACGACAAGATGAGGGCTTCCAGTTCGTTGTTGGGAATGACATTGATCTCAACAATCCGGTTATCCACATCTACAACCCGCTGGGATGGATGCAGCGCCTTGGTCATCACATAAGGGAAGCGATGCTTCGAGAACTGAAGCTGGATTGAAATCCTCTTCTCGTTGTCAACGCTAACTCCAACCACGTCCTTCCAATACGTCTCAAAGTCAATATCTGAAGGAATGAATTCCTTATTAACCTGTTCGATGTCCTCGATACGATCCAGAGCAACATTGTAGATTGTGCCCTTTTCTTCATTAAGTCCAAAGAGGAACCAGCGGTTATTATACTCCTTGATGTAATACGGGTGGATAATCCAGTCGTAATCAACGTCTGCGAAAGTTTTGTACTGAATCCGTAGGACCGTCTTATTGATAATGGCGTCAAAAATATCCTGGAACCAATCGAGACCGGTATACTCCTGGTTCTCGTCGTAGCCAACTACGCTCTTGGAAACTCCTCGAAGATCAAGTTTGTCCTCAAGTTTTACGACCAGTTCAGACATCCAGTCGAAGTTCGGCATACCTTTAAAGCGCTGAAGCATCAGGATGGTCTCCTTAAGCTGGGCCAGATCATCTTCTCCGAGACCTTGGCGGAAAATGGAGAAATCAGGCTCGGAATACCGGTAATAGAAACCGTTTCCATCATCAATGGTTTCAACCTCGACGCCATCTTCAGATGCACGGGTACGCATATAATTAATGTCAGAACGGAGAGTACGGGTTCTAATGCCAGTATGGTCATCCCCATAAAGTTCACGCAAGGCTTCATTGCAACGCTCCAGAAGGTCGTTGAAATAGAATTTACGCCGGAAATTGCTGAAACAATCGTCCAGGACTTTATAACGTATTTGTGCGTGTTTATTGCTGGCCATTAGTGTTATTTGGTTCAATCAAGCAAATTTAAGGTTTTTTCTTAAAAGTGCCGCAATAATAGCAAATTAGTGTGCACTAGAATTGCACATAGTAAAAATGGAGCTCATTTTCACTATGCGTCGAGTCCCTTTTTCGATGCCAATTATTTTTCTTTTATTTCACCACACCGGTACTTTGTGACAAGAAAATTAAAAAGGCAGGTGTGGACATTTGTCAGGAAACTGTTAACAGCTGACAACGTCTGGAAGAGCTTCATCGAATCCATCATCACTTTGCTTTCGATGACTTCTTCCTGACGAGATTCATACAGTTTTTCGGCATCCATGTGCGTCTCAAGATTGCGTTCATCGCGCCACCAGGATGAAGTCTTTGCAAGTTTCTCCAGATGGAAGGTCAATTCCTGATACTGACGATTAATTACCTCCGGGAAATGTCCCATCAGCGGAAGAAGGCGATCCCATTCTGACTTCTTGTACGTTTTGTCGTCGAAACCATACAAACGCTTGAAGCCCTCGTTGAGAATTACCATCAATTTGCCTCGCATAAAGCGCCGGTCATAGTCGCCGTTGGCCAGAATGAAATACTTGCTGGCTACCATGCTGTCAATCATTGTGATAAGGACAAATTGCATCACAGAGACAACCGTACGTTCAATCTCGTGAAACTCGCCGTGCTGGTCCTTGATGCTCTCCAATAAATTGCGCGAAAGAGGGAGTCCTTTAGAGTAATGTGCAATGGTTTCATCAATGATGGCAACAAGCTCCCTGCGTTCATCGTCTGAGAGCGTCTTTCCATTATACTGAGTCTCTTCGAACCACTGGGAGTATTTGTAATCACGGACTTTAGAGTACTGGATATTCGCAAGGTCTTCGTTCATTGTGCAGAAATCTAGGTTACGCAAAGATAGTGAAAAAGACTCAATCCCAGAAGGAATCAAGCCTGTGGAGAATTAAGCAGACATTTAACAATCACAGCTTCCGTAAAAAAATTACGGATATTCAATTTCTTTTATTATCTTTGCATTGAATACTAGAACTATATGGTTATGCTTGCAAAGTTTTCCGTAAAAAATTTCCGGGGATTTACCGACAAAATCGAACTGGATTTAACACGGCATA
>JAGCCX010000025.1 GCA_017651465.1 Bacteroidales bacterium
CATCGGCGGTATCATCAATATCGTTATGGCCAAGCGACTGAAATCCGGTTACAGCGGCTCCCTTGGCGCACAAGGCGGCACATTGGGGTCAGCAGGAGGGAGCGGATATTTCAACGCCCAGCTTGGCAAGTTCACCTTCAGTGCCAATGCCAGCGGGACGTATTTCCCGAATCCTCTGATACACGGCCTGACTGACATTGAGAATTACACCAGCGATGACCACCGCTACCAGCGCTTGGACTTTACGAGCGACAACATCTACTCTGCCGGCGCATTCTCCCTGGAGGCAAGCTACGAGCCGGATTCATTGAACCTCATCACCCTCTCCGGCTGGGCCAATTCCCAAAAGATGCTTGGGGAGTACGACATCACTGAGACATTCTGGAATACCGGCAGCGAAAAGACCATCGAGATGCAGGAGCCTACCGTCCGCACCAACAGATACAACACTTTCTCCGGAGAGCTGGCTTATCAGAAGACCTTCCGGGATGACGGAGGAATCCTTACCTTCAGCTATTCTATTGACGGCAACCCGAACAGCACGGAAAACCATATCATCGTAGAGCCGGTCCTGAACTGCACGGATTACCACCGCCATTCCTTCAATACCGAGCACACCATCCAGCAGATCGGCCAGATTGATTATTTTGCCACCTTGCGGCAGAAGCACCAGATTGAAGCCGGCACCAAATACACCCTGCGCTCTCACGTGGCCGATTCCCAGGATGAACTGTGGGACTTCGCGGCGAAGCAGTGGAACATTGATAATTCCAACCTCAATGACCTGGACTACAAGCAGCACATCTTTGCAGCCTACGCCAGCTATGGCTACAAGTTCGCAAAACTCACGCTGAAGGCCGGAGCGCGCCTGGAATACACGCTGAACCGCGGCGTCTCCAAGAGTTCGTCTGCAGATATTACCTTTGATAACAGCAATTTCAACGTGGTGCCCTATCTGAATGCCGCCTGGCAGATAGATCCCAAGAACTCGTTATCATTGTCCTACACGCGCCGCCTTGGACGTCCGAGTGTGGATTATCTCAATCCCTATATCTTTGAGGAATCGCCCTACAGTCGGAGCCACGGCAACCCGGACCTGCGTACGGTCGTATCCGATGCCCTGACGCTTACATACCGTACCAGCGGGGAGACTTGGGACCTTACTGCCCGTACATACGGCAGCCTCTGCGGCAACAAGATTGAATATCTATCCAAGGTCTATCCGGACGGGGTCAAGATTTCCACCTATGAGAATGCCGTCACCTACGATCATATCGACCAGATGGTGAGTTTCAACTGGAATCCAGGACAGCGATTCAGTCTCCAGTCTTCTGCGCAGGTAGGCTACAATTACTTCTATGCGCCAAGCCTGGACCAGAAGAATGACGGTGTAGAATGGGCCTTCGACCTCAGTACCAGTGTTGTGCTTTGGAAAGGGGCGAGGGCTTTTGCCTCCGGCAGTATCTCCGGCGGAGAAACCACTCTCCAGCGCACCTACCACGGCGTTGACTATGAGTATTCCCTGGGCCTTAGGCAAGGATTCCTCCAGAACCGGCTTATCCTGACTGCTACGGCTGTAATGCCCTTCCAGAACCGATATTATGGCTCTAAGCGGGACACATACGCCGAGAACTACTATCAGCATAACGAATCCTGGTACAACCCCCGTCAGTTTCGTTTGGGTCTGACCTGGAGGTTCGGAAAGACCAGCATTAACTTCAAGCACGCCAGGAAGACAGAGGTGAGTGATAAGCTGTAGTTGTTTCGGCCAGATGGGAAGAGCCGAATTAGTACACACATTTTACAAAATCACTCCAGAACAAAATTCAAGACCTCCGGAACGCCCAAAAGCCTAGTGATTGGGGACAATTCTGTAAAAAGAAGTAAAATGACGTAAAGCTGTATACTTTGGCGTAAATAATTCACGACCTTGAACCACGCGTGGTTCAAATGTGGTTCAAATACCCCCGAAATGCTCCGAAATAATGGACAAAATTCCAAAATTGATTATGCGTCAATGCGCTGATTTACAATGTGGTTTTTTGGATTAGTACGGGGCTTTACGGTGGATTTATTTCCCGATGCAAAACTTCCCGAAGATTTCGCCGAGGACCTCGTCGGATGTTATTTCGCCGGTGATGGAGCCGAGGGAGCGGAGGGCAGAGCGGAGGTCTTCGGAGAGGAGGTCGGAGCTGAGGCCGAGGTCCATTCCGGAGCGTACGCGCGAGAGGGCCGAAGATACCTCTCGAAGGGCGAGGGCGTGGCGGGCGTTGGTGACTAAAGTGCCGCTTTCGGAGGGTATTCCGGAGCTCGAAACGAGCCTTTCGAGCAATTCGTCAAGGCCCTGACCGTGTTTTGCTGAAATGAACATTAAATCCGCTCCAAGTGATTCAATATCATTCGGTAAAACAAAATTGTTCAACGTGCTAACATTTTTGTTATCACTCCTTAAATCCACTTTATTGACCAAAATGACGAGCTTTTGCCACGTCGGATCATAGAGCGCGGCGAGGTCTCTGACCAGGGCCTCAAAAACCGCGGGAGAAGTCACTTTGGAGGAGTCGATCAGGCCCAAGATAATCTGCGCTTCCGAGGCTTTTCGGCGGGTGCGGGCTATGCCCATTCTCTCAATTTCATCAGAGGCCGCACGTATCCCTGCAGTGTCGATAAACCTGAAAAGTATTCCGTCCAAAACGCAGCATTCTTCAACGGTATCCCGCGTGGTGCCGGGGATGTCGGACACAATGGCCCGGTCGTCTTTTAACAATGCGTTGAGGAGGGTGCTTTTGCCACTGTTTGGGGCTCCTACTATTGCTACAGGCACTCCGTTGCGCACTGCATTTCCTATGCGGAACGAGTCGGCAAGGCGGGTACAGTGCTCAATTGACGAATCAAGCAGTTCCCGGAGCCTGCCGCGGTCGGCAAATTGCACATCTTCCTCGGCAAAATCGAGTTCTAGCTCAAGAAGGGAAGTCAATTCCAGCAGCCGGGCCCTTATCTCCGAGAGTTCGGCGGAGTAGCCACCGCGCAACTGGTTGAAAGCAACTCTGTGCTGAGCTAAAGAATCAGATGAGATAATATCTGCAACAGCCTCTGCCTGAGCTAAATCCATCTTGCCATTAAGGAATGCCCGCTGGGTGAATTCTCCCGCTTCGGCTACTCTTCCTCCAGCTTCGGAAAGCCGCCCCATCAATTCGCTCAAAATGTACTGGGAGGCGTGGCAGGAGAGTTCCGCCATATCCTCGCCGGTATAGGATTTGGGCGCCCTGAATACGCTCACCAGTACCTCGTCCAGGCCGGGAATGACCCCGAAGCGCAAGCTGAAGCCAGGGGCCTCGGCAATGGTTCCGTGCCGCAGGCTGACTACCGAATCGAGCATTGCCAGGCAACCCTCACCGCTGATCCTGACTATGCTGATTGCACCGCCCTGGCCCGAAGCAGGGGCAAAGATGATATCGTCATTTGGCATAATATTCAAAAAAGTCTTTAATTGACTGCTCCAGCGGGCTGTGAGGCATACCCAGGTCTTTCCGGGCGCGCGAGTCGTCGTACCATTCTTCTACCAGTAACTGCCTTACATTGCGGCTAACAAACATATTGCTGCGTCCCCGGGCCTCCAACTTGTCGCCTATCCTGCCAAGGGCCAGGCATAGCCACCGGGGTAGAGTAAAACAAGCTTGCCAATACTTGCAAGTCTTTGCTTGTAAAGAGTAGAATTCCTTGAGGGTTAGGGCTTTACCTGTTGTTAAATAACGTCCTTGTGCAAGTGGATTATCGATGGCTGCCGCTATGGCCGCGGCCACATCTCGCACATCTATGAAGCTCTTTCCTCCCCGTGGCACGGCCATCAAAGGCTTGCGCCAGGCAGCCAGGAGCAATCGCCCCGACGAAGGCTTGGAGTCAAAAGGCCCAATCATAAATCCCGGCAAGATAATGACTATCCTGAGCCGGGAATGAGACGCCGCAAAGTCCATAAGCGCCTTCTCGCTCTCGCGTTTGCTGCGGGCGTAGAGTGAGGCAGTGAAAGGTCCGCCGAAGGGGGTATCTTCGTTAGCAGGGGAGCCGGCAGTTCCAGGATCGACAGTGTTGGCGCTGCTTACATCCACAAAGCAGTGCACGCCTGTCTCGTATGCTAGATTGGCAAGGGTAAGGGGAAGATCGGTATTGACCGGCCGGTAGTCGCCTATGCTTTTGAGCGACATATCAGTGGTGCCGGCACAGTTCACGACCTTTGTGCACCCCCACATCTGCTTCAGTACAAACGCCTTGTCGAGTATTGAACCGTTGACGATTGTAAGTTGCCCTGGAGCGGCAGCCCTGACTATTGATGCGTCTATCGATGATCCTTCGCGCACCAGGCATTTAACCCGCCGCCCCTGTTCCAAAAACAGTTTCAGCAAGTTTTGCCCAAGCAGGCCTGTGGCTCCGAGCAGCAGGATCATTGTTCGAGATGCAGTTCGTGTGTGGCAATGCTGAATTCGAGACTGTCGCCCATATGCTTGCCGAAGTCGTCGGAAATCTTGATGACCTTCTCCCAGGGGTCTTTTGCGCTCATTCGGCAGCGGCTGAGCTTCATCACTATGTTGGCAGCTTTGTACCCGGGAATGCCGGGGTCGCAAGTAAGATTGGTACCGATACCGGCACTCACCTTGATGCGCCCCTTGAAGTAAGCGGCTACATCTCTGTATTTCTCAAAGTTCAACGCGTTGCTGAACACAAGCAGTTTGGTGGTGGGATCGATGCCGAATTCCTGCAGGCGGGCAATTATCATATCTCCTATTACCTTCTCGTCTCCGGAATCCTGGCGGAATCCGTCAAGCAGCTTTGCCTGCTTGAGCGTGAGGGTGCGGAGGAACGATGCGGTGGTGAAAGTATCGATAAGGGCAGTACCGAGCGCACCGTCATAGACTTTGATCCAGTCTTCCAGTCCGAGGTAATTGGCTCTCTTGTACCCGAAAACTCCGCTGTGGAACATCATCCATTCGTGAGGGAAAGTTCCCACGGGAATGAGATTGTATTTCATTGCAAACAGTACGTTGGAAGTACCTGCGCAGTATTTGGGGCATTTTTCTTTCAGGTGCTCGACAACCTTCTCGTGAAGGTCGGAGGAGAAGCGCCTGCGTGTTCCGAATTCGGAGAAAACCAGGGCATTCTCGTTGGCGATGGCTATCTTGGCATCCAGCCTGTCCATAGCTGTGCCCAGGTCGAGTTTGACCCCGAGCCTGCGGTTTCGGAGTTCGGCCACCACAGCCAGAATGGGAACTTCGTAGAGCGTGACTTTGTATAGCAAGTCAGTTACGTCTATCTTGAGATGTCCCTCCTCGTCAAGCCTGCAGTCGATCTTGTCGGCGTCGAAACGGAAGCCCTTGAGCCACTCCCAGTAATTGCGATGGATATAGCGGATGTGCGAAGTTACGTATTCAAACTCTTCGTCGCTCATAGAGAGCGATGCCATATTGGAAAGCTCCTGCTTTAGTTGCTGCAGAAAAGCATCGTCGTAAACCTCTGCTGCGCGGTCGTTGAAAGTAAAGGTTCCTTCTGCCAGCGGGAAGAGCTGGAAGTAGGCGTTTGACGTCGAGAATTTGTAGAGATCGGTGTCGAGAATGCTGAGTATCATTGCTTGAAGTTTAAATGACTAGTGGTTGCCTCTCATCAGTATTTAAAGCTGCTGCCGCCCACAAACTCGCGGAGCAGGGAGGTGGGAGGTATTTCGCGGTCGCTGACCGGCGTAAAATAGCTCAGGAACTTGAGCAGGCGGTTGGCCTCGCTGTATTCGGGGCAGTTGCGCGGCACTGTGGCGAGTATCTGTTCGGCGTGCAGGCGGATGACGGCGAATTCTACCAGGTATGCCGAGTTGAAGAGAACGTCGGCGCTTTCCTGGAAAGGATAAATCCACTTGACCTCGGCACGGCGTACGTTGGGCCAGTTGCTGATGGTCTCACGGGCGCTGAAAGCCCCTTTGTTGTAATCGCGGACGATACGCCTCAGGAGGCGGTTGTCGCTGGTAGGTATGCAGTTATGGTCGTCCAGCGAGATGCTGACGATGGTGTTTATGAAGATGCGGAACTTGGCATTGTCGGGTATAAGCTCAGTGAGCGCCGGATTGAGGGCGTGAATGCCTTCCACCAGCAGGATGGAACCGGGTTCGAGCTTAAGCTTCTTGCCGTTGTACTCGCGCAGGCCGGTTACGAAGTTGTATTCGGGCACCTGCACCTCCTCGCCGTTGATCAGCTTCACAAGGTCATTCTGCATCGCCTCGTGGTCAACGGTGTCGAAGTTGTCGAAGTCGAAGGATCCGTCAGGGAAGCGGGGCGTGTCCAGCCGGTTTACAAAATAGTCGTCGGTCGATACCGACTGAGGCCGGATCCCGCAAGCCAGCAGCTGGGTGCTGAGGCGCTTGGTTATGGTGGTCTTGCCGCTGCTGCTTGGTCCGGTGATCAGCACCAGACGCAGTGCTCCGCAGCGGTAGCGGCGCTCTATCTCTTCCGCAATCTGTACAACCTTCTTTTCCTGAAGGGCCTCCGCTACCTGGATCAGCTCGCCGGCGTGCCCCTTGAGGCAGGCGTGGTTCACATCGCCCACGTTGTCGAGGTTCATAATTGCGTTCCACCGCAGGCTCTCGCGGAAAACCTCGAAGGTCTTGGGCTGAGGCTCGAATACGGTGAGCTTTTCAGGTGCGTGACGGTCGGGTACGCGCAGCAGCATACCGTCCTGGTACTGCGAGAGATCCCATACTTTAAGGAAGCCTGCCGAGGGGACAAGTGCGTCGTAGTAGTAGTCCGGAGTGCCTTCCAGGGTATGGTAGCGGATGTAGGTCTGGCCGCTGGTTTCCAGGAGCTTGACTTTGTCGGAGTAACCCATAGAGCGGAACAGCGCTATGGCGTCTTCGGTCCTGACTTCGACCCGTTTGAATGCGGCGTCTCCCTTGACGATCTCGCGCATACGGCAGCGAATCAGTTCGACATCTTCCGATGTGACGGGGGAGCCTTTCTGAAGAGAGCAAAAATAACCTTTTGAGATGGGGCGGCGCATCTTGAGTTTGCTGTCGGGGAAGACGTCGCGCGTGGCCTTGCTCAGAAGGAAGCACAGCGAGCGGCAATAAGCGCTGCGGCCGGCGTATGAGCGGTAATCGAGGAATTCTACATCCCGGTTGTTGAACGCCCGGTATTTGAGCCCTTGAGTTACGTTGTTGACTTTGGCGCACAGAATGTCGTAAGGACGTTCGAACTCAAAGCGCGGCAGCATTTCTGCAAGAGTGGTGCCTTCCTGGAATTCCAGGCTGGTACCGGTATTTTTGCAATATATCTTCAGCATACTTCACAAAAGTAGCAAAATTTGCTTAATTTTGTTGCAAATTATATCTACTATGAGTAAAGTGCATTTGATAGACCATCCGATGATTCAGCACAAGCTGAGCATTATGCGCGAAAAGGAGACGGGTTCCAAGGATTTCCGTCAATTGTTGAAAGAGATATCCCTTCTTATGGGGTATGAAATCACAAGGGATCTGCCCCTTACTGACCTGGAGATTGAAACTCCCATCAGCAAAATGACCGCAAGCCGCGTTCTGGGGCGTAAACTTGCCATAGTGCCCATCCTCAGGGCCGGACTCGGTATGGTGGACGGACTGCTTGACCTGGTACCCGTGGCCAAGGTAGGACATATCGGTCTTTACCGTGACGAGAAGACCCACAATCCCGTGGTTTATTACTGCAAGCTGCCCGAGGATATCCAGGAGCGCCTGGTTATCGTCACCGACCCAATGCTTGCCACCGGCGGCAGCTCCTGCGACGCTCTTGATATGCTCAAGGAGCGCGGTTGCACCAACATCAAGCTGATGTGCCTTGTGGCGGCCCCCGAGGGCATAACGAAGGTGCAGGAAGCTCACCCCGACGTGGACATCTACGTTGCGGCCATAGACGAATGCCTCAACGATAACGCCTACATCGTTCCCGGCCTGGGCGACGCAGGAGACCGTATCTTCGGAACCAAATAAAAAAAAGCAGCCTCGCGGGCTGCTTTTTTTATCTTATATCCCTTGCCGAGACTTTGCTCATATTGTCCAGCAGGTCGGCGTTGGTTTTGAATTCGTCCATCAGCTGGAGCATAAAGTTCATTGCCTCCAGCGGGTTCATATCTGCAAGGAGCTTGCGCAGTATCCAGATGCGGTTGGCGCTGGCCCTGTCGAGAAGCAGGTCGTCACGGCGTGTGCCGGAGAGCACTATGTTCACCGACGGGAATATCCTGCGGTTGGAGAGGCTCCTGTCGAGCTGAAGCTCCATATTGCCGGTACCCTTGAACTCCTCGAAGATCACATCGTCCATCTTGGAGCCGGTCTCGGTAAGAGCCGTGGCGAGGATGGTGAGCGAACCGCCGCCCTCGATGTTGCGGGCTGCGCCGAAGAAGCGCTTGGGCTTCTGGAGGGCGTTGGCGTCCACACCTCCGGTAAGCACTTTGCCGGATGCGGGCTGCACGGTGTTGTATGCGCGTGCCAGACGGGTTATGGAGTCGAGGAGTATTACCACGTCGTGCCCGCACTCGACCAGGCGGCGGGCCTTCTCAAGTACCATATTGGCCACTTTGACGTGGTGCTCGGCGGGCTCGTCGAAGGTTGAAGCCACGACCTCGGCCTTAACGCTGCGCTGCATATCGGTAACCTCTTCGGGACGCTCGTCGATGAGGAGCACGATCTCGTAAACCTCGGGGTGATTGTCCGCTATGGCGTTGGCTATGCTCTTGAGCAGCATTGTCTTACCAGTTTTGGGCTGGGCGACTATAAGGCCTCGCTGACCCTTGCCGATAGGGGAGAACATATCCACTATGCGGCAGCTCGGGTCGGTTGCGTGCCCGCGGCCCAGGAGATTGAATTTCTCGTCCGGGAAGAGGGGAGTTAGGAAGTCGAAGGGGACCCTGTCGCGGATGAACTCGGGAGTTCGGCCGTTGACATACTTGATTTTTACCAGGGGGAAGTACTTGTCGCCCTCGCGGGGAGGACGGATTTCACCCGTTACGGTGTCTCCGGGTTTGAGAGCGTTGTATTTGATTTGCTGCTGCGAGACGTAGATGTCGTCGGGGGAGTTGAGGTAGTTGTAGTCCGACGAGCGGAGGAAACCGTAACCGTCCGGCATTATTTCCAATACTCCCGTGGCTTCTACCGTGCCCTCGAATTCGGGGACGCGGGGCTTGACGTGAGGCTGGGCCTGCTGCTTGGGCTGCTGGGAACTCTGGCCTCCGGGCTGACCCTGAGCCTGGCGATGATGATTCTGACCGGGAGCGGGAGCGCTCGGGGCAGGCTGATTTTGAGGCTGGGCGTTCTGGGGCGCGGGAGCGGCTTCCTGGGGCTTGCTTTCGGGAGCGGGAGTGCTCTCGGCAGGCTGCTCCGCCTTAACTTTGCGAGGACGGCCGCGTTTGGGCTTTGAAGACGCCTCTGCAGCCTTGGCCGGAGCTTCCGGGCTCTTGGCGCTGTCGGGGTTTTTAGGGGCCTTGGGAGCCTCTTTGGCAGCGGGAGCGGGGGATTCTGCCTTTTGGGGAGCGTCGGCCTTTTTGGGAGCGTCGGCCTTCTTGGGGGCCTTTGCTTCCTTGGGGGCTTGCGCTGCTTCCGTTTTAACCTTACGGGGACGGCCGCGCTTGGGCTTGTCGGGTATGGGTTTCTGCGATTCCGCCTTTGCCTCGGCATCGAGAATACCGAATATCAGATCCTCATCGGAGGTCTTTTTGCTGAATTTTACGTCGTTGTCTTTTGAAAGGTTCTCGAGCTGTTCACGATTCATACTTTTGAGCTCGGTCAAACTATGTGTCATAAAATGAAGATTAAAACGACCGTGCCGGAATGGCTGTGGTGCGTTAGTTTCGATGTGCAAAGATAATAAATTCCTTGAAAATTACCATATTTGCACTATGAAAAAAGTATTGATATTTTCAGCAAAAGTATTGGCATCCCTTTTCCCAGTGCTGCTGATAATAATATGTGTCTTTTCATTCTCCCCGATATACGATTTCAGCTCTCCCGGGCCATTCTCCGGGCCGGATATCTATAATCCTTATTCCGGGCTGGACACCACCGCCCGCTGGCTCAGGGCCAACTTCCACACACATACGCGCGTCGATAATATCTTAAACGAATGCCCGGAGTATCCCGATGTAGTTTATCGCGATTATAAGCGCCTGGGTTACGATATCCTGGCGTTCTCGAACCACAATCAGCTGACCCCTCACCCCTGTGATTCCTCGCTCCAGATAAGCGTATATGAGCACGGATACAGCATCTTCAAGTTCCATAAGCTGGTGTTCAACCCCAGCCGAATGATTCTGTACGATCATATCCTTCCGCTGCTGGTATCGCAAAAGCAGTGGCAGTACGATTACCTGTCGCGCAATGCCGACTTCATCGTTATGAACCATCCCGACCGCACCCTTCATACTACCTCCCGTTCGATGCGGTTGCTCTCGGGGTATCGTTTTATGGAAGCCGACAGCGGAAGCGGGACCGATCTGCTGCATTGGGACCAGGCTCTCAGCGCCGGGCATTATTCCCACTGCCTGATCAACGACGACTGCCACGATTCCGGCAACCACCTCAAGATAGCCCGCCGCTGCAACTGGATTCAGGCTCCGTCGGCAAGGTACGAGGATTTTAAGCCCGCGCTGCTTAAGGGATGCTTTTACTCTATGCGCATCCCCGATTTCGGCGATGGCGACTGGGAGGTTAAGTATTCTGCCAACGCAAGCCTCCCGGGCATTTCCAACATCGGCTTGCGTGGCGATACTACCTTCATCCGCTTTTCTGCCCCTGCCCGTATAGAGGCCTGGGGGCAGGACCACAGCTTGCTTGCCAGCAGCGAAGGGAATGAACTCGAGTACGTATTTAAGCCTACAGATAGCTACGTCCGTTTTACTGCATATTTCGACGACGGAGTGGTGCTCTATACCAATGCGTTCGCCCGTTTTGACGGAAGCAAAACGGCGGGCCCTTATCAGGACTCGCCGCACAGTATAAACTATTTGCTTACAGTTCTATTCAACCTTTGCCTCATTGCTATCATCGCTCTCTGCATCCTTCTCACAGGCAGACTCTTTACGCATAAAAAACTGAAAGCCTGACCGTCGGTACAGGAATCGGGCGTCGGGAGCGTCTTCCTTAATGCGCTCTACGTGCTCGGGAATATCTTTTACCACAAAGTAGCAAGGCTTGTCCAGCGCTCCCTTGCTTAGCCATTCGAAGTCTTCGCAATTGTTCTCCGGCTGCCTGTTGGTATAAAAATACTGGGCGTAGCTCTTGAAGTAGGCGGGCTGGACATAGCAGTCCTCGCCCTGACGCTCGATATAGAAGTCCACTGCCGATGCCTGGCTGTATTTCTCCACCTCGGGAACGGCGCACAGTATCGCAGTCATCGCAAACAAGAGGTTGCCGGCAGCGAGCGGAGCAAAGGCCGAAATCTTGCGGCTCTTGCCGAAACGTATGCAGAACCACACGGTGCAGGCAATCATAATCAGGCCGACGAAGGGCTCGAAGCCTTTCCAATTGCTGCTCGCTTCCATACAACTTACCGCAAAAGGATCGTCCACCAGGGGAACGACCAAGTGCTTGAAACGGTCGAACAGGGTGAGGGCGGTGAGCACGATTCCGTAAAATGCTGCCGTAGCTATAAGCAGCACCCGGTGCCACCAGCCGAACTTTATCTTTCCGTCCATCATACGCGCTGCGGCCCAGGCTCCCAGGAAAGTGATAGGGAAGTAGCAGAACGACGAGTAGTGAACAATCTTAGTCCGGACGATAGTAAAGAGAATCAGAACCACCCAGAGCGAGCACATCATCCATCTGAAGAGTCCAGCGGTGCGGCTCTCTTCTTCTTCCTGCAGGGGCTTGCGCTTGAAAGACGAGAGGGCGAGGAACGAGGCCGGCGTGACTCCGAACAGCAGTATCACAAAGTGGTACAGCAGGAAACCACCGTGCCCGGCGTCCTGGGTCTCGAAGAGGCGTATCTGGTAATCGATGAAATCCTTGATGACTTCTGAGTGTCCGCTGGCGGCGAGGGCGATGAACCAGGCGCCTCCGGCAAGGGCGAGCATTAACAGATAAACGGCCACGTCTTTCCACTTGAAGTCGAGGCGGAACTTCCTGAAAACGAGCCAGACAAAGAAAGTGAGCGCAAAAATCAGGAAGCCCACCGGCCCCTTGGTGAGCACGGCAAGCCCGGTAAACAGTCCGCTCAGCGCGGCGTGACGGGTGCGCAGGGCGCTTGCTCCCTTGTAGGTGTAGCGGGCGAAAAAGTAGATTCCCAGGAAGATGAAGTAGTTGAACCAGGGATCGATGATGCCCGACTTGAAGTAAAAGAAGGGGAGGAAGGATATGGCGTACAGACCGGCCCACAGGATGCCGAAGCGGGTGTTCTCGGTCTTGCATCCTATGTGGAACAGAGTGAGAAGGGTGATTATGCCCATAATGGCATTTGGCAGGCGGGCGGCGAACTCGCCTATGCCGAACAGCTTCATACTCAGGGCCTGCATCCAAATGAACAGCGGCGGCTTTTCCCAGAAAGACTCGAAGTTGATCTGCACGTTGAACCAGTCGCCGGTCAGGATCATCTCGCGGGCCGACTCGGCAAAGTTGATCTCGTCCCAGTCAAACAGGCGCACTCCGCCTATGCCGGTCACAAAGAGCAACGCTCCCAGGACTATTATGCAGAGGTCTATCAGTAAGGTCTTGTGTTTCATTTGCTTCGGAAGAGAATCAATTTCTTTGCTGAAAAGTTCCAGATGAACACTATCACCGTGGTAATGATCTTGGATACCAGATAGTGCAGCCCGGCCTTGCCGGTAAAGAGCCACATCAGGGCTTCGGTGAGCCCCAGCCCGCAGACTCCGATAAGGACGAATATCAGTATCTCGGCACTTCGGTTCTTCAGGCTCCTTTTGTCGAAAACCCACAGGATGCTGAACAGGTAAGTTATAAGAAGGCCGACAGAGAAAGCTATTGCCGTCCACAGCAGGAGATGCTGCTTCCCGAAGCACTCGGTGAGCAGGGTCAGCAGACCGGCATCCACGATAAAGGCGGTTCCGCCCGAAATGAGGTAGCGGAAGGCCTGAATACGTATGTCGGGGCTTTTCTCCAGGAAAAGCTGACGGATAAAACTTTTTAGCTTCATTTGGCGGGGAAGAGCTTGGAGCGCATCAGATGCCACTTGCAAAGCCTGTACACGAGTGATACCCTCAGGACGCCGAAACCATAGATGGTGCTGCGCTTGAGATTGATAGATGAAGCGTCGTCAAAATACTTGGTGGGGCAGGTAACCTCGCCTATCTCATATCCGGCCCAGAAAATCTGGGCGGCCATCTCGTTGTCGAGGATGAAGTCGTCGGAGCAGGCATTGTAGTCCACCGCCCGCAGCACATCGGCGCTGAAAGCGCGGTAGCCGGTGTGGTACTCCGAGAGCTTCTGGTTGATGAGTATGTTCTGCGTGAAGGTAAGGAACCTGTTGGCGATGTACTTGATGAGGGGCATTCCGCCTTTGATGGCGCCCTTGCCCAGGATTCGGGACCCGAAAACCACAGGATATACGCCGTTGGCGATAATGTACGCCATTGCCTCGATGAGCTTGGGCGTGTATTGATAGTCGGGATGAAGCATTATCACTATGTCGGCTCCGAGCTCCAGGGCTCGGTCGTAGCAAGTCTTCTGGTTGCCGCCGTAGCCTCTGTTCTTCGGGTGTATGAGCACCTCTTTGATGCCGAGTTCCCGGGCCTTCTCGACCGTGCCGTCCCGGCTGCAGTCGTCGGTCAGGATGACCTCGTCAACTATCTCCCTCGGAATCTCTGCATACGTCTGCTCAAGAGTCTTTTCGGCGTTGTATGCCGGCATCACAACTATTATCTTCTTGCCGTGAATCATTTGTGCTAAATATCAAAAGTTGTCCCAGTAGCTGCTGCTCTTCTTGAGCTGGAGAATATCGGCCAGCGCCGCCGCGTTGGCAGCTATTCGGAACTGGTACGACGCCCAGTTGCCTGTAGGCACCCAGGATACAGAAATGTTGAAGCAGTGCAGGTCGTAGGTAAAACTGAACTGGGTTGTGGTTATTTTCATAGCCTTCAGGTCGAAGCCGCTGCTGGCTGTGATGTTCAAGCGCGGCGTGAGTCTCAGGTTGCCGTTGGCCTGAAGTGTCTGGGTGATGTTGTTGTGCGGCGTCAGCACCCCTTCTTCCATCTTGTACTGGCGGCTCAGGCTGAAGGAGTAGCTGAGGCTCAGCGACCAGGGGACATTGGGATTGGTGTAATACAGCCATCCTCCCGGAATGAATTCGCCTGTTACAGGATGATAGAAATAGCGTTGGTAATAACTGGCCGCGCCGTTGATTGACGAGCCTCCTTCCCGGCCCTTGTTGTTGGGGTCTTTGTTTCCGTCGTTTCCTTTGATGGCACCTTCTCCCGAGATGGAATACGATGCCGAGGCTGAAACGTTGTTGAGCCTGAGCAGTCCCTGCCCCTGGGTTATGGCGAACTTGCCTATCCTCGTACCGGTGGGGCCGAGGGCATAGGGGTCGAAACTCGCGCTGCTGCTTATGGAAATCTTGTTGAACAGGGAGGTGGACATCGACAGGTTGACGGTGTTCATCTTCAAGCTGTCGGCGAGGAAGTTGTAGCCTGTGCTGATGTTCAGCTGGTCGATGAGCTTCACCTTCTTCGAGCCGCCACCGGTGGTGTCGGCGAAGTCGCGCACCTTGGCCTCAAGGTTGTTTCCTATGGCTATGGTGGCTGTGGCCGAGCGTCCTCTGCCGGGCGGGCTGTAAACCTGCCCCTGATAGATGTTGTATTCGTAAGTTTGTTCCTTGCCGTGCGTGTCGGTGTAATTCAGGGTCCTGTACCCGTTTGCCGCCGTGCCCAGCTCAGGACTGAAACTCATCGACAACGACGGCGAAATAACGTGCCGTATGGCTTGTATTTTCCGGTAAGTGCCGAATTGGAACAGACCGTAGATTCGCGTGGTCATAGACACGGAACCGGAGTACTGCTGGGTGATTCCGAAGGTGTTGAACTGCGAGCTGGGCTGCTCTTCCACCTTGTCGGTTTCGGGGTTGTAGGCGTATTCGCGCTTGCGGAACATCCAGTTCATTCCGTAGTTGAACGACGGGTTGACGTTCAGGTATTTGAACAGCTGGAAGTTGGGCAGGCCGATGTTGAAATTGTGGGTCATACCGTTCTGGAAACGGTCCAGGAAGCCTTCCTGGCCGAATTCCGACGCCTTGAAGTTGATCTTGTTCTGGAGCGTGGTGTTGTAACCCAGCGAGAACTTCTCGTAGAAGCGCTCTTTGCCCACCCTGACCTTGCGCTTGAAAGGATAGAAGGTGCTTACCGCGAACGTGACGTTAGGCAGGGTGAATGCGTACGAAGAGTCACGGGAGCTCTGGGAGTGCAGGGCGTTGATGCTCAGGTTGAACTTGCCGTTCCAGTTCTTGGAATAAGAGACCGACGAGGATATCTGGTTCTGCAGGGCTTCGTTGACGGAGCGGGAGTTGAAACGGCTGTTGGACGGCGAGGAGAAGTTGACCGAAGCGTTGAATGACGTTCCGGGATGAGCCTTGGAGTCCTGGGTATGCGACCACTTGACCGCAAAGTTGCTGAACTCCTGAAAATCGGGAGTGTCGGGTTCGCCCGTCTGGTCGTGGGAGTATGTGAATCCGAAAGTACCGTTGAACTTGTACTTGACCATATAGCGGGAGTTGACGTTGACCGCCCAGGAGCCCAGGGTGAAATAATCTCCGGTGACCGACAGGTCGAGGTAGTCTCCGAACACAAAGTACATACCGGCATCTTTCATATAGAAGCCACGGGCGTTTTCTTCTCCGAAGTTGGGCATCAGCAGGCCGGTGGCGCGCTCGGGACGCTTGGGGATGAAGCCGAATGGGAGACCCACGAAGGGCAGCTTGACATCTTCGACCACCAGGTACGCGGGGCCGAAAACCGTCTTCTGGCTCGGCTCCGTCATTACTTTTGCGGAGGTGAGGGCGAGGTAGTAATGGGGATGGTCAAGGTCGCACACGGTGTACTTGCCGTTGGTCATATTAATGCTCCTGTCGGGCATCATCTTTACCTTGCCGCCGTGAAGAAGGGCGTTATCCTCGGTGGTGAGGATGTTCTTGATGGACGATTTCTTGGTCTCGAAGTTGTACTTGACCTCGTCCATATTGTAGGTCTTGCCGCCCTGAGTCATTATGGGCCGTCCCACCCATTCGCCGGCGAGCGAGTCGTAAATTCCCCGGGCGTAAACGGTCCCCGTCTTCATATTGTACTGCATATAGGCGGCGGTGAGCTTCATATCCTGATACTCAACCGTCACGTCGCCGTAGTAATAGATCATCCGCTGGCCGTCGGTGAACACCTCGACGATGGAATCTTTTGCCGACGAGAAGGCCGGCATCTCAAGCGAACTCTTGCTGCGCAGGGCGGCGGAATCTATGCGGTGCAGCGAATCGGCCACGTGAATGGAGTCCCTGCGGGCGAGCTCGGCAGAATCAAGGACGGACTCCCGTGACGTTTTGGGAACGGCATTGCTGAAAACCCTGCGTGCACCGCGCCGCCCGGCATTCTGGGCAGGTACGATGTTTGCCGTAAGGGTCAACAGCAACAAAACCGAAACAATTCGCTGTAATAATCTCAAATTACAATTAATTTGTTAAATTTGCGAAACGCAAAAATACTATTAATTTTTGAAACGTACAATTTACTTACTTATAACCGTCCTTCTGACGTGCTTTTCTGCAGGCGGCCAGACCCTCAAGCTGGCAACTGTCTGCATCGATCCGGGGCACGGCGGAAAGGACCCCGGTTGTGTCAGTAAAGACGGTAAGACATACGAAAAAACCCTTACTCTCGATATCTCCAAGCGCCTGGCCGAAAAGATCAATGCCGGGTACCCGGGAGTAAAGGTGGTCTTGACCCGAGACTCCGACAAGACTTTGAGCGTCGGAGCAAGGCCGGCCATAGCCAACAAGGTGGGGGCGGACCTGTTCATTTCAATCCACATCAACTCCGTACCCAAGACTACTCCGAGCGGCTACTCTGTCCACGTGCTCGGCCAGTCGTCCCAAAAAGACCGGGACCTGTTTGCATACAATATGGACATCTGCAAGAGGGAGAACTCGGTGATCCTTCTGGAAGACGATTATACCACCACTTATCAGGGTTTTGATCCCAATGATCCTGAGTCGTTTATATTCCTTCAGCTGATGCAGAACTCCAACCTTGAGCAGAGCCTTGCCTTTGCCCAGTTGGTAGCCGACAAGATGAAGGGCGGCCCCATCCCTACCAACAGGGGAGTTTCGCAGGATCCTTTCCTCGTGCTGTGGAAAACCGCTATGCCGGCAGTGCTCATAGAGATAGGTTTCCTGTCCAACAGCAACGACCTGACCGCTCTCAAGAGTCCGGCCAACAGGGACAAGATCGCCACGCGTCTTTTCAATGCATTCAAGGAGTACAAGTCTCGCTACGACGGCAGCCTTTCGCTCGACGTTGAGGTGGAAGACGGCGGGCAGGCCCCGGAAAAGCCTACCCAGGAGGTAAAAGATCCCGGGACGCAGGGCGGTGTTGAGTACGGAATACAGATCTTTGCCGGTTCAAAACTTTTGGACAAAAAAGACAAGTCGTTTATGGGATATGAACCCCGTATTGTCAAGTCGGGGAAACTCTACAAATATGTGATCGCGGTGGAGCCTTCGGTCGAGGAGTCGAAAGCCCATCTTTCCAAAGTCCGCAAAAAATATCCTGACTCTTTTCTCGTGAAAATTGAGGGGGAAACAGTGTCGATTGTCAAATAATTTCCGGACCGATTTTAACTTTTTATTTTGTATACGCTTTTCAGACGGCGCTTTTCCTTAAAATCACTAATTTTAAATAATTTAAAATTGTAATTATAGTGAAATTAATGTATTTAGACTCGCTTCTCTAAAATAACTTGTTGATTTTCAGTGGTTTGTAAATGATATGTAATAATTATTTTTCCATATTATTTAATGCTTAAAAAATTAAAAAACAATAGCAATTAGATTTTTTTTTAACTTTTTTTTCAACCACTTTTGCATTCGCTATCTGCCTTTTCTGGCGGATTGACTTTTTTAATGAACGAGAACGACAAACATATAAGTATCTGGAATCACTTCCTGCGGATTGTGGAGCAGATCGTGGAACCCCAAAAGTACACGACCTGGTTCAAACCCGTAAGGCCTGTGTCTATGGTGGACTCTACTCTCACCGTAGAGGTACCCTCGGACTTTTTCCGGGAGTATCTGGAGGCTACTTATCTGGATGTCATCAAAAAGACCCTCAAGCGCGTCATCGGTGCAGATGCTAAACTGGTGTATCTCGTCAGGGCCGTCAGCGGCCAGCCTGCAATAGCCGTTCCCGCCGCAGCCGCCCTCGCGCCCGTCAACAGAGAAGTGAGTGTAAACATCAACCCTTCCGGCAATACCAACCCCTTCGTGTATCCCGGCATACAGAAGATTCAGATCAATCCCAAACTGAATCCCGTTTATTGTTTCACCAACTTCATCGTGGGCGAGTGCAACAAGATGGGTTATACGGCAGGTTCGGCCATTTCGGCGGCTCCCGGCAAGACGTCCTTCAACCCGCTGTTTATCTTCGGCGGTCCCGGTCTGGGCAAGACCCATCTGGCCCAGGCTATAGGAATAGCGATACACGAGAAGTTCCCCGAACTCATAGTCCTCTATGTAGGTGGCCACGAGTTCAAGACCCAGTATATGGACGCCGTCAACGTCCGCAACAAGCTGACGGACTTCCTGAGCTTCTACAAGAAAATCGATGTTCTCATCGTGGACGATATCCAGGACCTTCAGGGGCCTGGTACCCAGAATGCGTTCTTCAACATCTTCAACCATCTTCACCAGAGCGGCAAGCAGTTGATTTTCACCTCCGACCGCCCGCCGGTGGATCTGCAGAACTTCGAAGACAGGCTTCTGTCGCGTTTCAAGTGGGGCCTTTCCGTCGAGCTTATGCACCCCGACTACAACACGCGCCTCCAAATGCTCAAGTCGCTTTGCGTGCGCGAGGGCGTAACTATAGGTGATGATGTGCTCGAGTATCTTGCCTCGCATATCAAGACCAATTTCAGGGAGTTGGAGGGTGCGTTCCTCTCAGTGATGGCATACGCTACGGCTATGCACGCCGAGAATTCGGTCGAGCTTGCCGCCAAGGTTACCGACAAGATCGTGAATTCTTCGGTCAGGGAGATAAGCATAAGTTCCGTCCAGTCGGCAGTGTGCGATTATTTCAATATCACCCCCGAAGACCTTGTGTCCAAGTCGCGCAAGCGCCAGATCGTACAGGCCCGCCAGATATCGATGTACCTGTGCCGCAACCTCATCAGCAACTGCTCTCTGTCCACTATCGGAGCCCAGACGGGCGGGAAGGATCACGCCACCGTGCTTCATTCCTGCAACATAGTGTCGGACCTTATGGCAACGGACCGTATGTTCAAAAAATACGTATCCGACCTCGAGGCGCGCTTGATGCCCAACGAGTCATAATCCTTACATTAATCAAATATGCAATCAGAACACGTACTTGATATCTTCAAGGAAATAACACGTATCCCCCGCGAGTCAGGTCACGAGGGCCCCATCACCGACTGGCTTTGCAACTGGGCCGAGGCCCGCTCACTGTCTTGCAAGCGTGATGCAACGGGCAATGTGCTGATTACCCGCGAGGCGGCCCCCGGCAAGGAGAATGTGCCCACAATCGTGCTCCAGGCCCATCAGGATATGGTGTGCGAGAAGAAAGCGGGTTTCAAATTCGATTTCCGCAAAGATCCCATCCCGTATGTGATCAAAGACGGCTGGATGATTGCCGAGAACACGACTCTCGGGGCCGATGACGGAATCGGGATCGCCGCCGCGCTTGCCCTGCTCGAGGACGACGTGCCTACGGGGCGTCTGGAATGCCTGTTCACCATATCGGAGGAGACTGGAATGGACGGCGCCGAGGCTCTGCAGGCCGGATTCTTTGAAGGCAAGACCCTTATCAACCTCGACTCCGAGGATGAAGGGCAGTTGTTCATCGGCTGCGCCGGAGGTCTTAATACCAAAATCAAGTTCAGCGTCCGCAGGGCCGCTCCCGAAGAGGGTGCCAAACTGCTTCGCTGCAGCATTTCCGGAGGTATCGGAGGCCACAGCGGAGACGATATCAACAAGGGACGTGCGAATACGGTTCAGTTGTTGGCCCGTTTCCTCTATTCCCAGCTCGGCTCGGGTCTGAGGCTGGTGAGCATCGACGGCGGCGGCAAGCCCAATGCCATTGCCCGTGACTGTTCGGCGGTGGTTTCCCTTTCCGATACCGCTTCGTTCAAGAAGGCATTCAAGGAGTTCTCCGCCGATATCAAGGAGGAGTTCCACGTAACCGATCCGGGGCTTGAATTTGCTTGCGGTGCAGAGCGTGGTGGAATGGATCCTATGAGCCGCCCGGCTAGCGTACGTATCATCACTTCGCTTTTTGCCTCGCCCCATGGGGTAGAGGCTATGAGCCAGGATATACCCGGTCTGGTGCAGACATCCACCAACCTGGCCAGCGTGCATACGGCCAAAGGCATTGTGGAAATCGTTACCAGCCAGCGCAGTTCGGCCACAAGCGAGCGCCGTGCAATGGCGGCAAAGGTCAGGGCCAACTTCGAGTCTGCCGGAGCCAGTGTGCGCCATATGTACGAGTATCCCGGCTGGAATCCCGATGTGAACTCCCACGTCCTTGCCCGTACAGTAGCCGCTTACCGCAAGCTCTTCTCCACCGAGCCCGAGGTAAAGGCGATACACGCCGGGCTGGAATGCGGTCTTTTCCTGCAGAAATTCCCGGGGCTGGATATGATTTCGTTCGGTCCCACCCTGCGGGGAGTGCACGCTCCAGGCGAGAAGCTGGAGCTCGCTTCGATGGATAAGTTCGTGGCCCTCCTTGAGGAGGTAGTGGTAAATTTCGAATAGGGTAGTATGCTGGTATCTCCATCATTGCTTGCGGCCGATTTCCTCTCGCTTCGCTCCGAAGTCGAGCTTCTGAACAAGGGCGCCGACTGGATTCACCTGGACGTTATGGACGGAACGCTGGTTCCTAACATCTCGTTCGGGTTCAGCGTGATAGACCCTCTCTCGAAGATAGCCACCAAGCCTCTGGATACCCACCTTATGGTGGTGCATCCGGAGCGCTGGTTTGAAAGGCTCGCCGCAGACGGAGTATCTTATGTGAGTTTTCACCTCGAGGCCGCCGGCAGGAGAACCTCCGCCCTCGTGGAGCAGATCCACTCCCTCGGTATGAAAGCGGGGGTTGCTATCAATCCGGACATTGAGGTGAGCAAGCTTTTCCCGTATATAGGGAAGGCTGATTTCTTCTTGATTATGAGTGTGTTCGCCGGTTTTGGCGGACAAAAGTTCATATACGAAAGCCTTGACCGTATAGCCACGCTGCGCGCCGAAATCCAAAGGCGCGGATGTGAGGCGCTGATTGAGGTGGACGGCGGTGTGTCACAGAGCAACGCCTCCGCCCTCAGGCAGTCCGGAGCAGATGTGCTGGTAGCGGGCAGTTCCGTCTTCCGTTCGGACGACCCGCTCTCCGCTATGGCTGCTCTCCGGCAAGCCTGAAAAGATACTTTTCAAATTCTTCTTGCAAAGACGATCTGCCGTTGCTTGTGTCCAGGAGGGCAAAGCGGCGGCAGATTTTGGAAGAAAGATCTTCGAGCTCCTCTGCAGGGTCGTAATGGACACCGGTTAATTGCTTGAGACTGACAGGGTTGGGCAGCTCGTCGGGCCAGCGCTCTTCGTTCAGGTTGAAGCCTATTCCAATGATGCTGTGGCGTATCTGCTTTCCTTCCAGGATATTCTCAATCAAGATTCCGCATATTTTCTTGCTTCCGACCCAAATGTCGTTGGGCCATTTGATACGTGCTTCGACACCCTTTTCCAGCAGATAGTCGCGTATCCCCAGGGTGGTGGCGCAAGTGATGAGCAGCATATCGTCGGTCAGCAGGTCCTGCGGGTTGAGCAGTATGCTGAAAGTGAGGTTGAGACCCTTTGTGGAATACCAGGTATGAGTGCCCTGACCCCTGCCTGCCGTCTGCTCTACCGTGGCTATTACTGACATATTGTCACACTCCCTAATCCGTTGTCTGAGCGTCCTGTTGGTGGATTCTGCTGTATCTAACCAGATTATGTGAGGGGAGCTTTTGCTTGGTGTCATTTTTGTTGTATATTTGCGCTGCAAAAATATCATAAAATGCCAGAAAATCAAAACAAAGATAGGAAGCCCAAAGTGCGTATCGTCCGTATCAATCTGAGCTGGATTTTTTACCTGCTGCTGATTGTAAGTATTGGATGGATGCTCTTCAGCAACCGTTCTATGCCCGAAAAGGTGGAATGGTCGCAGGTTGAAGAAATGATCAAGGAGGGTGATGTCAAGGAGGTCAACTACGTGAGGAACGACTTCAAGGGCACGGTGTCCCTGCGCCCCGAGTCGGTACAGAAGTATGCCAAGCTGTTTCCCGGCGGAACTCCTCCCAAGAGTTCGCCTCAGTTCTTCTTCCTTACTTCCACCAAGTTCGATCCCGAGACCATTTTCTCCGCACTTAACGAGGAGCTGCCGCAGGAGTCACGCGTCAAACTCATCATAGAGAATAACGAGAATATCTGGAGGGGCCTTCTTGAATGGCTGCCTCTGGTGGTACTTGTGGTGCTGTGGATCTTTATGATGCGCGGTATGACCCGTAATATGGGCGGCGGCGCCGGCGGGGCTGGCGGAATGAATCCGTTCAATGTGGGTAAGGCTAACGGCAAGCTCGCCGACAAAGAAAAAGTCAAGGTTACCTTCAAGGATGTCGCCGGCTTGTACGGAGCCAAGGAGGAGGTGATGGAGATCGTCGATTTCCTCCGCAATCCCAAGAAGTACACCGCGCTCGGCGGCAAGATTCCCAAGGGCGCGCTGCTGGTAGGCCCTCCGGGCACCGGTAAGACCTTGCTGGCCAAGGCTGTGGCAGGGGAGGCCGATGTGCCTTTCTTCAGCATCAGCGGCTCCGACTTCGTGGAGATGTTCGTAGGCGTGGGTGCCAGCCGCGTGCGTGACCTGTTCGCGCAGGCCAAGGAGAAGGCCCCCTGCATCGTGTTCATCGACGAGATCGACGCAGTGGGCCGCGCCCGCGGAAAGAATGTAGGTTTCAGCAGCAACGACGAGAGGGAGAATACCCTCAACCAGCTGCTTACCGAGATGGATGGCTTCGGTACCAATTCCGGCGTCATCGTGCTGGCTGCCACCAACAGGGCCGACATCCTCGACAAGGCCCTGATGAGGGCCGGCCGTTTCGACCGCCAGATACACGTCACCCTTCCCGACCTCAACGAGCGCAAGGAGATCTTCCAGGTTCACCTCAAGCCGCTCAAGCTGGCTTCGGACTTCGACCTTGACCTCATTGCCAAAAACACTCCCGGTTTCTCCGGTGCCGATATCGCCAATGTATGTAACGAGGCTGCACTGACCGCTGCACGCAAGGGCAAGACCGATGTGAACAACCAGGACTTCTCCGATGCCGTTGACCGCGTGGTGGGCGGAATCGAAAGGAAGAAGACCATAATGTCGCCCCAGGAGAAGCGCATCACCGCTTTCCACGAGGCTGGACACGCAGTGGCCGGCTGGCTGCTGCCCGGTTGCGACCCCGTGCTCAAGGTGTCGATCATCCCTCGCGGACAGGCGCTCGGCCTTACCTGGAGCCTGCCTGACGAGAAGGTTATGGTATCCAAGTCCGACCTTATGGACGAGATGTGCTGCCTTGTAGGCGGCAGGGTGGCCGAAGAGCTCGTCAACGACGGCGTGCCTTGCACCGGTGCATTGAACGACTTTGAGCGTATGACCAAGATTGCCTATGCTATGGTGACCTATTATGGAATGAGCGACAAGGTGGGCAATCTTTCCTTCTACGACTCTACCGGAGCTGGCGGATATGAGCTTACCAAGCCTTACAGCGAGAAGACCGCCGAACTGATAGACGCCGAGGCGAAGGCCCTTGTGAACGAGGTTACCTCCCGTACCCGCAAGATCCTGACCGACAATTGGGAAGGCCTCTCTCAGCTGGCCGGACTCCTGATCGAAAAGGAGGTCATAATGGCGGACGACATAGAGAGAATCTTCGGCCCCAAAGCCGGCAAACACGGAGAAGAGAGGCTCAAGAAAGACGATGAATAATTTCCTTGTAAGAACAATCTCAGGGGCGGTTTTCCTGGCGCTGATGGTCTGCGGAATGTTGTTTCATCCGCTGGCCTTCGGCGTTTTGTTCCTTGTGGCTATGTATATGGCTATGAGGGAATTCCTTCACATCACGCTCGGCGACCGTTATATCCTGCAGCAAAAACTTGCCATCCTCTCCGCTGCGGTGGCTTTCATCGTTTGTGTCTGTTGCTGCTTCTACGGCCTGGAAAGCAGGTTCCTTACGCTTGCCCTGGTGCCCCTTTTCGCCCTTGCTCTTTCGGTTGTGCTAGCCCGTTCGCACGACACTGTGGAGGACGTGGCAATGCCTTATATGTCGATACTTTACATCGGCACCCCTTTCTGCCTTATGCCGCTTATGGTGTCGGAAGGAGGGGAGTTCCACGGCTTGCGCCTGCTGGTTTTCTTCATCATTATCTGGTGCGCTGACGTAGGTTCATACTCGTTTGGAACCTTGTTCGGACAGAAGCCGAATTCGCGCAAACTGGCACCTGCGATTTCGCCCAAGAAATCGTGGTGGGGCTTCTGGGGCGGCATATTCACAGCAGTGCTTGGAGCGTTTATCCTGCACCTTGTGGGCTGGATGGATTATCCTCTGGTACACAGCCTGATACTGGGCGCCCTGGTAGCGGTAACCGGTGTGTGCGGCGACTTGTTCGAGAGCGTATGGAAGCGCCGTTACGGTTTTAAAGACTCCGGCAATTGTATTCCCGGTCACGGCGGAATGCTCGACCGCTTTGACAGTTCTCTCTTTGCGATTCCTTCGGTTTTCGTGTATCTTGCCCTGTCCGGACTTCTATGAGGCTAGACAAGAACACCTACGGAACGGTGTTGCTGGTATATGCCCTGAGCGCCGTTCTAGCTTTCCTCTTGTTCCGTTTCGTGCATACGGCGTGGCTGGTGCGGCTGCTCGTAGCCTTGCTGCTTGGCTTTTGCCTGTGGCAAACTTATTTTCATATGGTTCCCGACCGCAGGCGGGCAGGTTCATCCTCGCTTGTTTCGGCGGTAGCCGACGGCAAGGTGGTGCGCATCAGGAGAGCGTATGAAAAGGAGTTCCTCTGCCGGGAGTGCCAGATAGTGTCCGTCTATATGGACTTCTGGGATGTGCACGCCAATTTCTGGCCCGTTACAGGCTGTGTCTCTTATACGATGTACCATCCCGGGGAGCATTTCCTGGCTTTTAAGCCCAAGGCTTCGGAAGAGAATGAGCATACCTGCACCTGCATTCGTACGGCCGACGGCAAGGATGTGTTTTTCAAGCAGTTGGCGGGAGGCTTCGCTCGCCGTATAGTGTGTTATGCCCGGGAGGGACTGGATGTCACTGCCGGAGAACAGTGCGGCATAATCAAGTTCGGGTCACGGATAGATATTTATCTCCCTTTGGATGCGGAGATACTGGTCGAGAAAGGACAATACGTCCGTGCTTGCGAAACAATAATAGCCAGGCTTTAGGGCCCGGCTATTTTCGTTTTAAGTTGCAGTCGATCTACCTGTGGGCGGGACGGAGCAAGTCCATCACCGTCTTGACCGGGTTGAATGTCTCGGCCGGAACCTCCACGAACAAGGTGTTCCAATCCGACATCGAGCCGTTCCACAGGCCGGGCAGTTCAAGCGCCTTGAGAGGGCGTCCCTCGTAGCTCTTGCTGCTTATGAAGCCGGTTTCTTCGTCCACGTAGTCGGGCAGGTTGAATTTCTCTCCCTTATAATCGAGCAGGCAGCATACCAGGTCGACGGGATTGAAGTGCGTGGCCGCCTTGAGCGCGGCAACCGCAGAGGGATCGTCTGGATTGATCTGCGCTCCTTCCAGGATCTGCAGGGATGTGCTGCCGTCAGCGGCTTTTACAATGAAGGGACCGCCGCCGGGCTCGCCCTCGTTCTTGACCATTCCGCATACACGGATAGGACGGTTGAGTTTGTCCCTGAGCGCCTGGGCGCGGTCGCGCGAGTCTTTTGCGGGAGGCATTACGATGCAAAGTTCGTCGCGGAGGAATTTTTCTATCTCGTTACAGAGCTCCTGGCATTCAGGGGTTGCGAACGGATCGTCCTGGTTCATATTGTTGACCGGAATGTATAAGAAATCGGCGATATTCTTGCGGACTTCCGTAAGCTGGTCGAAGGTGTAGAGATAGTCGTAGATACGGTCGCGAAGCTGGAGGGCGCGGCCCATCAGCACTTTCTTCCATTTGTAGGTGGCAGGCTGCATACGCTCTACGCACACGTTGTCGATGTTCTTGATGGATACCAGTTCCTCCTTGACGTTGTTGAGGTTGTAGATGAGGGCGCCGTGACCTGCGGGACGGAAGAGGGGAGTGCCGTCGGACTTGAGGAAAGGCTTGCCGTCGGGCGTGGCCGCCACGGTGTCGGTGGCTTTGTCCTGATAGGTGAACTCTACGTTGTACTTGACCCCGTAGCGCTCTTCGTACCTGGCCTTGATGTCTTCCAGCGCGGCCTCGAACAGCTCGCGATGCTCGGGCGAGATGGTTACCACGATTTTTACGCTGCCGTCGGCGTTACGCATATAAGCCTGGCCTTCCACAAAATGCTCGGCAAGTGCGGTGCGCACCTCGTCGGGATAGCGGTGGAACTTGAGCACGCCTTTGGGCTTCTTGCCGTAGCCGAGGCCCTCTTCACCCAGCAGCTTGCGGGCGGTAGTTCGGGGGTCGTAGGGCGCCGTGCCGAAGACGGCCGGATCGTAGAATGCAAAATTCTCCAGCTCCGAAGCGAGTTTTCGTACAGCATCGTTCTCGGTCTCCTCGCCGGCAAAGATGTCTTTGAACATCCTGGAAGCGGCTCCGGATGCCGGAACGAATTTGCAACGCCCTGCCGTCTCGGTGGAGTCGGCATAAGCTACGGCTTGCTCTGCTTGCTCGGGAGAAAGTACTTCAATTCCGTGCCCGGGAGTGGCGGGGGCAACGATATCGAGCCAGGGGAAACCCTTCTTGATGCGCTCGAGTTCGGCGTTAATCTTAATGTTGTCCATATGTGTCAGTCAATAAAGAATTCTCTTCTGTAGCGGTAGTTCTCCCTGAGCGATTCAAACTCGTCGGGATGCACACGGAACATAAAGTCGTCCGTGAAAATTGGGTAATTGTATTGCAGGGTGGAGGCTATCTGCCCCTCGCTCAGGCCCCTGAGGTCAAGCTTTACGGCATCTTTAGGTTCGTCGCCCGGGTTGGGGAAGAATTCGAAAAGGTCCTTGAGCCCGAAGTAGCGTGCCACCGAGCGGACGGTCATCGACGTGCCGAGAAGCTTGCCCTGATACGAGTAGCCGGCAATGTGGGGCGTGGCTATATCGACCTTGGAGGCAAGTACTTTATTGACGTGGGGCTCGTTGCACCAGGTGTCCAGGATTACCGGCCCGAGCTTTGGAAGGGCGGCGAGCAGATCATCTTCGTTTACTATCTCGCCTCTGGAAGCATTGATGAAGAACGCGCCCAGCTTCATTTTGGAGAAGAAAGCTGCGTCGGCCATCTTGCGGGTGCTGGCGTTGAGCGGGACGTGCAGGGTTACGATGTCGGAGTTACGGAGCAGGAAGTCCAGGTCGCAGAAGAGCGCGGGCCCTTCCGCCTCGGCCCTCGGCGGGTCGCAGAGCAGCACATCCAGGCCCAGAAGCCTGAGGGCTGATGCCACGCTGCTGCCGACATTGCCTACGCCAATTATACCCACCTTGGAGCCTTCCAGCTGTATGCGCCTGCGTGAGGCGGTGCCGTAAATTGCCGACAGCACATAGTTCATCACGCCGCCAGCATTGCATCCGGCGGCATTGCAGATGTATATTCCGCGTTGCTTGCAATAGTCGAGGTCGATATGGTCGGTGCCGATGGTGGCCGTGGCTATGATCCTGACATTGCTGCCTTCCAGCAGGGCCGGCGTGCACCTGGTCCTGGTGCGGATGAGCAGGGCGTCGGCGTCTTTTATGTCCGCTGGCCCTATTGAAGGTCCGTCCAGGTAACACACCTCTCCATAAGGCTCGAGGACCCCTTCAATAAAGGGGATGGCTTTGTCAATTACGAATTTCATTTCAGTATGATCTCCTCTACCCAAGTAGCATTCTGGTAGTCTTGCTCAAATAGTTCGTCCCTGCTCAGGCGGTCGTTCAGCATCTCCTTGAGGAACTCTTTGCGGGAACTCAGCTGGCTGAGAACCACGGAAGAGTTGAGCGTTATGTAGAGCTTTCCGCTGCGGAAATAACGCTTCAGGGTAAACTGGCCCGCTCCTGACACATCGTCCCAGGCTTTGAAAATCAAACGGGTGTTAAGGCCCGTGGTGAGCCTGGCCGACCGCAGGTACTCCTTAATGGCAGCTCCCAGCGGCAGGGCGTTCTTACGCGTGATCTTATACCTCTCCATCTATCTTTGTAAATGTGCCGGAAGAGGCTTTAAAATAAGCGCGGTCCGATGTTATCCGGTCCACGAGGGCTTCCGTGCGCGCCTTGTCGGTGTCGGACAGGAAAATCTGCCCGAAATCGTTGCCGGCGACCATTTGCAGCATATTGCCCACGCGGTCCATATCAAGTTTGTCGAAAAGGTCGTCAAGCAGCAGCGAAGGCGGCTGTCCGCAGGCCTTTTTCATTATGTCGTACTGAGCGAATTTCAACGCTACCAGGAATGATTTCTGCTGCCCCTGCGAGCCGCAGCGGCGAATGGGGAAACCGTCCATAGTGAACGGAAAGTCGTCACGGTGAATGCCCGACACGGTGTGACGGGCTATGAAGTCGCGCTCGCGGTGAGCAAGCATAAGCGATTCAAAATCTTTTGATTGCAGGTCCGACTTGTACTGTATGCCCACCTTCTCTTTCCCTCCGGAGATGGCCTCGTAATAACTGGCTACTACCGGAAGCAGGCTCGCGGCGAATTGCTCCCTGGCTGCGGCTATCCTCCCGGCGGGCGCAGCCATCCCGGCATCGAATGCCTCGAGCAGGGCGGAATCGGGATGCTCGTCTTTCAGGAGGCGGTTGCGCTGGGAGAGCAGGCGGTTATACTGCTGCATATCGGCAAGATACTGCCTGTCGGTCTGGGAGAGGAAAGAATTCACGAAGCGCCTGCGTTCTTCTCCCGACTCGCTCACCAGCTCCGTATCGGCAGGGGAGACCATCACTACAGGGAGTACGCCGATATGGTCGGCAATGCGGGAATAGGGCTTGTCGTCCCGTTTGATTTTTTTGTCCGCGCCCTCGGTAACCTGAATGGAGAAGCGGCTGTCGGTGCCGTCTTCCATAGTGTATAAACCACTGATGGCAAACGAATTGCAGCCGTGCCTGAAATTGAACTTCTCGGCGGCCTGGATGCCGCTCTTGGTCATAGACAGGTAGTGGATAGCGTCAAGAAGGTTGGTTTTGCCCTCGCCGTTTCCGCCCCAGATGCAGTTGATATTGGGAGAAAAGGCTACTTCCTGCAACTCAATGTTGCGAAAATTTTGAATAATTATTTTCTGCAAAACGGGCATAATGCAAAATTAGGATAATTTAATTGAAATTACTACCTTTGTCAGCTATTTTATCTGAATATTAAAACTATTGTATATGGCAAAGGCAAATGTTAACGAAAAGGAGGCTCTCCGCAAGGAAGCGATTGAAGAGACCGTCTCCAAAACCGATCAGTTTTACAACGAACACAAGAAGACAATCTGGACCGTGGTCGCCTGTCTGGCAGTCATAGCCCTCGCAGTTTTCGGCTACATCAAGTTAATCTATCAGCCCAAGTGTGTCGAGGCTTCCCAGCAGGCTTATCCTGCAGAGCAGAGCTTCTCCGACGGTGAGTGGGAACTCGCCCTCCGCGGAGACGGCAACGTGCTCGGCCTGGCGGACATCGTGGAGCAGTACGGTGCCAAGGCCGGCTCGGCAGTATATATGGAGGCAGGTATCAGCGCCCTTCAGCTCGGCGAGTACGAGGAGGCCCTCTCATACCTCAAGAAGTACAACGGCAAGGAGCCTATCGCCGCTGCACGCGCAATCGCTTGCCAGGGTGACGCTTATGCAGGCCTGGAGAAGTATCCCGAGGCAGTTGCCGCCTATACCAAGGCAGCCGCAAAGGCCGACAATGTATTCGCAGCAGCATACCTTCTGAAGGCCGGTATCCTCTACGAGGAAATGGGCAACAAAGACAAGGCTCTGGAGTGCTACAAGACCATCAAGGACAAGTATCCCCAGTCGATGGAAGGATATGATATTGACAAGTACATCACCCGTGCCGAGTAATTATGGGAAGAGCATTTGAATTCCGAAAGGAAAGGAAACTGAAGCGCTGGGGGCATATGGCCCGCACCTTCACCAAACTGGGCAAAGAGATTACCATCGCCGTCAAGCAGGGCGGCCCCGACGTGACCGGCAACCCCCGTCTGCGTGCCCTTATGGCCGAGGCCCGTGCCGAGCAGATGCCCAAAGAAAACATCGAGCGCGCCATCAAGAAGGCAACCGAGAGCAAGCAGGGTGACTTCAAGGAGATTATCTACGAGGGCTTCGGTCCTTTCGGCATCGCTTACCTCGTAGAGGCCGCTACCGACAACAACACTCGTACCGTGGCCAATGTCCGCAGCTACTTCAACAAGTGCGGCGGCTCTCTCGGTACCAGCGGCAGCGTGTCGTTTATGTTCGACCGCAAGTGCACTTTCCGCGTCAAGGAGAAAGAAGGCATCGACCTTGAAGAGCTTGAGCTCGAGCTTATCGACTACGGCGTGGAAGAACTGTTCGAGCAGGTTGAGGTGGATAAAGACGACAACGAGACCAAGGTCATCGTTATGTACGGAGATCCTACATCCTACGGCTCCATCCAGAAGTACATCGAAGAGAACGGCTATGAGCTCATCTCCGGTGGCTTCGAGCAGATTCCCAACGTAGATTTGAAAGATGTCACTCCCGAGCAGAGGGCTACCCTCGACAAGCTCACCGGCCTCCTGGAGGACGACGAGGATGTGACCAACGTCTATACTACGCTTAAGCCCGAGGAATAGTTTATTCTTCCTTCAATAAAGGGCGGTGCGCTTTACGGCGCGCCGCTTTTTCGTTTGCCTCTATTTCGGCCCTTTCCGCCCCCTTGGTGCATCCCTCGAGGAAGAGCTCCCATATGCGTTCTACGGCCATCGGCGAAGGGTGTACAAGGTCGTCGGCGTAGAAGCGGTAGTCGCGGAGCTCGTCGTTCATAATCTCGAAAGCGGGGAAGTATGCGGCCTTCTTGCACTCGTTGCAGGCGAGCAGCAGGGAAGCCTTGCTGAGCGAGTTGGCGTGGGCTCCGTCGCCAAGGTGCCTTATGGGTGAAACCGTTAGCAGAAAGGCTTTCTCGGGATGAGACTCCACTATCTCGTTGATGCACTTTGCAGACTCCTCGACGGAAAGCATACTCCGGGTAAATTCGCCCGCGGGGCGCTTGAGACAATTGGCCACAGGAGCGCCGTCGTGGTACCAGACAAAAGAGGTTCCCAGAGTGAGAATCACCTTATTGCATCTCTTCCAGAAGTCGCGTGCTTCCAATAGTTTAGAATTGGCATTCTCAAGAAACTCTTCAGGCGTGCTGCGGGCAAAGGAAGTATGGTGTTCGAAAGAGCAGACCTTGTCAACTCCCGCCCCCATCTTTACGCAGTCGGAGGGGCCGAATAGGCTGTCCGAATCAAGCCTGCGAACGGCTCCCAGGAGCGACGCCGGATTGTAAAGCGTGCCGAAAGGATTGACGATAGTCTCGAAGCCCGCAGCCGCCATTTTTTCTCCTACCGAGTCGGCAAAGCAGCTTCCGAGAAGCATTATACTGTCGCTCAAAAGGATAGGTTCCTCGAGCGGCGGAAAACTAACTTGTGTCCAGAATTTCATTTCTTCTGCAAAAATACTATTTTTGTGATGTTTATGAAAAAAATTACCCTCGCCTTTGTCATAATGGCATTTTCGTTTTCAGCCGCGGCTCAAGAGCTGGACTGGAATGTTCATTTCGACTATCTCCTCAGTAACTACGAGTACGACCGATCTAACAATATCTACGATGAGTCTTACACTTTGCACGCCGCCCGCCTGTCACCGGAGCTGGGCTTTCTGGTGCATCAAGGCAAGACCGTCACCCATAAGATACGTACAGGCATAGACTTGTTCAAGGAAATGGGCGTTCAGAGCTCCCTTGCCGATGTGCCCGGAGAGGTGCTGCTCTATTATAACCTGGAGGCTTTGCTTGACAACGGCGGCCGTCTGGAAGCCGTAGCCGGTATATTTCCGCGTTATTATCTGGAAGGTGTTTACATCGGTCCTTTCTTCGACGACGACCTCATCTTCTACGACAACAATATGGAAGGTTTTCTGGTTAAGTACCGCAACAAACGCCTCTATTGCGAGTTCGGGCTCGACTGGATGGGGAAACTGGGGACCGAAGCGGAACCTCTGAGGCGCGAGCGCTTCCAGGCCCTTTGTACGGGGCTCTGGAACTTTGCCGGTGATTTCAACCTGGGATGGGCCGGATCTTTCTACCATTTTGCTACTTCCCCTATCTTGCCGGAAGTGGTTGACAATCATATGTTCAATCCTTGGGTGGAATGGAATCCCCACGGTTATTTCGATGAGTTGAAACTGGGTGCGGGCGTGCTGCTTACCTATCAATGCGACCGTATAGACAATATGAATCTGAAGACCCCTATGGGTTTCTATTCCCAGCAGCTGATTGGCAAATGGCACGTGTTCCTGGACAATCATTTCTACTACGGAGATGACCTTATGCCCTTCTTCTCGACCAGCCATTACGGAGCCCCCTACGGCGAGGAACTGTACAGGGGAGACCTGGGCTTCCATACCCTCAGGGACCACCCCAGCTGGGCTGATTACTGCACCTTACGTTACGAGCCGCGACTGACCAAATGGCTCAATCTTGAATTGTACTTGACCTTCCATTTCGGCGAGCCTTCCGATAAGCTTGGCTGCCCCGTGTTCCGCGGCTGGCAGCAAGCCATAGCCCTTCATTTCAACCTCGATGAGATAAGGGATGAATACAGGAAACAGAAGCCGGAAAGGCAATACCGTTACGGTATAGACCTCTAGTATCGATATGAAAAAGTTATTTGCATTTTCCCTGATTCTGAGTCTTGCGGCCGGCCTCCAGGCCCAGGACCTGCATATAGTCACCACCGGAGATATCCACGGAAGCTTTTTCAACCGCGCTTATGTAGGGGAGAAGACCAATACCAGCCTGATGTCGGTAAAGCACTACGTTGACAGCCTGAGGGAAGCGGCCGGGGAACAGAATGTGATTCTGCTCGATGCGGGCGATTGCATCCAGGGCGACAATGCCTCTTACTTCTACAACTACGTTGTTACCGATAGGCCTCACATTTTTCCCCGCCTGGCGGCATATATGGGATATGATGCCTGTACTGTGGGCAACCACGACATCGAAGCGGGTCATCCGGTGTACGACAGGGTTTACAAGGAACTCGAGGAGGCCGGAATACCCTGGCTTGCCGGAAATGCCATCAAAGACGACGGGACTACTTACTTCCCGGAATATACCGTGATCGAAAAAGGCGGGCGCAAGATACTTGTAGCCGGCTACAACAACGCAAATATCGACGGGTGGCTCTCGCCCGAGTTGTGGCAGGGGATGAAACACGTATCGTTGGTACCTTATGTGCGCAAAAGGGTAAAAGCACTCAAGAGACAGATCAAGCCGGACGTGGTGATAGTGGTGGTGCATTCCGGTACCGGCGACGGGAATTTTTCTTCCATCGAGAGCCAGGGGCTTGACATTTTCCGCTACTTGTGCGGCGCCGATGTGCTCGTGACCGCCCACGACCACAGGCCGGCCGTGGTGGTGACCAAACAGCGCTGCCTGGTCAACGGAGGCGCACGCTGCGGGGCTGTAGGTCACGCAGTGCTGGGCTTCAAGAATGGCCGTGTAGCGTCGCGTAACGCCGAGGTCGTAAGGCTGGATAAGAAGGCAGTGGATGAGCAGATGGTCAAGGATTTCGATGCCGAATACCAGGAGGTCAAGGCCTTTACGATGCGCCCTGTGGGCAAGCTTGCGATGCCCCTCAGGAGCCGTGACGCATATGTTGGAATGAGTGACTATCTAGGTCTGCTGCATACCGTGCAGCTGACTGCTTCCGGAGCGGACGTATCCATTGCTGCGCCTCTTACCTTCAACGGATACGTGGCCCAGGGAGGAGTCATCTTCAACGATATGTTTACAATCTATCCCTTTGAGAACCAGATGTTTGTGCTGAGGCTCACAGGGCGTGAAATAAAGGACCTGCTGGAGTATTCATACGACAAGTGGATTACCACTCCGGGTGAGCACGTGCTCCAGATTGCCAATGTTCCCGACCCCCGCACGGGCGCTCCCCGGTGGTCGTTTGTGAACAGGAGCTACAATTTCGATTCGGCCGCCGGCATCAGTTATACGGTTGACGTGACTAAAGAAGCGGGAGAGCGCGTAGCGATCAGTGGTTTTGCCAACGGCTCGCCCTTCGATCCGGACGCTTCATACGCCGTGGCTATGACCTCATACAGGGCTAACGGCGGGGGAGACTTGCTGGTTAAGGGCTCCCGTATCCCCAAGGCTGAGCTTTCTTCCAGAGTGGTTGCCCGCTATCCCGAGATCAGGGAGTTCGTGTACCGTTTCATTCAGTCCCACGAGGTGGTGGACCACGCCCTTGTGGACGATCGGTCCCTCCTGGGAGAGTGGAAATTTGTGCCCGAGTCTGTTGCACAACCATTACTTCAGTCGGATTTGAATTTAGTGTTTTAATCTCCACTCTGCAGGAGTGCAGCCGGTAATTTCTTTAAATTGCCGGCGGAAATTGCTTTTGTCGCAAATCCCCACCGCCTCTCCGATTATTAGAGTCGGTATGTCCCGGTCTTCGAGCAGCAGTTTCTTGGCTTCCTCGATACGGCGCTCCTTTCGCCATTTGAGGAAGTTTTTGCCGGTCTGGATGCGGAAAAACAGGGAAAGATCTTCCCTGCTGATTTGCAGATCATCTGCAATTTCCTGCATTGTAAGGTCTTCGGCCCATCTCTTCTCTCTTATCCATTTATCCAATTTCAGTATGGTGTCCGCTTTGAGGACAGATTTTTTGTTGCTTAAAATGGACGGTATCGCGTGACGCGCTACCAGTTGTCCAATTTTGGTTATTAATTTTAAATATAATTTCATAACTTTGTTAGTTAATAATTAATGGTTATGTTTGACAATCTATCGGACAGACTCGAGCGCTCCTTCAAGATTTTGAAGGGCGAAGGTAAGATAAGTGAGATAAATATCGCGGAAACGGTCAAAGAAATCCGCAGGGCCCTGATTGATGCCGATGTATCGTATAAAGTCGCTAAGGAATTCTGCGACAGGGTAAAGCTGAAGGCTATAGGCTCAAATGTGCTGACGGCGGTCAAGCCCCAGCAGATGGTGGTCAAGATCGTACACGATGAGCTGGCGGAGTTTATGGGCTCAGAGCACGCCGAGATAAATCTGAAAAACACTCCCTCCGTTATACTCGTCGCCGGTCTTAACGGTTCGGGTAAGACTACGTTCTCGGGTAAACTTGCACTGCATATCAAAAGCAAGAAAGGGCGCAAAGTGCTGCTTGCAGCCTGCGATACATTCCGCCCCGCCGCCATCGAGCAGCTCAAGACCCTGGGCGCCCAGGTAGGCGTTCCCGTGTACAGCGAAGAAGGGGAGAAGGACCCCGTAAAGGTGGCCCAGAACGCGTTGCGGCAGGCCCGCAGCGAGGGCGTGGGAGTGGTTATAGTGGATACGGCTGGCCGTCTGGTGGTGGACAAGGAGCTGATGGATGAAATAGCGCTCCTGCACACTTCCCTCAAGCCCGACGAGACCCTTTTCGTGGTGGATGCTATGACGGGCCAGGATGCCGTAGAGAGCGCCAAGGCCTTCAATGAGGCCATCGACTACGACGGCGTGGTTCTTACCAAGATGGACGGAGACACCCGCGGCGGTGCCGCCCTTTCCATCAAGGCGGTGACCGGAAAGCCCATCAAGTTCGTGAGCACCGGCGAGAAGATGGAAGCCCTGGACATTTTCTATCCCTCCCGTGTCGCTGACAGGATACTGGGTATGGGCGATGTGGTTTCGCTGGTTGAAAAGGCGCAGGAGCAGTTTGATGAGAAACAGGCCCGTGAACTGCACAAGAAGCTGGCCCGTAACCAATTCACGTTCAACGATTTTTATGCTCAGCTGAAGCAGGTTCAGAAGATGGGTAACGTCAAAGACCTGGCGGGTATGCTCCCGGGTATGGACAAAGCCCTCAAGGATGTGGATATTCCGGACGACGCTTTCAAACCCACCGAGGCCATAATACAGTCGATGACTCCCTACGAAAAAGAGCATCCCGAATGCCTTAACGGCTCACGCCGCCAGAGGATCGCGAGAGGCTCGGGGACATCGCTTGCAGATGTCAACAAACTCATCAAACAGTTTGAGCAGACACGCAAAATGATGAAGATGGCGATGGATGGTTCGCTCAAGCAGCGATTGAAAGGTTTCCGTTAGGAAAAATATCAAAAAATTCTGTATATTTGTAAATTAACAGAGTACAAAATGGGCTTGTTCGACCGCAGTATCAAAGTGTCTGCGTCCGGTCTTCTTCAAGGCTGGACGGATTGGCATTGTCATATTCTGCCGGGGGTTGATGACGGATTCAAGAGGATTGATGATTCGCTTGCCGCCCTGGTACTTTATGAGAAGGCGGGCATCAAGGAAGTATGGCTCACGCCCCACATAATGGAAGACATCCCCAACCGTACTTCCGCGCTTCGCGAGCGCTTCGTTGACCTGACCTTGTCTTACACGGGGCCCATACGTCTTCATCTTGCATCGGAGAATATGATGGACGCCCTTTTCGAGCAACGTCTTGAAGCCGGCGACCTTCTTCCGCTCAAAGACAGGCGCCTGCTGGTGGAAACCTCCTATTTCAGCCCTCCCATCGGTATGGATGATATTCTGACGGATATCAAATCGAGGGGTTATTTCCCGGTTCTGGCCCATCCCGAGCGCTATATGTATATGGATTCCAGGCGCTATTCGGCCCTGAAAGCTATGGGGATAGAGTTCCAGCTCAACATTACCGCCCTCACCGGCGCATACGGACCTGAAGTTAAATCCAAGGCGGAATCTTTGCTTGCCGCCGGGATGTACAACTATTGCGGTACCGACCTTCACAGACTTTCGTCGTTTGAGCATCTGCTTGAGGCGGAGCTCAAAAAGAAATATTTGAAGCGCATTCCTTAAGGAGTGTGCTTGCATATCGTGGCCTCCACGGCCTTTACGCCCGCATTGTTCAATGTGACCGGCGGAAACGAAGTTGTATCTAAAATTAATCAAGTTAATATGCGCAAAAAAATCATTTTTCTGTTGACCGCCCTTTTGATGCTGGGCGCACAGAACGCTTTTGCACAGATGTCCGATGAGCAGATCATCAATTACATCACTACCGGAGTCGCCGCCGGAAAGACAGAGCGCCAGATAGGAAGCGAGCTGATGGCCAAGGGCGTCACCACCGCGCAGCTGCAGAGGCTGTTGAAGGCCTATAAGAGCGGTGCGATGAACGCGTCCGAGGCTCCCGTAAGCGCCACCAAGCTGGACGGAACCCGCAGCAGCCGCCAACCCTCAGGCGCCGAGGATTTGGATTCAGATGCTTCCGGCTCCAGGGCTAAAGACAGCACCAAGCTCTCTAAAGACAAGCAGGCATCCAGCTCCAAATCCAAGAAGAGCAAGTCTTCGAAGGCCCAGGGCGGCGTGTCCGATCAGGCTGAGGGTATGCCCGAGTATGAGGAGGATGAGGAAGAATATGAAGAAGATCCCCTCTACGACGAGTATGGCAACAAGCGGATCTGGGGGCACGAGATATTCTCCTCCTCGAACTTGAGCTTCGAGCCCAATCAGAATCTGGCCACTCCCGAGGACTATGTGCTCGGCCCCGGTGACGAACTGATAATTGACATTTGGGGCATCAACGAGGCTACCATCAAGCAGGAAGTCTCGCCTGAAGGCAGGATAATCATCTCGCAGGTCGGTCCCATCCAGGTGTCAGGGCTTACGGTAAAGCAGGCTACGGGCAAAATCAAGTCTTCGCTTTCCAAGATTTATTCTTCTCTGCGAAGCGGATCTTCGCATATGAGCCTCACCCTCGGAAATGTCCGGACCATCCAGGTGAACATTATGGGTGAAGTTGAGACCCCCGGAACCTACAGGCTTTCTTCTTTCGCAACTGTGTTCACAGCCTTGTACAGGGCAGGCGGTGTAACCCAGATCGGCTCGCTGCGCAATGTCAAGCTCATCCGCGGCGGAGAAGAGTTTGCGGTGGTGGATGTGTATGACTACATCTTCTCCGGCAAGCTTGACGTGAACGTGGCCCTCAAGGAGGGTGACGTGATCAACGTGCCGGCTTATTCTTCGCTCGTGAGTATCGACGGCTTCGTCAAGCGTCCTATGTTCTACGAGCTTAAGGACGGAGAACCGCTCTCGAACCTCATCGCGTATGCCGGAGGTTTCAGCGGCGGTGCCTGGCAGGAGGAGGTTAATGTGGAGCGCAATGACGGACGTACCAACCATATCTTCACAGTCGCCTCCGGCAAGATGGAGTCGTTTGCTCTCAAGGACGGAGACGCCGTGGGAGTGAGCGGAAGCGAGGTCGATGTCTTCACCAACCGTGTGGAGATCAAGGGATCCGTTTATCGTCCCGGCAAGTTTGAGCTGGGAGGCGAAATCGCCACAGTCAAGCAGCTGGTGGAGCACGCGGGCGGCTTGATGGACGACGCTTTCCTGGGCCGTGCGCAGATTGTGCGCGAAAAGCCCGACCGTTCGATAGAATTGGTGTCCGTGCCTATCAAAGGCATTATGGAGGGGAACGTGGAAGATGTGCTGCTGAAGCGCAACGACATTCTCATTATCTCCAATATCAACGAGATAGAACTCAAGGGCGATTTTACCATCACAGGTTACGTGGTCAATCCGGGCAAGTACCAGTTTGCCGAGCACACCACGGTAGAAGACCTCATCCTGCTTGCCGGCGGTTTGTCGGAGGGCGCTTCATCGGCCAAGGTCGATGTGGCCCGCCGTATCAACAAACCTTCCAGCACCGCGGCCTCGGACACTCTGGCAAACGTGTTCTCGATGTCCATCAAGGACGGACTTGTGGATGACGGTTCGGCAGGATTCGAACTCCAGCCCTACGATGTGGTGTCGGTGCGCAGGAGCCCTACTTACATCGAGCAGCGTAACGTGACCATCTCGGGCGAGGTTACCTTCCCCGGACAGTACACGCTCGTCAGCACTAACGAAAGAGTCTCCGACCTGGTGAAACGTGCCGGCGGAGCCACCCCTAACGGAAACGTGCACGGTGCAATGCTTAAACGCAAGATCAATCAGTACGAGCGCAATGTCCGAAACGCTATGGCGAGGATAGTCACCCAGAACGCTTCCGGCAAGGACTCTCTTGACGTGAACAAACTCAAAGTGACGGAAATCTATACGGTGGGTCTGGAACTCGACAAGGCACTTGCACATCCCGGATCCGACTACGATGTGGTGCTGCGCGACGGTGACGAACTCATCATTCCTGAAATGGCATCGACGGTGCGCATCCAGGGAGAAGTGCTCTATCCCAACACCGTACACTTCATCTCGGGCAAGCCTATCCACTATTATGTGCGCCAGGCCGGCGGTTTCAGCACCAGGGCGCGCAGGGCCAAGACTTATGTCATCTATATGAACGGCACTGTGGCTGTGGGAGCCGGAGCCAAACTCGAGCCCGGTTGTGAAATCATTGTACCGGCCCGCTCCGACAAAGATAAGCTCACCACGGGCGAATGGCTTGGCATTGGAACCTCCGCCGCATCTATCACCACTATGGTCGCAACCATTGTCAACCTGTTCAAAACGAGATAATTATGATAGAAGAAAACGAGTATAACGAGATTCCTTACAAGAAATCCTCGGTGGATGTCAAAGCCCTTGTGCTCAAGGTGCTGAAAAAATGGAAGACCATTCTTCTGTGGATGGTGGTGGCGGGTGCGATAGGTGTGTTCATCGGATTCTGCACCCCTAAAGTGTATTCAGTTTCTTCCAAGCTCTCTCCCGAGCTCCTCTCCAGGGTAAACAGCAGCAGCCTCAGCTCCCTGGCCAGCCTGGCCGGTGTGAATATGTCCAGCCTCTCGGGTAATTCCGATGCTATACGCCCCGATCTTTATCCGGAAATCATATCCTCGGTGCCTTTCATTGTCGATCTGTTCGAAGTGCCGGTGCAAATAGTGGAAAAGAAAGATACTGTCCGCACGTCTTACTACGACTATATCGAGAACCATCAAAAGAGGGCCTGGTGGTCGGTTGTGATGGGCGTCCCGTTCGATGTGCTGAATTGGGTCAAGGGCCTGTTCAGCAAAGAGGAGGAGGAAGAGGAGAATCTGGAAGACGGTGCCGTACCGGATGTGGATTCTTTCCACCTGACCAAGAAGCAGGACGGCGTTGTAAGGGCCATCCAGAAGAAGATCTCGGCCACGGTCGACAGGAAGACTTATATGCTTACCATCGTGGTGGAAGATCAGGACAAGGTAGTGGCCGCCGATATCTCACGCCAGATTATCGACAACCTTAAACGTTACATCACTTCGTACCGTACCGAAAAGGCGCGCCGCGACCTGGAGTACTATGAAGGGCTGTACAACGAGGCCAAGGCCGATTATATGACCGCCCAGAAAGAATATGCCTGGTATTTCGACGCCAACCACGGCACTGTAAGCCGTCTCTCGCAGGTGAAGCTGCTCCAGCTCCAGAACGAGATGAATCTTAAGTATTCGGTCTATTCGACGGCTTCACAGCAACTGGAACTGGCCAAGGCCAAAGTTCAGCAGGAGACCCCGGTGGTGGCTACGCTTCAGCCTCCCACCGTGCCCCTCAAAGGCCGTCCCAGCAAATTCCGCCTGCTGATTACCTATTCTTTCTTCGGATTCTTCCTTTCCCTGGTTTGGGTGCTCTGGCTCAAGGACGCCCTCGCGGATTTTAAGAAAAAGTCTTGATCGATTATCCTTATATTCTCCTCATCCTGTTCCTGCTGTTGATGACATTCCTAAACGCCAGGGACAGGCAGAACGACATCTATTTCTACATAGCTGCCGCCGTAGTGTTGGTGTTCACCGCCCTCAGGGCCCCTGTGGTCGGCGCCGACACCTACAACTACGTGCGTTTCTTTACCGGGGAGAGTATCACTTACTCCGGCGACCGCAGGGAGTTCGAGCCTTTGTTTACCGCTTACAATTCGGTAATGAAGATTCTGCTCTTCCGGAACGGGGTGCTCTATATGATCGTGAATTCAGTATTGACGCTGTTGCCTGTGTATGTATTGGTCAAGCATAATGCGTACAACAAGCCGATGTCGATACTGCTGTTCTTCTTGTCGGCACTGGGGATTCTGTATTTCGTGGCCCTGCGCCAGCTGCTCAGCCTGGCGATACTTCTGGGCGGCGTCATCTACATTCAGAAGGATGGTCGTTACAAGTGGGCGGTGTTCCTGATATGCGGCGTGCTCGCGTATTTTATGCACACTTCCGCCATCTACGTGTTTCCGGTATATGTGCTGTGTTACTTTGTCCCTCTGCGCAGCCGCTGGATTGCGATTGTGCTCATAGTCGTGAGTATAGTGTCGGGACTTGTCCTGAAGAACCTGGACATTATGAAGATGCTCTCGGCTTACGAGTCGTTGAATTTCAGTGCCACCGAGCGCCTTGACGTATATCTTGACGAGGAGCTGGTGGACACTTCCGAATTCAGTATCCTGGGCATACTCAAGAAGTCAATCATAGGCATATTCGCGTTCCTCTGGATGCCGCGCAAGAAAGTGGAGCACTGGTTCAGCAAGATATACCTGGTTGGTGTGGTGCTGTCCAATTTCTTCTTTGAAATGCAGATGGTGGAGCGTATGGTGATGGGATTCAGCGTTTTCGGCATAATCTGCGTTACCTGGGCTTTCGGGCCGGCGCTGCACAAGGCGGAATTCAAACTCAAGCTGGCTTCGTACGCGGTGGCCGCATTTATGTGCCTGTATATGTCGTTCGGCTATATCCGTGACTGCATCAACTACGACCCGACGAACGATATGCGTATGCATCCCTATTACTTCTTCTTCCAGGATTACCACGATCATCCATCCATCAAGTACCATTTCAACTGATGAAGGTCGTACACATCAATATGTCCCGCAGGGCAGGAGGAGCCTCGATTGCTGCCTCCCGCCACAGCGAGGCTATGTGCAAGGCGGGGATTGATTCGTCGATGCTGACTCTGGAAGACTTGATGCCTGAAAGTGGACTCCGCTCCGCCCTATACCGCCTCGGGCGATGGATGCGATTCAAGATCAACGGCCTGTACGGGACGTTCGGCTCATTCGGCTTTATGCGTTCGGGCTTCCGCGTCGATATCCACCCGCTGGTGAAGGATGCCGATGTGGTTTACCTGCATTGGGTAGATGACGGGCTGCTGAGCCTGGGGTCATTGGGCAAGTTGCTTGACGGGGGAAAGAAAGTGTACTGGTTTATGCACGATATGCTCCCCATTACCGGAGGATGCCATTATTCGATGGGCTGCGAAAAGTACCGCGACGCCTGCAGGCAGTGCCCCCTGGTCAAGCGTAAATGGCTTCCGGATATTGTGGCGGGGAGTTTCAGGCGAAAGGAAAAACTCTACCTGGAGCATCCCAACCTGCATTTCCTGGCTCCGAGCAAATGGCTTTGCGAGTGCGGAGCTGCTTCGAGCCTTTGCCGTGGGCATCAAGTTTCGCTATGCCCTAATGTAATAGATACCGCAGTATTCTCTCCCGGCGGCAAGGCCGGGGCCAAGTCGTTCTATTTCGGCGAGGAGAGCCGGAAGGTAATCCTGTTCGGCGCTGAGGTTGTGAACAACCCCTACAAGGGCTGGAACTATATGCAGGAATGCCTTTCGGCACTTGACCCTTCGCGCTATGTATGCCTGGTGCTGGGGCAGAAGAACGAGAGCATAGACAATTCGACGCCCATCCGCACCGTCTTTACCGGGCGCCTTTCTTCGACGGAAGACATCGTGAGGGTTTACCGTGCTTCAGACGTATTTGTGACCCCTACGCTCGCTGACAATTTTCCCAATGTGCTCCTGGAGGCGCTGTCCTGCGGGGTGCCCTGCGTGGGCTTTGACTCCGGCGGCGTGAAAGACCTGGTGGTCCATTCCCGTACCGGCTACCTCTCGCGCAGGTGCGATCCCGCCGATTTGAAAGCCGGAGTGGAGTGGGTCCTGGGAGATGAAGCAAGGTACGCTTCCCTCAGTGCGGAGGCCCGGCGCTATGTGCTGGAGTCTTTCTCGTACGGACACATAAAAGAGATTCATAAAGAGCTGGCTCAATGATAGTGGTAAGTGCCTGCGCCGGACTGGCGAACCAGATGTTCCAATATGCCTTTTATCTTTCGCTCAAAGAAAGGTACCCTCAGGCTTTGTGGGACCAGTCCAATTATATACCTAACCACAAGGCTACTTGCGAGACTGTCCGTATCCAGGAGGTATTCCCGAACGTAAAGCCGGACCTTATGCCCGAAGGACATTTCAGGATGGCATATTGGAAGCGCAGATGGACTGTGCTGAAGCGCCTCAGCGGCCCTCTTACCGGGCAATGGTACCTGCTTCAGAGGGACTTTATGTACCATCAGGACGAGTTCGACCGCGTGCGCGGGAATTGCATCTACGTCGGTACCTGGCAGAATGAAAAATACTTCAAGGGAATAAGCGATATCGTACGCAAAGCTTACGCTTTCCCGCCGTTCCGCTCGGAGCGCAACATCCAGCTGGCGGAGGCTATGTCAAAGCAGAACTCCGTAGCCATCCACGTGCGCAAGGCGCCGGACTATACCAAGGAGCTTCTTTTCCAGGGTACCTGTCCCGACGATTACTACGCCAGGGCCCTGGATTACGTAAGGGGGCACGTCGATTCTCCGGTATTCTATGTGTTCGCCGACAATCCTGAATGGGTGAAAGAGCATTTTTCGGGCTTTGAGTACACCCTGGTGGATTGGAACCCCATCCGCGGGCAGGAGAACTATCTGGATATGCAATTGATGTCCTGCGCCAAGTACAATATCATCTCCAACAGTACTTACAGCTGGTGGGGGGCGTGGCTGAACCCGAATCCCGGCAAATTCGTGATAGCTCCCGCCGTTTGGTTCAATCCCGAAATGCCCTTTTACAATCCCAATGAAGTCGTTCCGGAAGGGTGGATAAAGTTATGAAAAAGCTGATTTACTCATTTCTGAATCTCTGGTACAAGCCCCGTTTCAGAAGGCTCGAAGGGGAGTTGCGCTTCCCGAAGGAAATACGAGGGGCTAAATACATCACCATAGGCAAGGGCACCGTCGTGCTTCGCGGAGCCATCATCACGGCCTGGGATGAGTACGGAAAACAGCACTTCAGCCCGAGCATTACAATAGGCCGGAACTGTGCGCTCGGGGAGCATATCCACATTTCTTCCTGCAATGGCATAACCATCGGGGATAACCTGCTGACCGGCCGGTATGTGTATATTTCCGACAACGCTCACGGCCTCACCGATGGGAGCGGCCTGGATATTCATCCTCTGGAGCGGGAACTCAGCAGCAAGGGCCCCGTAGTCATAGGCAACAATGTCTGGATAGGCGAAAGGGTGTGCATCCTTGCAGGGGTGACGATTGGCGACGGGGCCATTATCGGTGCCGGAGCGGTGGTTACCAAAGACGTACCGGCGTACTGCGTCGCGGCCGGCGTTCCTGCCAGGGTGGTTAAAAGAATGTCAAAATGAGAAAGTGTATATTTACGATTTGCGCCAAGAACTACATCGCCCTGGCGCAAATACTTGAAAGCTCCGTACGCAAGTATGAAGAAGGCGTAGATTTCTTCATAGTGGTTGCGGACGAATTCGACGCCGCTTCCGGGGTGGAGCATCCCCTCAACGCACTGGTGGCAAGGGAGATACTGCAGATCGATGATGCCCTGTGGCGGAATATGTCTTTCAAGTACAACCTCACTGAGTTCTGTACCTCCATCAAGCCGTTCTGCATCGAGCATTTCTTTGGCGAGGGCTACGACGCCGTGTGCTATCTCGACCCCGACACATACTTGTTCAGCGATTTTTCGTACGTGTGGAACAGCCTCGAGCAGTTTTTGGTAGTGACCGCTCCCCACGTAACCATACCTCAATATCCCTACAAGGGCGATCTGCCCGACAGGAGTTTCCTGTTCAACGGAATCAGCAACCTTGGCTTCGGCGCGTTCCGCAAGTCGGACAAGGTGCTGAACATAATCAGATGGTGGCAGGACAGGCTCAAGAACCAGTGCTTCGGCGAGATGCTCTGGGCCCAGTGCACCGACCAGAAATGGACCGACTTCTTCCCGGCTTTCTTTGACAGCCACGAATTGCTGTTCTCAAACAACCTGGGACTCAATCTGGCGCCCTGGAATTACTTCGAGAGAAAATTCTCACGGGAGGATGAAGTTTGGTATGTCGAGAGCAGGGACGGGGTGAGCGACAGGAAAGACAAGCTAGTTTTCTGCCATTTTGCCGGGTACAACTACAAAGATTTCGTCGCCAGCGGGAAGGTGGATAATGCGTCCCGGGTGAGGATCAGCAACCTTTCGGCTTATCCCGATATCGAACCCCTTGTGGAGCATTATGCTCAAATCCTCCATTCGCAGCGGGAAGAATTTGAAAAATATCTGTCGCTTGACTACTCGTACGGGCATTTTGATAACGGAGCGCCCATAGACAAGCTTCACCGCCGCCTCTATAATGGTATGGCCGCCTATTACGGGTATTCCAAGGACCCTTTCTCCACTGCTCCGGACAGCCTGTACAGCAGTTTCAAAAAGAAAGGAATGATTACTCGCGGCAAGCCGGTCGATTCCATCAACGAGACAAATCTGGGCTCTTTCCCCCGGAAACTGCGTATCCTGTATTCATTGCTCCGTGTGCTTTACCGTATCCTGGGATACAAGAATTACGTGCTCTTGCTGCAGTTCTTCAGGAGGATTTCGCTCTTTGATATGAACACCTTCCTTTTAGGCAAAGACTACGAGAACTATCAACTTAGGTAATATGGTTGTAGGAATCAGCGGATATGTGGGCAACCGGCTGACGGGAATCGGCAGGGTACTGGTCAATGTGGTCAGGGAACTCTCCGTCCAGAACCCGGGCGATGTGTATTACATCTTCAAGAACGACGACTACGACGGCTTCGGCCAGCTCGAAGGCGCTGAAAACGTGCACCTTGTCGATACCGGCGTCAGCAAGGAATCGGGCATCAGGAACCTGCTGTGGCATCAGTACGGCTTCCAAAGGATGTTGAAGAAGTATTCTTGCGACATAGCTTACATTCCCAATTTCTCGCTGCTTTTGTGGAAAGTCGTTCCCACCGCAGTTACGATACACGACCTCATCGAGTTCAATGTGCCGGGCAAGTTCGGAAAGATGAGAATGTTCTACCGCAAGAACATCTGCGATCCCCTGATGGCAAAGCGCAGCGATGTGATACTTACCGTATCGGAGTCGTCCAAGCGCGACATTGTCAAGTACCTCAAGGCTCCCGAGTCCAAGATTACCGTCACTCCCAACGCTTCCGACGACTCGGTCTTCAGAAGGTATCCTGCCGAAGAATGCTCTGAGGCTGCCGCCCGTTACGGCCTTGGGCTCAAGGACTTTTTCCTTTTTGTCGGAACGATAGATTATCCGGGAAAGAACATCAAGGCGGTGGTGGAGGCGTATGCGGGTCTCAGGAAAGACGGACTTTTTGCGGACAAGAAATTGGCTATCATCGGTAAGAAGGGTTATAATTCCGAGGTCATAATGTCTTTGGTCGAGTCGTGCGGGTACAAGGATGATATTGTCTTTCTGGGCTACGTCCCGGACGAAGATCTGGGCAAGTTGTGCGGAGCCGCCCTTCTGATGCTCTATCTATCTCATTATGAGGGATTCGGCCTGCCCGTGCTGGAGGCTATGTCCTGCGGCACCCCCGCCGTTTGCTCAAACACTTCCAGCTTCCCTGAAATCGCAGGGGACCTGGATATGTGCGTCCCTCCGGAGGATATCGAGGCCATAAAGCGTAAGGTCGTGGAATTTGCCGACCCCGCCCGTTACGATTCGCTCAGCGAGGCTATGTTCAAGCGCTCGAGGCAGTTCTCCTGGGCTGCTTCGGCAAGGATTTACCGCCAGGTATTCGAGTCTTTGGTATGAAAATATTCCGCCGCATCCTCCTTCTGTGCATCTTGATTGTGCCGCCCGCCCTCCGCGCAGCGCCTCTGACGTCGGTGCGTCTGGAGGATTATGGCGATATCAAGACTCCCGAGGCTGCCGGGGAGACTTTTATAAGGGCCCTGAACGACATAGCCGGCAAGCGCCTCGTTCTCCCGCCTGTGCCGATAAGGATTACCCGCGATTATACGCTTAAAGACTGCAGGAAGTTCGAAATCGTGGGCAGTCCGTACGGCGGCCATATCGAGTGCAAGATTTTTATGCTGCTGGACTGCCGGGATTTTGTGGTGGACGGATTGTCTTTCCAAGGAACCAGGGAGCAGTTCGCAAGCTTCTACGTGATAGGGGATTGCCGTGATTTCGAGATCCGCAACTGCAGCTGTGATTCCGAAAAAGACCTCGAAGGCAACAATACTTTTTACGGCATCCACGTTTGCGGCCGGGCAGACGATCCCGGCGCATCCTATGCCAACTCTCCCAGGCACTTCAAGATTCACGACAACGTGGTCCGCAATACCCGCTACGACGGCATCCTGGTCCACGGTCACTGCTCCGACTTTGTCATCGAGAAGAACACCGTCATTGCCCCGCAGTGCATCGGTATCGAAGTGGAGGGCAGGTTCGGCGAATTACGGACCACCACTGTACACCGTTGCCGCCGGGGCGTGGTGAGGAACAATTTTATTGCCGACTGCGGCGACTGGGGCATACTCCTTATGTGGTCCGACAATATTGTCGTTACCGACAACGAGAGCCGCAATGCCGTGGGCACCTTCCTGTCGATTGGATGTAAAGACTTGAGAGTCACCCGTAATATTCTCGAGGGCACGCGCAAGGGATTTGAGATTTCGCAGGAATTCTTCGCCATCGAAAAGGGCATCAACGAGCACGTAGTGGTGCGGAATAACGAAATCAGCTGCATCGCGCGGGCCGACGGAAGGGGCGCGGTCGATATCAGGCACAGCCGCGACGTAGTGTTCCGGGGCAACAAGGTTAAAGTCCTGGGCCGCGCATCGAGCGGGGCTATCAACGTTTCTTCTTCCATCGGAGTCAAGATAACCGACAATGAGTTTACCCGGGAAGGGGATCTTCCGCATTACGCTGTTATCTGCGGTAACGTGCTGGATCCCGAGACGGGGAAGGATGTGCCCGGCCTTGACCTGACGCAAGTGAGGATAGCGCGGAACAAGCTCCCGCTGGAATTCAAGGATATGGAGCTGAAGCTGCCCGAGGGCTCGGAGGCCGTAAACATACGCGGCAATTCTTTCCGTGATGATAAATAAAGATATGGCAAAGACAGTAGCAGTGATCCTGGCCGGTGGATCCGGCGTCCGTTTCGGCTCCGACAAGCCGAAGCAGTTTCTGGAAATAGACGGAAGAGCTTTGATTGAATACACTATCGACGCCTTTGAAAAGCATACGCTCATAGATGAGATTGCGATTGTAACCCGCGCCGATTATATAGACTGGTGCCGGGAGATAGTGGCGCGTAACGCTTATACCAAGGTGAGCAGAATTCTGCCCGGAGGAAAGGAGCGTTACCACTCAAGCCTTTCTGCAATAGAAGTTTACAACGACGACGACAGACTTATCTTCCACGACGCCGTACGGCCTTTTGTCAGCTCTCGCATAATAAGCGACTGCGTACAAGCCCTCAAGAGCTACGATGCGGTGGATGTGGCGGTAAGGACCGTGGATACCATCATACAGGTGGGGGAGAATAACTGCATCACATCCATTCCTCCGCGCCCCTTGCTCCGAAACGGCCAGACTCCGCAGTGCTTCAAGCGCTCGGTCATTCGCAAGGCTTATGAACTGGCCCTGCAGGATCCTGATTTCAGGACCACCGACGATTGCGGAGTGGTGGTGCGCTATCTTCCCGAGGTGCCTGTGTATGTGGTGGAAGGGGAATATTCTAATATGAAACTGACCAATTATGAAGATCTGGCGATTCTTCAAAAGTATTGGGAACTGCTCGGCTACTCTTCTGGTGGCCCTGGCGGCTCTGAGCTGTAGCTACTTGCAGGAAGAAACGGAATTCACTCCGTCTTTTACCGGCATCCGGAAGTTCTTCTCCCTGGATTCCGGCGATATCATCGTCAGCGGTCACCGGGGCGGTTTTATGGACGGATATCCCGAGAACTGCCTGGAGTCGTTTAAACAGATAAGCAGCCGTATGCCCGTGTATTTCGAAATCGATCCCAGGTTCACCAAAGACAGCGTCGTGGTACTTATGCACGATGAGGATATTTCGCGCAGCACCGACGGTTCAGGCACACTCTCCGGGAAGACGTATGAGGAGCTGCGCCTGCTGCGTCTTAAAGACCGCAAGGGAACGCTGACCCGCTCGCATATCCCCACCTTCGACAGCGTGCTGGAATGGAGCAAAGATAAGGTCATCCTTAATCTCGACCGGAAAGATGTTCCTGTCAAGGTGCTGGTGGACAAGCTTAAAGAGCACGGGGCCGACAACTGCATTTTTACGGTACATTATCCCTCTCAGGCCCTGGAAGTGCTGGAGTGCAAGCCTGACGCTCTGTTCTCGGCATTTATAGGGTCGGATGAGATACTGCAGGAATACGAGGCTCACGGATTGCTGGAGCATATCGTGGTGGCTTATGTCCTGGCGGCTTATCCTCAGGAGGATATGTATTCATTGTATAGCAAAATCAACAGCCACGGGATTCGCTGTATGGTTTCCGTCGTAAATGAGCAGGACCTGTTCACCAGTAGTAAACGCAAGGAGTACTATGGCTACCTAGTGGAAGCTCATCCCGACGTGATCGAGACCGACAGGCCCCTGGAATTCATAGGCCTCAAGGGCATACGGGCATATCAAAGGTAAGAATATGACAGCTATAGGCGACGCCGAATTGAAGAGGGTAAGCCTGAAGATTCTCCTGTTCGTGGATGAATTCTGCAGGCAGAGAGGGATTTGCTATTTCCTGTGCGGGGGCACTATGCTGGGAGCATTCCGGCACAAGGGGTTCATCCCCTGGGATGACGACATAGATATAATGATGCCCCGCGCCGACTACGACCGCTTTCTGCGTGAATTCCCTGCGCACGACCGCTACGGACTTGATGCGCCGGGGCTGACGCCCGGCTATCCTTTTGCGTTTGCCAAAGTTGTAGATAAACGCACAGCCAAGTACCAGGGAGAGGTGCGCGAAATGTTCAGTGAAGGATATGTGGATGTAGATGTGTTCCCGATCGACAATGTTCCGGACAGCGAAGAGGAGCAGAAGCAGTTCTTTGAGAGTATCAAGCGCATCGAAGACAGGCGTACGTTCTTTTTGTTCCCCAAACGTGAAAAAGGGCTTAAGCCGCTTGCCGCAAGGATGGTGAGGAGCGTGCTTGAAGCTACCGGAATAATGAATATCGACAAGGCGGTGGCGTCTTTCTGCCGTCTTGCCCGTAAGTACGAGTCTTCCGGCAGCGGGCACTGGGCCATAACCAGCATACACCACTACGGAATCAAGGAAGTCAATAGGGCGGCAGATTATTTCCCCGTGCTTGAAGCTGAATTCGAAGGACGGCTCTTCCCGGTGCCGTCGAATTACGATACCTACCTCACTCGGCTTTACGGCGACTATATGAAGATGCCGCCCGCCGACCGTCAGAAGACCCACCACCATTTCGAAGCGTACTGGAGATAGTATGTCCACCGCAACGCGCATAATGAAGAATTCGGGCTTCCTGTACATCAGGATGGGCATTAACGTGTTCATCTCGTTGTACACGACCAGGATCGTGCTTGATTCCCTGGGCGCTTCGGACTTCGGAATCTTCAATATAGTGGGCGGTGCGATAGCGATGATGGGCTTCCTGAGCTCGACGCTTGTCAATGCAACCCAGCGCTTTACCTCTTATGCGCTCGGGGCGGGAGACATCGAAGAGAGCAAGAAGATGTTCAACATCAGTATTGTGCTGAATCTGCTCATCGGCATAGTTACGGTGCTCCTGCTGCTAGGGGTGATGTATCCGCTGTTCAACGGAATACTCAACATTGCCCCGGAGCGCACCGTAGCTGCCAAGGTCGTTTATTACAGCCTGATAGTCAGCACTTTCCTGACCATTGTGAACGTGCCCTACGATGCCGTGATGAACGCCCACGAGAATATGCTGTATTATTCTGTGCTGGGCGTGTTCGAGGCCCTGCTGAAGCTCGGGATAGCTTTCTGCTGCGTCTATACGGCCAAGGACAAACTCATTGTGTACGGTGTGCTGATGGCGATGATCCCGCTGATCACCTTGTCCATAATGAAGGTTTATTGCCACCGCAAATACCCGGAGTGCGTCTATGCCATACGCCGCTACTGGGATCCGGAGCGCGTCAAGGGCATCTTGTCTTTCTCGGGGTGGAACTTCCTTACGGCCATCTCCAGCCTTTTTTCGGCCCAGGGTATAGGAATAGTGCTCAATCACTTCTTCGGGACGGTGCTCAATGCCGCGCAGGGCATCGCTCAGCAGCTGAACGGCTATATGTCGAGCTTTTCGGCCAATATGATGAAGGCGCTGAATCCGGTGATTGTCAAGAAAGCCGGATCCAACGACCTGGAGTCGATGAACCGCTTCACCGTGTCGGGCTGCAAGTTCTCGGCGCTGCTTATTATGTTCTTCTCCATTCCCTGTATGATAGAGATGCCCTACGTGCTTGGCATCTGGCTTAAGGAAATACCGGAATGGACCGTGCTGTTCTGCATTCTTCAGCTAGTACAGACAATCATAGTGCAGATGGCCGGCAGTGCGGCTACCGCTGTATATGCCCAGGGCAAGATCAAGTGGTATGCTATATGGAAAAGCCTGATGAACGCCGCTCCGGTAATCCTGACATACATTGCATTCAAGACCGGAGGCGGCCCAGTATGGCTCTACCTTCCGATGATAGTGGTGTGGGGAATAGGCGGGGATATAGTTATCGTAGCCTATGCCCACAAGATGTGCGGCCTTCCGCTCCGGGACTATATACGCGGCTGCGTGCTGCCGCTTGCAGGTATAGCAGCCAGTATGCTGGTATTCGGTTTCCTGCCTTGTGTCCTGATGGAGAAGAGCTTTGTGCGGCTGCTGCTGTGCGCTCTGCTCACCAGCGCTGCGATGTTCGTATCCTTATGGACGTTTGGCATTGACTCAAGGGAGCGGGAAGCATTGATGGAACCTGTTAACAAATTGATACACAGAAAAAAAGCTAATAATGAGTAAGAAAGCATTGATCACCGGCGTGACCGGTCAGGACGGCAGCTACCTCTCTGAGTTCCTGCTGGACAAAGGATATGAAGTACACGGGATAATCCGTCGCAGCTCGGTGGACTTCCGTGAGCGTATAGCCCATCTGGAGGGCAAGCCACGTTTCCATCTGCATTACGCCGATATGGGCGACTCTATGTCGATAGTGAAGGTGGTAGCGGCGGTACGTCCGGACGAGATTTACAATCTGGCCGCGCAGAGCCACGTCCAGGTGAGCTTCGACTCGCCGGAGTTCACGGCCGATGTGGATGCAGTGGGTGTGCTCCGTATTTTGGAGGCGGTCCGCTCCTGCGGCCTTGAATCGACCTGCCGTATCTATCAGGCATCGACTTCGGAGCTGTACGGAAAGGTCGAAGAAGTGCCGCAGAACGAAAACACCCCTTTCCATCCCTACAGTCCGTACGCCGTGGCCAAGCTCTACGGCTACTGGATAGTAAAGGAGTACAGGGAAGCGTACAATATGTTCTGCTGCAGCGGAATACTCTTCAACCACGAGAGTGAGCGGCGCGGCGAAACCTTCGTCACGCGCAAGATTACCCTGGCCGCTTCCAGAATCAAGCAGGGGCACCAGGACAAGCTCTACCTGGGCAACCTCAGCTCGCTGCGCGACTGGGGCTATGCCAAGGATTATGTGGAGTGTATGTGGCTGATCCTTCAGCAGCAGGAGCCGGAAGACTTTGTCATCGCTACCGGAGTCCAGCACAGCGTGCGCGATTTCTGCTATCTGGCTTTCAAGGAGGTGGGTATCGAACTGCGTTTCGAAGGCGAAGGCGCTGACGAGAAGGGCGTCTGCATTGCAGGACCGGAGCAGCTGGTGGGAAAGACGCTGGTTGAGGTCAGCCCCGATTTCTACCGTCCCACCGATGTGGTAAACCTTTGGGGCGACCCCACCAAGGCCAAGGCCAAGCTGGGCTGGAATCCCTCCAGGACTTCATTCCAGCAGCTGGTAAAGCTTATGGTTGACCACGATATGGCCAAGGTGGCCGCGGAAGGCGCCGCCGCCAAGGTGCGCACCAACCTGGCCGAGTATCTCGAAAAAGGAATTGTGAAATGATGAAGCTCAACGGCACTGTCATAGTGACATACCGCTGCAACGCGCGCTGCACGATGTGCAACCGTTACAAGGCCCCTTCAAAGCCCGAAGACGAGATAAGCGTAGAGACGGTAAAGAAACTCCCCAAGATGTATTTTACCAACATCACCGGAGGGGAGCCTTTCATCCGTGAAGACCTGAAAGATATAGTGCGGGAGCTCTTCAAGCTCTCGGACCGCATTGTCATAAGCACCAACGGCTATTTCACCGACCGCATAATTGACCTCTGCAAGGAGTTCCCGCAGATAGGCATCCGCATCAGCATCGAGGGCCTGGAGCAGACCAACAACGAAATCCGGGGCCTCGAGAACGGGTACCAGAGAGGTTACCAGACGCTAAAGATACTGCGCGAAATGGGTATGAAGGATGTGGGCTTCGGGATGACCGTGCAGGACAAGAACGCTCCCGACCTTGTGCCTCTCTACAAGATCAGCGAGCAGATGGGGATGGAGTTCGCGACTGCGAGCCTCCACAACAGTTTCTACTTCGTGGAGTCCAAGAACATAATCCACGACCGTCCTATGGTCGCCGGGCATTTTGAAGACCTTGTCAACGAACTGCTCAAATCGAACAGCCCCAAGAAGTGGTTCCGAGCGTATTTCAACCATGGTCTTATCAATTACATCTACGGCCAGAAGCGCCTTCTGCCCTGCGATATGAGCTTCGACACCTTCTTCATCGACCCTTACGGAGATGTAATGCCCTGCAACGGCACCAAGGACAAATTGGTTATGGGTAACCTTAACCGCCAGAGCTGGGATGAGTTGTGGAGTTCTCCCGAGGCGGAGAAGGTGCGCGCCGCCGTCCGCAAGTGTGACCGGCAGTGCTGGATGATAGGGTCGGTGAGCCCGGCTATGCACAAATACATCTGGAACCCTGCGTGGTGGGTGCTGACCCACAAATTGCGCCCCGGGAAGAAATACTCGATGTACGAAATCCCGGCCGTGCGTGACTACCGCGACGGACTCATCAGCAAGGAGCAGCTGGATTCTCTTTCGACCTGCGATCCCGGAGCCATTGCCAACGACGGACTTAAAAAATGAAGATAGTAGTTACAGGAACCCGCGGAATACCCAATGTAATGGGAGGCGTGGAGACTCACTGCGAGGAGCTCTGCCCCAGGCTGGCGGCCCTCGGCGCGGATGTGACCGTGGTGCGCAGGAAGAGCTATGTCTCCGACGGACTTGACAGCTGGAAGGGCGTGAAACTCGTCGATCTGCCATCTCCCAAACGTAAGGCTTTCGAAGCCATAGTACATACCTTCCGCGCCATCAACTACGCCGCGCGCGCCAAGGCCGACATAGTGCATATCAATGCCGTAGGCCCCGCTCTGCTGGTGCCTTATGCAAAATTGCGCGGTCTGAAGGTGGTCTTCACCCATCACGGCCCCGACTACGACCGCGAGAAGTGGGGGCGCCTGGCCAAGGCGATGCTCAGGCTCGGCGAGAGGCTCGGCGTCAGGTATGCCGACGATGTTATTGTCATTTCGGATGTCATCCGCAATATAGTCAAGGACAAATACGGCAGGACACAAAAGGTTTATCTCATCTACAACGGGGTTCCGTCACCGGAGATATGCGACTATCCGGAGTACTTTTCCTCCCTTGGGATTGAGAGCGGGAAATACGTTCTGGGAATGTGCCGTTTTGTGCCCGAAAAGCGCCTGCACGACCTTGTCGAGGCCTGCCGGGGGCTGGAGGGATACAAGCTGGTGCTTGCCGGAGACGCCGATTTCGAGGACGACTATTCACGCAGGCTCAAGGCCGACGCCAAAGAGTCGGGTGCGGTGCTTACAGGGTTTATTCGCGGGCGCAAGCTCCATTCTCTGCTAAGCCACGCCGCCTGTTACGTGCTGCCTTCATCTCACGAAGGACTTCCCATCGCCCTCCTTGAGGCAATGAGCTACAAGTGCAAGGTGCTTGTGAGCGACATACCCGCCAATCTTGAAGTGGGACTCGGGGATGGCAACTACTTCCATTGTGGCGATGTGGCCGACCTCCGGGGGAAACTGAACGCCGTCCTGCTCTCGCCCGGCGAGGTGCAATATGATATGACCAAGTATGATTGGGACCGGATTGCCCGGCAAGTATTCGAAGTATATGAACACTAAGACATTCTACACCAAGGAATTCTTTTTCTTAAGCGTACCGGTGATGCTGGTGGATCTTGCCATCCATATCGGCATCTTCGAGTGGATGCTGAGCTGGTTCTCGTTCACGGCAACGGAAGATTATGTTCTGACGAGGCCGCGTTCTTTGTATTTCCTCATAGTCGGATTCATCATCGCGATGGTGCTGGTACCTGTCCGGCTTCACGACAGGACTTACAACTGGAAGAAGCAGATACTCAGCGTAATCTATCAGTGCGTGATAACCCTGGGCGTGCTTGCTGCCTCGGTGAACATACTGTTCTACAGCTTTGCCGGTCATTTCTACCTGTACCAGGGCATCTTTACCGTCGTCGCGATAAGTATCTGGCATCTGGTGTTCCGCGCAATCATCCTTGCCGCCCGCAAAAGAGGGCGCAACAAGATACACGTGGTTATCGTAGGGGAGAATGAAAATGCACAGCGGCTTGCCAATATGCTTCAGAATTCTTCGGAATTCGGCGATTATAAACTGGTCGCAAGTTTCAGCGAAGACCTTCCTGCCATCTTCGACTATCTGCGGAACAACAAGGTCCATCAGCTTTACTGCAGCCTCAATCCCGCCCTTAAGAGTGCGACGGTCAACGAAATAATCCGGAATTGCGAGAATCTGTTCATCGACTTCTACTATGTGCCCAATATGGACGGTTATCTGCACCGTTCGATGACCTTCAGCGAACTGGGACCGCTTATCGTGGTGAAACTTCGCGACGAGCCCCTGTCCGATCCTGTGAATGCAGCCGTCAAGCGCATTTTCGACATAGTGGCAAGTGTGCTCTTCCTTTTGCTTGTTTACCCATTTGTGTGGTGCTTTGTGGCGATAGGAACGAGCCTTTCATCTCCCGGTCCCATACTTTTCAAACAGAAGCGGACAGGCTACAAGGGACGTCCTTTCACTATGTATAAGTTCCGCTCGATGAAAGTGAATGCCGACGCCGACAAGCTGCAGGCCACGGAAGACGATCCCCGCAAGACCAAGTTCGGGGATTTCCTCCGCCGGACTTCTATTGACGAGCTGCCCCAGTTTATCAATGTCCTCAAGGGCGATATGTCCCTGATCGGCCCGCGCCCTCATATGGAACTGCATACGGAGGTTTATACCAAGCTTGTGGACGAATACCTTGTACGTCATATGGTTAAGCCCGGACTTACCGGATGGGCGCAGGTTAACGGATGCCGCGGGGAGACAAAAACTACCGAGGATATGGCCGAACGCGTGCGTTACGACATCTGGTACATCGAGCACTGGTCTTTGGGCCTTGACGTCAAGATAGTCATAAAGACCGTCCTCCAGATTCTCGGGGGCGACAAGCAGGCCTATTAGGATGAATACTTTTTTTGAACTGATTCAGATCGCCATCGGCAAGCGTGAGTCCCTGACCCGCGTTCCTCAAAACCGGGAAGAGTGGGACGAGCTGCTTAAAATCGCCGGGCAGCATAACCTTCTGGCTTTCACCTTCCCCGTGATAGACCGCCTGCACGACGAGGTGGATGTCCCGCTGGGCGTTTACTCCCGATGGGCGATGACGGCCGAAAAAGTTGCGGCTAAAGGCAATTTCCAGAAGGATGCTTGCGTCAGGTTGTACAAAGGCTTCCTGGAACACGGCTTTCGGAGTTGCATCCTCAAGGGGCAGGCCGCCGGCGCCTTGTATCCCGACCCTTCCCTTAGGCAGGGAGGCGACATCGATATCTGGGTAGAAGGGGACAGGAAGGAAATAGTGGACTTCCTTCGCTCGCGCTTCGAGGTGCACAAGGTGGTGTATCACCATTGTGACGTGAATATGATCAAAGGAGTGAGCGTGGAGGTGCATTTTACTCCCACCTGGATGAACGCTCCTCTGTCCAACCGCCGCCTCCAGCGCTGGATAGCCGCTCAGGAGCCCGCCCAGTTCTCCAACTTCGACCCCAATCTCGGATTCAATGTGCCCACGCTTGAATTCGATGCGGTTTATATGCTGCTCCATATTTACAGGCACGTGCTTGAGGAGGGGATAGGCCTGCGCCAGCTGCTGGACTATTATTATGTCCTTCAGCATCTTGACGGGGATGGCCGCCGGGCAGTGATGGAGCATCTGGGGACTCTGCGTCTTGGCAAATTCGCGGCTGCGGTGATGTACGTTTTACAGAAAGTGTTCCTGATGGATGACTCCCGCCTGCTTTGCCCTCCTCACGAGCGCGAGGGCGCCTTCCTGCTTGAAGAGATTATGCTTTCGGGCAATTTCGGCAAGTTCGACTCCCGCAACGCCCACGAAAAGGGCGAAGGCCTGGTGAAGCATAGCAAAAGAAAACTCACCCGCGGCTTAAGGTATCTGCTGCACTATCCATCGGAAGTGCTCGGAATGCCGGTATTTATGTGCTGGCAGTATTTCTGGAGGCGTAAAAACGGTTTTTTATACAAAGGAAGATGATAATCAGAAGCAAAGCTCCGCTACGCCTTGGTCTTGCCGGCGGCGGAAGCGATGTGTCGCCATACAGCGATATGTTCGGTGGCCTGGTGCTGAACGCCACCATCAACTTGTATGCATATTGCACGATAGAAGAAAGGGATGCCGGAGGTATCTGCATCGACTCGTATGACTCCTGCTGCAACTTGACCTGCGACGTTTCGGAGTCTCTGCCCATCGACGGACGTGCCGACCTGGTAAAAGGCGTTTACAACCGTGTGATACGCGATTTCGGAATTGCTCCGCGTCCGTTCCGCATCACCACCTGGAACGACGCTCCGGCCGGCTCGGGTCTCGGAACGTCCAGCACTATGGTAGTGTGTATACTCAAGGCTTTCGTGGAGTGGTTTTCGCTTCCTATGGGCGATTATGAGATAGCCCGCCTCGCCTATGAGATAGAGCGTAAGGACCTGGGCCTTTCGGGCGGCAAGCAGGACCAGTATGCGGCGGCTTTCGGCGGCTTCAACTTCATCGAGTTCCTGCCGGACGACAGGGTGATAGTCAATCCTCTCAAGGTCAAGAGGTGGATCGCCGACGAGCTGGAAGCCAGCCTGCTGCTGTTTTTCACCGGCAAGTCGAGAGACGGGGCCAGCATTATCGACCAGCAGCGCAGGAATACTTCTTCGGGCAATGCACGGGCGATAGAAGCGATGCACAAGATAAAGCAGAGCGCCGTCGATATGAAAGCGGCCCTGCTCAAGGGCGATATGAACGAGTTCTGTGCCATTCTGGGCAGCAGTTGGGAGAACAAGAAGAAGATGGCGGAAGGGATAACCAACGCTACCATCCAGCGCGCCTTCGACGTCGCGATGGCAGCCGGCGCAAGAACCGGAAAAGTGAGCGGCGCGGGCGGCGGAGGATTCATTATGTTCTTTGTCGATCCTCCCTGCAAGAAAAGGGTCGAAGAGGCCCTTGGGGCCCTTGACGGCTATGTGCTGCCGTTCCTCTTTACCGACGGAGGGGCTCACGGATGGAAGATTTACGATACTGATACTATAAACAAATGAAAGCTGTACTTGACAATCTCATCGAACGTTATCCTGCCCTGGCCTGCTGCCGGGAGCAGATAGAAAAAGCTGCCGATATCCTGGTGGAATGTTACCGGAATGACGGCAAGCTTCTGACAGCCGGAAACGGGGG
>JAGCCX010000026.1 GCA_017651465.1 Bacteroidales bacterium
CTGGGAGCTTATGGGTGGCCTTGGCACACAGCTCTACTACGGAGAGAACGACTGGAAGATGACGAACAAATTCGGTATGTTCGCTTTCCCGTCCATCGACCTTTACCTTACCAAGTGGGCATCCCCTTACTTCGGTGTAGGTATTGGAGCCAATGTAAGCAAATTCAAGGGCCTTTATCAGAACAGGGGTGACCATCTGTACACCACCAGGTTCAAGACCAACGAAGCTTATACCGGAAAAGTCAGTGCTGACTATGTTCCTCAGAACCTTACTTATCAGAAAGGCTATTACGGCAACGTATTCGCCCTGGCTCACGCCGACCTTGGTAATATTATCGCCGGATATAAGGAAGACCGCTTCTTCACTGTTGACGCCCATATCGGTGGTGGTGTGATTTTTGGCATTACAGAAACCGCAGTTGGAGCATCGTTCAACGTCGGTCTTACCCCAAAGTTCCGCATTTCCGAGCAGTTGAGCATTATGCTTAACATCCGCGGAGCCCTTGTGTCCGATGACTTTGAGGGCGAATCCAGTTTGAACGAGCCTACAGAAGCACACTTCCTCGCCAATCATAAGCTGGACGGCATCGCAGGTGCCACCCTCGGCCTGTCCTGGAAGCTCGGCAAGAAGAAGAGCCGCTGGGAGAACGCTTACCGCACCAGCACCATTCACTACAACGATGCTGCTCTTGCAAGGCGTGATTCCATCAACAACGCTCTCACCAGAGACCTCATCAACGCCAACGCTACTATCCAAGATCTTAACGGCAAGCTTGCAAACGCTAACAACACCCAGTACATCACTGAGGTTCCCGACCTGTGGTTCCACATCAACTTCATCGTCGATCGTTGGGATCTGCTCAACCGCGAGAAGGTCAACCTGCAGTCCGTTGCCGACGTGATTAAGAGCACTCCCAGCGTGAAGTACCTCCTCTGCGGCTATGCCGACAAGCAGACCGCAACTCCCGCACACAATATGATGCTCTCCAAGAACCGTGTAGAGGCTGTGTACGATTATCTCACCAAGGAACTTGGCGTCGATCCCGACCAGCTCGTCACCGATTACAAGGGTGGTGTTGACTATATGTTCTACAACGAGAAGGAACTCAGCCGCTGCTGTATGATTACCGCCATCAAGGAGTAAACCAATGAAACAGAATCTTTTACAGAAGATTCAAGATAAATCCATCGTAGCCGGGGTCGTGGGCCTCGGCTACGTTGGTTTACCACTGGCCGTAGAAAAGGCCAAGGCCGGATTCCGTACCATAGGCTTCGACGTACAGAAGGACAAGGTTGATATGGTGAACGCCGGCCACAATTATATCGGGGATGTGGTTGACAGCGACTTGGCAGCCCTGGTGGCCGACGGCCGCCTCTCAGCAACCACGGACTTCAGCTTCATCGAAGGCGTGGATTTCGTGGCCATCTGTGTCCCCACCCCGCTGGACGCACACCAGCAACCTGACATAAGCTATGTAGAATCTTCGGCCCGGTCCATCGCCAAATACCTTCACAAAGGTATGATGGTGGTATTGGAATCCACCACTTACCCGGGCACCACGGAAGAGCTCATCAAGCCCATCCTCGAGAGTTCCGGGCTCAGGTGCGGAGAGGATTTCTACCTCGGTTTTTCGCCCGAGAGGGTCGATCCGGGCAACCTGATATACAAGACCAAAAACACGCCCAAGGTCGTGGGTGGTCTTGGCCAGGATGCCTCCGAGGTGATTTCGGCAATGTATGAGGCAGTACTGCAGAGCCCCGTTTTCAGGGCCTCCTCCCCGGCCGTGGCCGAAATGACCAAGATACTGGAGAACACCTATCGCAACATCAACATAGGCCTCATCAATGAACTGGCCATCCTCTGCCACAAGATGAACATCGACTTGTGGGAGGTGATAGAGGCGGCCAAGACAAAGCCCTTCGGCTTCACTCCTTTCTACCCCGGCCCAGGCCTTGGAGGCCATTGCATCCCGCTGGATCCGTATTACCTTAGCTGGAAAGCCCGCGAGTACGGTTTCCACACGTCTATGATCGAATCGTCGATGATGATCAACGACCGTATGCCGGAGTACTGCGTGGAGAGGATTGCCGATATGCTCAACCGCCGCTTCGCCAAAGCCCTTAACGGCGCCAAAATACTGGTTCTGGGCGTAGCATACAAACAAGACATCGACGACTACCGCGAGTCCCCCGCCATCAGGGTCATAGACGGACTCCGGAGCGAGGGGGCCGATGTGATATACTACGATCCTTTCGTCCGTCATTACCGTCACAAGGGCGAGTGGTTCGACGGAGAGCCCGAACTCACTGCCGAACTCATCGAAAACGCTGATGCCGTGGTAATTACAACGGCACATACTAAGGTCGATTACTGCTTTGTGCAGCAGCATGCCAAAGCCATCTTCGACACCAAGAACGTCACTCGCGGGCTCGCTTCCCGCGACAACATAGAGGTTCTGTGATGCAGGACGCATTCATTCACGAAAGCAGTTACGTGGATGACGGAGTGCAGATTGGCGCCGGCACCAAGGTCTGGCATTTCTGCCACATCCAAAGCGGGACCATAATCGGGGACAATTGTTCCCTAGGCCAGAACGTAAACGTGGGAAACAACGTCCGAATAGGAAACGGAGTCCGGATTCAAAACAATGTATCCGTCTATGAGGGAGTGACCCTTGAAGACAATGTATTCTGCGGTCCTTCCTGCGTGTTCACCAATGTGAATACGCCGCGGGCGCACTTTCCGGTGCACGGCTTTTACGCGCGTACGCGCGTGCGTGAGGGCGCCTCACTGGGAGCTAACTGTACTGTGGTTTGCGGCCACACCATAGGCCGCAGCGCCCTTATAGCAGCAGGTGCCGTAGTTACCTGCGACGTAAAAGATTACGCCCTGATGGCCGGGGTCCCCGCCCGTCAGATCGGATGGGTCTGCGAGTGCGGAAAGAAGCTGGACAGCAGCCTCTCCTGCTCCTGCGGACGCAAATACCGACTCCTCGAGGACCACCTCGAGAAAGTCGAAGAATAACGGATTCCTCCTGGAATCCTCCGGAACAGCATCCCCTCCAGGGGTGCATTGGCGAAGCTTTACCGCAACCTCAACAACAATGGAATTCAGAGACCTAAAGCAGCAATACAGAGTCCTCCAGCAACAGATGGACAAAGCCATTCTGGATGCAGTAGCCAGTGGCGCCTACATTATGGGCAAGCCGGTAAAAGAACTCGAAGCTCAGCTTGCGGAGTACGTAGGAGTTAAGCACTGCCTCAGCTGCGCCAACGGCACTGATGCCCTTACCTTAGCTCTCAAGGCTTGGGGCATAGGCCCCGGAGATGCCGTATTTGTGCCAGACTTTACGTTCTTCTCGTCGGCCGAGGTGGTGCCGCTGGAAGGCGCTACGCCGGTATTTGTGGATGTGTGTGAAGACACGTTCAACATCGATGCAACCGACCTTCAGAGAGCTGTAGAGCAGGTACTTGCCGAGGGCCGATTGAAACCGCGCGTGGTTGTAGCCGTCGATCTTTTCGGCCTCCCTGCCGATTATCCCGCAATACGAGCCGTGGCCGACAAGTACGGACTCCTGATACTCGAAGACGGCGCCCAAGGTTTCGGCGGTTCCATCGTCATGGCCGACAGCGACCAGCCATCCCGCGCCTGCAGTTTTGGAGACATAGCTACCACCTCCTTCTTCCCCGCCAAGCCGGTTGGTTGCTACGGAGACGGCGGAGCAGTATTCACCGACAATGACGAGTGGGCGGCGCTTATCGAGTCTTACCGCGTCCACGGCAAGGGTGAATTCAAGTACGACAATGTGCGGATAGGTATGAATTCGCGCCTGGATACAGTTCAAGCGGCAGTGCTGCAGGTCAAGCTCAAGGCTTTTGCCGAGTATGAACTGGATGCTGTAAACAAAGCCGCTGCACTCTATTCGGAACGCCTTAAGGGGCTCGCGACTCCGGTCGTTCCCGAGGGGTTCCGCTCCAGCTGGGCCCAGTACACCATACGATTCTCCGATAGCGCCGAGCGAGATAAAGTTCAGGCTTTCCTTAAGGCCTCCGGGATCCCCTCAATGGTTTACTATCCCAAGCCTATGCATCTGCAGACAGCATTTCAAGCGGAGTATACTTTGTCATTCCGAGCGGAGTCGAGGAATCTCTGCCCCGTCGCCACAAGCCTCTGCGAGCGCGTCCTTTCGCTCCCCATGCACCCATACATCACTGACGAAGAAATCAATACCGTCTGTAACGCTGTCAAAGCCGCCCTTAAATGAGCCTCTTCAAACGCCGTAAGCCCTGGGTAACCCTTCAGTACGACGAGCAGTTCATCCCCGAGAACTTCTCAGAGCAGGGAGTGGAGACAGGCGCCAAGTTTGAACGCCACCTTGCCACTAATCACGACCTGAAGGTTATTTTCAAGGCCACCAAAGGAATGGACGTCAAAGAGACCGAGCAGTGGCTGGCCTCGCACATGCAGCAGTTTGACGACACTACCTTTATCGTCAACACCGACGACGGCAACTCGCTCGAAGGCCTGAAGCCCCATCATCCCGAGTTGATTATCAACAAATTGGCGCTGACGCGCATACGCCATTTGAACACCTTCCTCAACAAGGCAAACGAAGTACTTGAAGACAAAGGCTACCTGTGGGTACATTCGCGTACGGCTCGCCTAAAACGAGAAGTGATATATCGGAAGCACCCCGGCATATATGGCAAGTTCCTTTATGGCTGCCACTATCTATGGCACCGTGTATGCCCTAAGCTAAAGCTGACCAAATGGTTCTACTATTGGGTCACCAAGGGGCAGAACCGCACTTACCACCGCGTAGAACTCCTTGGCCGCATGTACAGGGCGGGGTTCGAGGTCATCGACCAGCGCTTCCACAAAGGCGAGTATTACATCCTCGGGCAGAAGTTCCGTGCCCCCATCTGGGATGACGAGCCCACCTGCGGGCCCCTGGTAAAACTCAACCGTGTAGGCTATCACGGCGATATGATAGGCGTTTACAAATTTCGCACTATGTACTCCTACTCAGAGTACCTGCAGCCCTATATGCTTGAGTATGAGGGGCTCCAGGAGGGCGGCAAATTCGCTCACGACTACCGGATAAACGGATGGGGCAAGCTGCTCCGCAAGTCTTGGCTGGACGAACTGCCAATGTTCATCAACGTCCTCAAAGGACAGATGAAGCTTGTTGGCGTACGCCCGTTGAGCAGGCATTACTTCAGTTTGTACACGCCGGAGATGCAGGACTTGCACATCAGCGTAAAGCCCGGCCTGCTGCCCCCCTTCTATTACGACGAGCACTCCCCCGTCACACTGGAAGACGTCCAGGCATCGGAGAAGCGCTATATCGACGCCTACCACTCACGCCCCTTCGCCACTGATTGGCGATATTTCTGGGGCACGGTTGGCAACATATTATTCAAACATAAGAGATCTCATTAGAATATGGCAGAAGAAAAGTGGGATATAGTTATTAAGCCGAAGGATAAACTATTCTCGGTTGACTTTAAGGAACTCTGGGCGTACAGGGACTTGTGCTCCCTGTTTGTCAAGAGGAATATCATCACCCGATACAAACAGACAATTCTCGGACCGGCCTGGTTCGTCATCCAGCCAGCCATGACGGTCATCATGTACATGGTCGTTTTCGGCGGCATTGCCGGTATCCCGACAGACGGGGTTCCGAGGCCGTTGTTCTATCTGGCGGGTACGGCTATGTGGAATTATTTCTCTGGTTGTTTGACTTCGACTTCGAATACGTTTGTGGCAAATGCTGGGATATTTGGTAAGGTGTATTTCCCGCGGTTGGTGATGCCGGTTTCCAGTGTAATCAGCAATTTGCTGACGCTGGCGATTCAGTTCGGGTTCTTTGCAATTATTTATATCGTTTACACAATCTTCGACCCTAATTGTACGGCACATTTGACTTGGTATGCTTTCATGCTCCCACTTCTTATCGCTATGATGGCGGGGTTGGCTTTAGGATTCGGTACCATTTTCTCTTCTTTGACAACTAAATACCGTGATTTGCAGGTATTACTCTCCTTCCTCGTTTCGCTGTGGATGTATGCTACACCTATAGTCTATCCTTTAAGCCAAACGAGCGGCAAATTCTTCATGGGTGTTCCTGTTCACACGTTTATGTGCTTAAATCCTGTTACACCAATCATTGAAACCTTCAAGTATGGTTTCCTTGGTTGCGGCGAGTTCGTCGGCTGGCGATGGATTTTATATAGTTTTGTTTTTATGTGCATCTTGCTTGGTCTAGGCATTCTAGTGTTCAACAAGGTGCAGAAGAGTTTTATGGATACGGTTTAGAGATAGATGTTTAATCTGAACGCATTTATATCTGATAATATTACTTTCAGGGCAGCAAGCTTATTTGAACGCGATATTCGTGTCAACAACAGCCTTCTTGTCCAGGCAATAAAAGATCGCTCTGTCTGCGTAATAGGTGGCGCAGGAAGTATAGGCTCTTCCTTTATAAAGTCCATTCTCCGTTTCCATCCTGGAAAATTGGTTGTCATAGATTTGAACGAAAACGGATTGGTGGAATTGACCAGGGATTTGCGCTCGACGTATGGTCTTTACGTCCCCCAGGATTACCGAACCTATACTTTGAATTTTGCCGATCCCATCTTTGCACGGATCTTTCGGGAAGAAAAAGGGTTTGACATCGTAGCGAATTTTTCAGCACATAAGCATGTCCGGAGCGAGAAGGACAAGTATTCAGTTCAGGCTTTGATAGAGAACAATGACATCAAAGCAAAGAGATTGATGGATCTTCTTTGTGAGTTCCCACCAAAACACTTCTTCTGCGTCAGTACAGATAAAGCGGCCAATCCTGTGAACATTATGGGCGCCAGCAAGCGGATTATGGAAGATTTGGTCATGGCCTATGGCGACAAGTTCAAGGTTACGACTGCCCGCTTTGCCAATGTCGCTTTCAGCAATGGCTCCTTGCCGGACGGATGGTTACATCGTTTGCAGAAGAAGCAGCCGCTGGCCGCTCCGTATGATGTCAAACGCTACTTCGTCTCTCCGGAAGAAAGCGGCCAGATCTGCATGCTTGCCTGTATCCTTGGGAAGAGCGGCGAAACTTTCTTCCCTAAATTGGGGGAGGAACAGATGCTGACCTTCAGTTCCATCTGCGATGATTTCGTGAAATCCGAAGGATACGTGAAGAAAGAGTTTACGGACGATGATTCTGCTAAGTCTTTCGCGCAGCAAATGACCTATGACAGTGCGGAATATCCGGTCGTTTACTTTAAGAGCGATACCACAGGAGAGAAGGCCTATGAGGAGTTTTTTGTTCCGGGCGAAAAAGTCGATCTGGATCGTTTCAAGGCCTTGGGAGTCATAGAAAAGACAAGTCGTCACTCCCTGTATGATGTGGAATCTTTCTTTGACAAATTGCAGGCTTTGTTCGCCTCTAATTTCACGAAAGAAGATGTCGTAAAGGCCATCAAGGAGTTCATTCCGAACTTCGAGCACGAAGAAAAAGGGAAGAATCTGGATCAGAAGATGTAGATTATGGCATACAAAATACCTCTTTTCAACTTGAATTTTGATGACCGCGAAGCGCAGGCCGCCTACGATACAATTATGTCCGGATGGATCTCCACCGGTCCCAAGAATGCCGAACTCGAGGAGATGTTCGCGAAGATGCTAGGCGCCAACTATGCGGTCAGCCTTACCAACTGCACAGATGCCCTTCATCTTTGCTGTATTATCTGCGGTTTCGGCCCTGGGGATGAGGTGCTCTGCCCGTCCCTGACCTTCGCAGCTTCTGCCAATTGTATCCGTTATACGGGTGCTACTCCGGTTTTCTGCGACATTGTTGGCCCTGAGCATATCAACATCGATCCTAAGGACATCGAAAAGAAGATCACGCCGAAAACCAAGGGTATCGTCGTGGTCCATATGGCCGGTTTCCCTGCCAAGATGGATGAGATTATGGCCATTGCCAGGAAGCACAATCTCAAGGTCATTGAGGATGCCTGCCATGGCCCTCTTTCCGAGTACAAGGGAAAGAAACTAGGCACCATCGGCGATTGCTCGGCATTCAGTTTCTTCTCCAACAAGAACATTTCAACCGGTGAAGGCGGAATGTTCGTAACAAACAACGAAGAGTATGCCGCCAAGGCCCGTCTGCTTCGTTCCCACGGAATGAGCACGA
>JAGCCX010000027.1 GCA_017651465.1 Bacteroidales bacterium
ATCCATCCTATCCAGAACCTCCGCAAGGAGAACGGCTTCGAACTTACCGACCGCATCAGTTCGGAGATTTATGCCGACGGCCCCGCCCACGAGCTCATTTCCAAGGCTCTCGAGGCTTTCGGCGACTATGTGTCCAACCAGACTCTCTCCACTTCTCTTCTCCTCAAACCTCTTGGCGAGGCGCCTGCCGACGCCGCCGAGGTGGCCTGGGAAGAGGGAGTCATCAAAATAAAACTAAATCGTAATACAAATATGGCAGAAGAAACAAAGACTCGTTATTCCGACGAGGAACTCGCCGAATTCAAGGCAATTATCGACGAGATGCTCTCCAAGGCCAGGGCGGAGTACGATACGCTCCGTCAAGTTATTATGCACAACGGCTCCAACGACATCGAGGACACTTCTCCCTCGTTCAAGACCGTTGAGGACGACGGTGCAAACCAACTCTCCAAGGAGGAGGCAAGCCAGCTTGCCCAGCGCCAGTACAAGTTCATCCAGAACCTCGAGGCTGCTTTGGTCCGTATCGAGAACAAGACTTACGGCATTTGCCGCGAGACCGGAAAGCTCATCCCCAAGGAGAGGCTCCGTCTGGTTCCGCACGCAACCCTGACCGTGGAAGCTAAAGAGAAACTCGCCAAGGCCGGCAGGAAATGAAAATCTCCAGAGGCGCGAGGCTGATAGCTCTCGGAGTGATACTTGTGGTCATCGACCAGGTAATCAAGTACCTGGTCAAGACCAATATGTCGCTTGGGCAGCAGATATATGTCCTAGGTGACTGGTTCCGCCTGTGCTTCGTGGAGAATGAGGGTATGGCCTTCGGGATGAAGTTCGGCGGAGCGGTGGGGAAGTTCCTCCTTTCGCTCTTCCGCATCCTTCTGTGCGGCGCATTGATCTGGTGGATAAGTTCACTTAACCGCAAGAACAAGGCTCCCGTAGGGGTGCTGGTCGGCCTTACGCTTATCACTGCGGGCGCATTCGGCAATATAATAGACTGTTTGTTCTACGGGCTCATCTGGGATTATGCCCCGTTTATGTTCGGCAAGGTGGTGGATATGTTCTATTTCCCGCTTATCCACAATGCCGCAGGCGAGGTGGTGTTCTTCAGCCCCGTATTTAATTTTGCGGATTCCTGCGTTACTGTAGGCGCATTCTATCTGGTTCTGTTCCAATGGAAATTCTTTGCCTCCGATGACAAGAAGAAGGAACAGAAAGCGCAGTAGCGTTTGCGGTATCGACGGGCAGTGCCTGTCGATACTGCTGGCCTCCGTATTGCTGTTAGGTGCCCTTTCGTGCCGGCCGACGGCAGACTCGGAGCGGCAAAACCATAGCCGCCCGTGGCTATGTGAACGGGAGGGGCCCAACCGTGGAGTTGGGAGGGATGAGAGCTCTGCTCGAAGTTGTGCGGCTCCGCGTCTGCTGACGGCCGACGGGAAGCAGGTCACCGACTGGATGATGGGAACCAGCCGTCTGTATCCTACCGAATTCGCCTCTCTCCCCAAGCCCCCCGCAGGCTACAAGCCGGTGTATATCACGCACTACGGACGGCACGGATCGAGATACCTCGTCAATCCGGCGCAGTACTCGATAGTGCATTCGGTCCTTGAGAGGGCGGCGGCCGACAGTATGCTTACCCCCGAGGGACAAAGGATATGGCAGATATATTCTGCCGTTTATCCCCTGCTCGACAAGCGCGAGGGAGAGCTTACTCCGCTGGGCGTTATCCAGCACCGCGGCATAGCCCGCCGTATGGTCGGGCGCTATCCTTCGCTTTTCAGGGGGCACGCCCGCATCGAGGCCAATTCTACCAACCTGGAGCGCACGATGCTCTCGATGTTCTATTTCACCCGCGAATTGCTCTCGCTGCGCCCTTCCCTGGATATTCACGCCGATGCCTCCCGCAGCTATATGGGAGTCATCAACCAGCATACGCTTGAGAACCCGCGGGCTACCGAATACGATATCCGCTGGAAGAAGGGTGACGGCCTCTGGCGTCCGGCTTTCGACGCTTATGTAGCAGATATAATCGATCCGGAACCTTTCTGCGGGCGTTTGTTCGCCGATTATGGCTATCTTCAGGGAGTGTGCGATCCGCTCTCTTTCGAGAGGCATTTCTTTGACGTGGCGGTGAATCTTCCCAGCTGCGGCTTCCCGAGCATCTTGGATGCGTTTAACTACGACGAGCTCCTTCTGCTCGGGCGCCTGGACAATTGCTCCTTCTATATTGGCAAGAGCCGCTTCCCGGGGGGCGACAAGCGCGGCTGCTACCTTTCGGAGGCGGTGCTGGGAGATATTATCGACAGGGTGGCGCCGGACATCGAATCGGGTGTGCGGGTGCGGCTCCGTTTCGGGCACGACGGCTGTATGATGGCCCTTCTGGCAATGCTTAAGGTCGAGGGCTGGGATGCTGAATTAGAAGACTTTACCCGCGCCTGGGAGTTTTGGGACGTGTCGCAGATACCTATGGCGTCCAACCTTCAGTTCGTGTTCTTCCGCGGTCGCGGGGGCGATTTGATCTTCCTCCCTCTCCTCAACGAAGAGCCGCTCGCCCTGCCCCTGGAGAGTATCGGCGGCGCCTTCTACAGCTGGAACGGTTTCGTCTCTTACTGCGAGCCCATTTTGCGTGAAGCCCGCGAGGCCCTGTTGGTTACACCTGTACCTGTAGTTCTCCCTTACTAAAGCGCTTGACGGCGAGCGATAGTGAGTAATCGCCAATCAAATAGTGTTGGATTCCCCGATTTTTTATCTAAATTTGCAGTCCCGATTGGAGGAATGGCCGAGTGGTCGATGGCGGCAGTCTTGAAAACTGTTGAACGGCAACGTTCCGGGGGTTCGAATCCCTCTTCCTCCGCTCCAAAGCCGGCATCCGCCGGCTTTTTCGCTTCGGAAGAGGGATTCCTATGTCCCCCTCGCTGCTCCGCAGCGGTCCCCCAGGGGACACTGCCGCTCCACTTCGTTACGCGGGCATCTCCGCTGCTCGTTTTTCTCCGAAAAACTCGCTGACGCTCCGATGCGGCGCCTGAAGGCGCCTTGTCGGCTTGTTTGAAGAACGCCCGTGTCCAAAACAAGCTCTTGCGCCCACGGGACCAGGAAAATACCGCCTCCCGTGTGCAAAACCGGCTTCTGTGCCCACGGGACCGGGCAACCCCCGCCTCCCGTACACTTGGCGACTCGATTTATGGATTGGCTTTGTACTTTATTGTAGAAGTGTACGTGTCGTAGGTCAGACTGTTTATGACCTGCCCTTCTCTAAGCCAGATTTCAGTGAGATAGGGGTTGTTGTTGCAGGTCAGCCTGGTCAATAGTAGATTATTGCTGACGTCAAGGACTGTCAGCAGGTTATTGTTACAGTAGAGCGACTTCAAATCGGTATTCTTAGAAACATCCAGTGCGGCCAGCAGGTTGCCGCCGCAATCCAGCATTGTCAACTTTGTATTATTAGAGACATCAATTGTGGTTAACTGGTTGTCGCCGCAATCCAGCGATGTCAACTTTGTATTATTAGAGACATCAATTGTGGCTAACTGGTTGCCGTAGAATGACAGCGACGTCAAATCGGCACATTGAGAGATGTCCAGCGCAGTGAGTTTATTTATGGGGCAAGATATGGAAGTCAGTTTAGGGTTGTATCTAAAATTCAATGAAGTAAAATTGTTCTCGCGGCACGATATGCTACGAAGAATCGGATTGCCGCTAAGATCCAGAGATGTGAGACCGATTTTATAACACATAAGAACCTCCAGGGCAGGATTATGGCTCAAGTCGAGTGTAATTAAAGGATTATCGGAGCAATTCAGCTGTTTTAGCTCGGGATTGTGACTCAAGTCAAGGGTGGTGATGTTGTTGCTGGTAAAATGAAATACGCTTAGCACTGGATTCTTGCTCACATCAATCTCGCTAACTTGGTTCTGTGTGAAATCAAGAGTGGATAGCTGCGGGTTATTGCTCACGTCCAACGAAGTCAAAAGATTTGCCATACAGTCCAGATAGAACAGTACAGGATTTTTGGAAACATCTATCGCGCTAATTTGGTTATAGCGGAAGAAGAGCCGCCCCAATACAGGGTTGCCGGATACATCCAGGGAGGTGAGCGAATTATTGTTGCATTGCAAGTTGGTAAGTTCGGGATATCCGCTGACATCAAGGGATGTGAGATTGTTGTAATGGCACAACAAAGTGGTCAGTGCAGCGGGAGCGGAATCACCCTTCGATTCGGCCTTGGTACTCGGAGCCGAAGATTGTTTTGCCGAAGTAACAAGGGATGTGAGCTGATTGTTCGAGCAGTCCAGGTATATAAGGCCTGTCAGAGAGCTGACGTCCAGAAGCGACAGTTGGTTCTGGCTGCAGATAAGGGTGTCAAGGCCGGAGAAGCAACTCAGGTCTCCCATTGTTTCGATTCCTTTTCCGGAACAACGGAGAGTCTGTACAGCGGCGGCCTCCGACAGCGAAAGGTTCCCGTCGCCGTCGGCGTCGAATTGCTCGAGGCAGTATGCTTCAAGACTTTTGTCGGCAAAAGCTACTTCTCCATCGGGCGGAGTGGTGAAAACAGTTTCCAGGGACGAGAGCCTGTGCACGGTATTTCTTTCCACCGTGCGCTCTAAGGATGTTGACTGTTCCATCGACCACCCGTCTTGACGGAAGACTTTGATGTTGAATCCGCGGGCAAACGAAACAGGCGGAAGGGCAAACCAGAAGGCGGTTGCAGTTTCCGGCGTCTTACCCAGTTCTACTCCCTCCCCACAATCGAGGGTAATGCTCCCGGATGCCGATTCCGACATCGCCACCGTAGGCTCATATCCGAACCTGGGCGTTACGTTTGCCTGTCCGGCAATGCTCTCAGCAGAGTTCCCGGAAAGGGTGATGGCCTTAACGGCTCCTTCGCCATATAGCCTTATCACAACAAAACCGCAAAGGTTCTGGAAATACAAGTGCGTTGATGACAATGACTCACCCGCGGCTACCATAGTGTTCGCCCCGAGGCCATAGGAATTAGCTGCGTAGTATTGGACGGCCGGTAGGGATAGCGTAATCACACCGTCAGACGATACGGATGTAGCTTCGGAATAGGGGTACACCGCATAAACAGTAGGCACACTTGCTCCCGAGTGGAGCTCCTCGCAGGCGGTAAACGAACCCGATATGTCTGAAGTCTCTCCGGTGAAGCGGTATTTCCCGTTGAATGAAGAAGTAAAGATGCTGATATTGTCATCAGCGGTCCAGTGAGTCTTCAAATTAGAGTCAACATACACTTTGGTTTCCACATCCTCAAACCCTGCAGTATATACTTTAGGCTGCAGGTTGGCGGTATCACCGTCGATATTTGACACTGTGCAACCGGCAATAATCAATGCCGAAAGAACAAATAACAGTTTTTTCATCGCCTACTCCTCCCAAATCCATTCTTCACCATCGTTGGGATCTTCCAACGATTGTGCAATTAAACCATCGTAATCCAGACTCATTCGCTCTAACTGCGGAGAGTTGTATATGCATCGTTTGTTTTCTTTCTGCATCTTGCTACTAATTAAGACAATGCAAAGATATGAAATAGGGGAGATAAATAAAAGCAGAATCACCCGCTTAATAACCGTATCTGTGCCGAAGGCCGAGCACGAGGGCTGCGGAGAGCAGCAGGGCCAGCACCTCGGCCACATTGACCGCCAGCCATATCCCGTCGATACCCAGAATCAGCGGCAGCACGAACACGCATCCCAGCTCGAAAACGAGAGTTCGGGTAAAAGAGATCACAGCCGACACCGGCCCGTTGTTAAGTGCTGTAAACCAGGCGGAAGCGAACATATTAAAGCCGCAGATGAGGAACGACACCATATAGATTCGCAGCGCGTAGGTCGTCAGGTCTCTCAGCTCGGTATCGTATCCCACGAAGGCCGCCGACAGCTGCGGCGCCCACATCTCTATTATCGCCGTGAACGCCAGCCCCGCGATGGCAATCAACACGCAGCTCTTCTGCAGCAAGCTTCGCAATTCTTTCTTGTCCCCGGCCCCGAACTTATACGAAATGACCTGCGAGACTCCCATATTGTAGCCAATGAATACCGATCCGAATATGAATCCTATATACAGCAGAACCCCGTATGCCGACACTCCCTTTTCTCCTATGAACTTCATCAACTGCAAGTTATAGCAGATTCCCACCACATTGTAGGAGATATTGCCCACGAACTCCGACAGCCCGTTCGAGAGCGACTTGCCAATAGCCCTCCAGTTGTCGGGACTGTTCCTCAGGAAGCGCAGGGGAGTGCTGTTGCGCTTGGACGAGAAGTATATCACGGGGATAAGTCCGCCGAGCAAGAATGAAATTGCCGTCGCAACGGCGGCGCCGGTCAGCCCCCACCCGAATACCGCCACGAACAGTGCATCCAGGATGATGTTGTTCACCCCGCAAATGATGCAGGTAATGGTTCCCAGGGAGGGCTTTCCCGCAGTCATACAGAAAGGCTGGATGGCGAGCTGCAGCATATACACCGGGAGAGTGACGGTTACTATCCTGCCGTAAATCACTGCGTAGCGTATCATCGCCCCCTGTGCGCCGAGGGCCTCGGAGGCGGGACGCATAAGTATGAAAAACACTATGCAGATGGCAAGCCCGGCAAAGAAAGTGAGACGGATGAGCATCGTGAAGATGTGGTTCCCCCGCTCGATGTCTCCTTCGCCGTAGGTCTTTGAGACCAGGGCGCTGCCGCCGGCGCCGACCATAAGTCCGAGGGCTGAGATTATGGCAATCGCAGGCCAGATGATGTTCATTGCGGCGAAGGCCGTGCTGCCGGCAAAATTGGAGATGAACCAGCCATCGACGATACTGTCAATCGACGTGACCAGAATCATCAACACCATCGGCCACATCTCCCTTATGATGCGCCTGTATCCGTAATGCCCTTCCATCTGTTGCGGCAGCTCTTCGAAAGGAACAAAAATAGATAATTTCTTATCCCCCTGCAAACCGGGGTTGCATAATAGAGGGAAATAGTGTAATTTTACACTTAATTATGACAATAGATATGGAAACCAGGCAGGTGCCGGTACTGCTTCTCACCGGCTATCTGGGCAGCGGCAAAACCACTCTTCTGAACCGCATTCTGTCCAACCGTAAGGGTATCAAATTCGCAGTGATTGTCAACGATATAGGTGAGGTCAACATCGATGCCGACCTCATCCAGAAGGGGGGCGTAGTAGGCGGTGGAGACGATTCTCTCGTGGCCCTGCAGAACGGTTGCATCTGCTGCACTCTCAAGATGGACCTGGTGGCGCAGGTCGCCGACCTTGTGTCGAGCAAGAGTTTCGACTACATAGTAATCGAGGCCAGCGGCATCTGCGAGCCTGCTCCCATAGCCAATACAATCTGCACAATGCCCACGTTCGGAACCCAGTATATGCGCGGCGGACTGCCCTACATCGACTGTATCGTAACGGTTGTGGACGCCCTGCGCATGAAAGACGAATTCGGCGGCGGCGAGGCCCTGGGGCGCGAGGATATAGGCGAGGACGACCTAGAGAAGCTCATTATCGAACAGCTGGAGTTCTGCAATATCGTGCTGCTCAACAAGGCCTCCGAGGTGACTGCCGACGAGCTGGGACGCCTGCGCGCCATCGTCAAGGGCATCAACCCCGGAGCCAAGGTGCTCAGCTGTGACTACGGCGATGTGGATCTCGACGAAATCATCTACACCGGTATGTTCGATTTTGATGCGGTAGCTACTTCGGCCGCCTGGATTTCCGCCATTGAAGGAGAGGAAGACGAAGACGGCGAGCCCGAGGGAGAGGCCCTGGAGTACGGCATCGAGACCTTTGTCTATACTCGCCGCGAGCCCCTGGATATCAATAAGTTCGACAACTTTATCTTCAAGCACTGGCCCTCCGGGATCATACGTGCCAAGGGGCTCTGCTACTTTTCTTCCGAGCCCGACCAGTGTTACCTCTTCGAACAGGCGGGGCGCGAGAAGCTCATCAAGGACGCCGGCCTGTGGTATGCCTCTATGGATGAATACGAACTGCAGCAGCAGATGGAGCGCGACCCCCAGCTGCGCCGCGACTGGGACCCTGTGTACGGCGACAGGATGCAGAAGATAGTATTCATCGGCCAGAAGCTCGACAAAGAGGCCATCACCCGCCTGCTTGACGGGTGCCTGGCCGAATAATCAGCTACTTGACACTGTAGGCTAAAGTATGCAGGTTGTCGGAACTGCCCCCGTAGAGCAGCTCCCAATCTCCTCGCAGCGGCTCTATCTTCCCGTTCTGCTCATTCCACCAGGTAAAGGTATCCTCGGTCAGGGGGATCTTGACTTCGATGCTTTCTCCGGCCTTGACGGATACCTTCTTGAATCCCCTTAAGCTGCAGCGGGGGCCTGCGGGGTCGTCGGGCCTGCGGACATAGAGCTGGACGGTTTCCACCCCGTCGCGCCCTCCTGTGTTGCTTACTGGAATGATAATTTGCCCGCGCCTGACCGACGCCTTGCCGTACTCGAATGTTGTATAGCTCAGGCCGAATCCGAAGGGGAACAGGGGTTCTCCGCCAAAGAAGCGGTACGTGCGCCCTTGCATAGAGTAATTCTCATAGTCGGGCAGGTCGGCTATGCTGCGGTAGAAAGTAACGGGCAGCTTACCCGAAGGGCACACATCGCCAAACAGCACATCGGCAATGGCAGTTCCTCCCTCCTGGCCGGGATACCAGGCCTGAAGAATAGCCTGGCAGTTGTGAGTTTCCCTCTCGAGGCCGAGGGCACTGCCGGAGAAATTGACAAAGATTACAGCCTTTCCGGCGCTGTGGAGCGCCTCGAGCAGCTCCCGCTGAACGCCCGGCAGCTCAATGTCGGTACGGTCTCCGCCTTTGAATCCGGGGAGCTCCACATCCATCTGCTCGCCTTCGAGAGCGGGGGAGATGCCGCCGGCAAATATCACTGTATCAATTCCTTCGAGCTGCCCCAGCAGGGCCTCGGTGTCGGCCTCCCCGCCAACGTGGGGGCAGCCGTCGATGTAAGTCAGGGAGGGGACTCTCTGCTGCAGGGCGTCTTTGAGAGTTACCGTGGTCCGGGGAATACCGTTATAGTTGCCCCATTGCATAGAGGCGTTGTGGGCGTTTGGGCCCAGGAGAGCAAGGCGTGAGCACCCTCCGAGCGGGAGGATTCCGTCTTTGTTTAGCAGGAGCACAAGTGATTCGTGCGCCATCTTGAGCGACAGGGCCCTGTGCGAGTCGCATTCTACGATAGCGGTGTCCAGCTTGCTCCAGGGGTCCTTGGCGTCAAGTTCGCCCAGGCAGATGCGCTCGTAGAGCACCCGCTCCAGGCTTCTGTCTACGGTTGCCTCGTCAAGCAGTCCGGCGCTCACTGCCTCGGGAATATGCCGGTAGGAGTCGCCACATTCGAGATCTACGCCGTTGTTGAGGGCCTCTGCTACGGCGTGGGCGGCGTCGGGACTGTAGCCGTGACGGCCTTGCACGTAGAAGTCGTGAACTGCCCAGCAGTCCGATACCACCAGCCCCTCAAAGCCCCACTCGCAGCGGAGGATACCATTCACCAGGTAATCGCTGGCTCCGCACGGCTGGCCCCTGAAACGGTTGTAGGCAATCATCACTTCTTTCACTCCTGCCTTGGTTACAAGTTCCTTGAAGGCAGGCAGATATGTCTCGCGGAGATCTCTTTCCGAGGGGTTCACGTCAAATTCGTGCCGGTTCCATTCGGGACCCGAGTGCACGGCAAAGTGCTTGGCGCAGGCGTGGGCTTTGAGTACCGGGGCGTCGGAAGGGCCTTGCAGGCCGCGTACTACGGCAGCTCCCATTTGGGCTGTGAGGTAAGGGTCCTCGCCGTAAGTTTCCATACCGCGTCCCCAGCGCGGGTCGCGGAAGATGTTTATGTTTGGAGTCCAGAATGTAAGTCCCTGATAATTACCCACGAAGCCTTGTTCGCGCGCCTGACGGTTCTTTACCCGAGCCTCGTCGCTGACCACAGTAAATACTTCTTCCAGCAGCGGGGAGTTGAATGACGCGGCCATCCCTATTGGCATAGGAAAAACAGTTGCGCTGCCGTTGCGGGCCACCCCGTGGAGCGCCTCGTTCCACCAGTTGTACGCCGGGATACCAAGGGAGTCGATGGGGGCGCTGCCGTGCATCAGCAGCGACGCTTTCTGCTCAATGCTCAGATGCTCAATTATTTGCCTCGCCCTCTCCAAGGCGGCCTCTTTGTGCTGGGTGCCCGAGCAAGATACCAGGCACATAATGGCAATGGCCACAAGTGCTGTCAAGCGGATTGCTTTCATATTCTGATTTCGATTACCAAAGTTAACAAAAAGCCCAAAAAAGATTTGCAAGATATCAGAAAAAGTTATACATTTGCGGTCCAATTCTGGATGTGGCGCAGTTGGTAGCGCACCTGGTTAGGGACCAGGAGGTCGCTGGTTCAAGTCCAGTCATCCAGACTCAGTGGGACACAGGCACTTACGGAAACGTGAGCGCCTGTTCTTTTTTTTGTCGGTCGCAGTTGAGTCCTGATAGCACACTGAATCGCCCGGTAGCATATAGAATCCATAAAAGTTACCTTTTGGGTGAACTTTTTCAGGACGATACACGGGGTGCTAGAGCAGGGGCAAAGCTAACTACTTAATAGTCAGTAATTTGGTTATATCAGGGCGGTATTATTTAAGGTACCCTGAAACACGTAATAAACTGACTTTTAGCCAGATAACTTTGCGCCACTACCTTGTATCGTCCTTTTCAAGATGTTTGGGCGCCCCAGCGCCGTCTTTGCATTTTTGCCGAAAAACAATAACTTTGTGATTGTTAAACCCTTGGAACAGACTGGCTTTCTATTATGCGTAAATTGCTCACCGTGCTTGCCGCCCTTTTCTTTTGCCTGTCACTTGCTGGCCGGGCCGCCGACGGAAAAGGCATCCCGTTCCAGGTAGGAGCGGACGCCAGCGCCGACTTCTTCCTCTCCAGCAGCGGGCCTATCAACGTGAGCGGAGGCCTGGGTGTACGTACCCGCTTCGGCAGTCCGGATCAGTGGCTGAATGTAATCGCCGGGCTCAGGTATATTTACGGAGCCCGCCTGTCGGGGCCCCAGATTCCGGTGTTGCTGAATGTCAATTTGCTCAAGACAAGCAGCGTTTCTGCCTACATAGGCGGGGGCTACGAATTCGATTTCATAGGAACCTACTGGGGCTGCACCAAGTTCCAGACCGGCGTGCTCATCGGCCCCCATACCGATATCCAAATCTCCTATAAACCCTACCAGGGAGCCCTGGGAGTTGGATTTACATACTATTTCTGACGGCGGGGTCTCCGGATTTTTTAGTCGAGCGTGATGCTCTCGATTCTCAGACGTACTGTTCCGGAGGGGACCCGGGCCTCGGCTATTTCGCCTACCATCTTGCCCATCAGGGCGGCGCCGATAGGGGATTTCAGCGAAATCTTGCCGGCCTCGAGGTCCATCTCGTGAGGGCTGACTATCTCGTATTTCATACGGGTGTTTGTCGAGAGGTTCGTGAATTCGACCCGGCTCAGAAGGCAAACCCTGTCTTTGGGAAGGACACCGGTGTCAATCACCCGGGAATGCTCCAGAATCTTCTGCAGGAAGCGGATACGGCTGATGGTCTTCCCTTGCATCCGCCTTGCCTCGCGGTATCCCGCGTTATCGCTCCGGTCGCCCTGGGCGCTTGCCTCCGCGAGGTCGTCCTTCACCTTGGGGTAAACTACTTCGATAAGGTGCTTCAGTTCGGCAACTATCTCGTCGTATCGTTGTTTAGACAGGTATTCCACGGCCCAAATTTACTCATTTTTCGGCGAAACCGAACACCTCACAGGAACGAACCAAACTCTGGCTACACCTCTTGACAGATTACCATAGATGACAATTTGGGCGGCTTAAGGCTGGAAGATTCTATGACAATGCAACTCCGGTCATCAATTCTGCTCCCATATTTGCATCTACAGTGTAGGGCTTGGATTTTTGTGTTATATTTGCTTGAAACTATTAACGGAATTTTAACTATGGCACAGAAACTGGCTTTAAAGTTATTCAATGACAGGCAGATAGGAACTGCGTGGGATGACAAGGTCCCCGTCGATGACAAGTGGGGCGGCCTGAGGCTTGAAGTTCCAATGATGGTACAATTCAGGTAGTAGAATATGCTTTGGATCATTATTATAGCCACCATCCTTGTCCTCGTAGGAATAGCATATCTGCGGGGCAAATGTGACGGGTTTATTGCCGGTTACAACACTTCTTCACGCAGGAAGCAGAGGCAGTATGACATCAAACGCCTGCGGCTGATTGTTGCCTGCTTCCATTTTGCAATGGCCGCCCTGTTCTTCCTCTACTTGATGAAGAACGCCGATCTGGCAGCTACAATCCATCTTTCCTGCGTCGCCATCCTGGCGGTGGCTATGATAGTTTTAGCCAACACCTGGGCCAAAAAATAAACTGTCAACCTCCGAGTTTGCAATCATTAAACAGCCTGAGGTAGCGGCGGGCTAAATATCCCTTCGCCAGAGGAAGAAATAGAAGCCGATGAGGAAGACGAACAGTCCGATGGAGAAGAAAAATGCGAATGCCATCAACGGTTGGGAGATCTCTTCCATCTTTATCATCGTATACATTGTACAGGCATAGATAGATATGCCGTAGAGCAATGTGAATATCAGCAAGGGGATGGATATCTTCTGCTGGATCTCTTCAGTCGCCGGTTTTTTGACTCTGTTTATGGCATAGATGAACGTTTCGGCCAAGAAAAGCTCAAGGTCGTCCCCTGCGTGGAGGGCTTTCAAGCTCTCTTTCCTGGCTTCCGGAATTGTGATATCATTGTCGATCAGCACGAAGAACGAGTCCAACAGGTCCGCCTTCAGGTGGGGATTGAGGTCCTGGGCTACTTGGGTGCGGAAATATGAGACCACGCCTTTGGCCACCTCAGGGATTACGGTTGCCTGCCTGATGTACTCGGGAACCGGTTTGACCCCTCGCAGCAGCTGGCTGAGCGTGCCGTCTTTTTTCAGATCCTTTTTCTTCTTTCCCTTGGGAGAGTCAACTATTTCCTGTCCGGTGACAGATTCGAGGAGGAACGCGGCGGCATCCTCTTTAACGGTATGCTTTACCAGGGCCGGGTGGATAGCATCCACATAAGATGCAAAACAAAGTTCAGTCATTACTCAGAAGCTGTTAAGATGTGAATTAAAACACTGCAAGTTACTGAAAATAATCTATATCCGCAACACCGATAAAACCATATCCGCCGCCAGCGCAGCCGCCCTTTGGGCACGGTAGCTTTTCGGAGTCCGGACCTAGCATAATTATTGTGAGTGTGGATTAAGCGGATATAACATATTTAAAAACAATTATTATCTTTGACTCTCGAAGTGTGCTGCACTTCGGTTTAGAATTCACCGGATTACAAATACGCAGATTATATGAAAAAGGCAATTATTCTTTCTTTTTTCCTGCTGGCGGCAGTTTGCTCTTTGCACGCCCAGACCCCTCAGGACTATGACGCCCGCATCCAACAGGACCAGGCAGCCCTGGACAATGCTTCACGCCGATATAAAGAGCAGTCACGCAAGAACAGCAAGCAGATTGACATTCTGGAGAGCTCCATTTCACGCGACCAGATGGAAATAGACCGCCTCAAGTCTGCCCTCAAGTCGGAAAAAGAGATCCAGAAGGCCAATCAGGATCAGCTTAAGCTTCAAAAGAGCAAGGTCAGTGCACTCAAGAAGGCAGGAGCCGCTCCGGAAGAGATAAGACTTGCGAATATCGATACCAAAACGATACAGGCCAAGGTCCGAGACTCCAAGGCCGAGATCAAACGCATAAATAATCAAATCAAGAAGCGCAAGAGCAATATCAACGAGTCACGCAAGGGTATCTCTTCGCTGCGGAAAGACACCCGTGACGCCAAGAAGGAAGTCCAGCAGAGCAAGAAGAACCTCAAGGACAGCAAGAAGGCACAAAAACAAGCGGCCCAGCAGGAAGCTGCTGCAGCCGCTCAACAAGAGGTTCCGTCCAGCGAATAACTATTTCTTTACCATAGCCTTAAGCAGCGCCCGGCAAGGGAAACTGTACACCTTGCCTGCGCCGTTGTCGTTGGCGGGGCATATCAACTTGTCTTCCCATAGGTCGAAGTCTTCCGGCTCGCAGGGCATGGAAGAGGTAAAGTCAAAGTAACCGTATTTGTGCCCGGAGAGATCTGCGTAGAACAACTCGTTGGGATGCTCCTCCGTGCCCACTCCGCAAGGCAGGAACAGCACGCCGTCTTTGAGGAATGCTCCCTGCAGGATGGCATTCTGGGGCCCTCTGTGCCCCACGGGGAGCAACTCGTCAAAGTTGAACGCCTCCAGCACATCCTCGTCGGTGAGCGAGATCAGGAAGCGGTCGGAGCTGAAGCGGGGAAAGTCGAAACTCTTTACCACGATGTGATTGAGCGGATCTTCGTTGCCCACGGTATTGCCGTAGCAGTATATCTTGTCGGGATTATCAGTATCGGCAATCCACAGGCGGGAGTTCCATTCCTTGGGGGCGTAATGGACGAGCTGCACCAGCTCGGAGCCGAACGGCACGCCGTTCTCGTCGGCGAGGATGCGCTCCACGAACAGCAGGCGGCCCAGCGAGTCTGTCTCGGCAAGGCCTATTTCCTCAACCGGCTTCTCCTTGCACTGCGATATGTAAATAAGGGGGAAGCGGTCGGCGCTGTCGTACTTGTCTGGGCCGAAGAACGCCACGTTGGCGTGATTAAACTTGCCGGCCGATCCGAGAGGGAATTGCGAGACGCTCTTGCGGCTTCGCAGGTCGAACACATTGCACCATCCCTTGTCCTGAAGGCTGAAGAGATAGTCGCCGGACACAGCGCAGCCCTGCACATTGTTGATGTGCTCAAGCTCGGGATAATCGGACATAGAGAGCAAAAGCTCAGGCACCGGGGCGGGCGCGCGGCCGCAGGCACACAAGGCCGCAAGCGCGCCTAATAACAATAACTTTCTCATAATGCTCTGATTACGCTGAGATTGGTCTCCCTCAGCCGCTTTTCGTCCATCTTTACCACTTCGCGGTCGTAGGTCATAATGCCGTTGACTTCGATCTCCACGTCGGTGGTCTGCGTATAGACGGCCGCTGCGCATCCTGTGCTTATGAACACTTTAAGCATGTCGGCAAAACGCTCGTACATGGCCTGCAGCTGCCGGCCCGACTCGAATACCTTTCCGTAGCCCCAGCTCCCGTCCTGCTTCCAAAGGTGGCCGGGCACCGGGTAGCCCAGGCCGCCGTATTCACCGAGGACATTGATGAACGATGCTTCGAAATTGTTCATCGCGGGAGATGCGTAATGGTGGGTGTCGATGATATCACCGGCGAATGCATAATTGCCTCCGGATGCTTCGTTTACAAGGCGGGAAGGGTCCTGCTCGCGGGTAAAGCGCACTACCTCGGGCGTGTCGAACTGA
>JAGCCX010000028.1 GCA_017651465.1 Bacteroidales bacterium
CCGTGCAGGACGATGGGGAAACCGGGGAGCTTCTTCTCGATGGCCTTGAGCACGTCGAATGCGAGGGGCGGAGGTACGAGCCTGCCGGTCTTGGGGTCGCGGGTGCACTGCTCGGGCTTGAACTTGTAGGCGCCGTGGCTGGTGCCGATGGAGATGGCGAGGGAGTCGCACTTGGTCTTCTTGACAAAGTCGATGACATCCTCGGGCTTGGTGTAGTGGGAAACCTCGGAGGAAACCTCGTCCTCTACGCCTGCCAGCACGCCGAGCTCGGCCTCTACGGTCACGTCGTACTTGTGAGCGTAGTTGACAACCTTGCGGGACAGAGCCACGTTCTCTTCGTAAGGGAGAGCGGAACCGTCGATCATCACGGAAGAGAATCCGAAATCGACACAGCTCTTGCAGATCTCGTAGCTGTCGCCGTGGTCAAGATGAAGAACGATCTGGGGACGCTTCCAGCCAAGCTCCTTGGCATATTCAACAGCACCCTGGGCCATATAGCGGAGGAGAGTCTGGTTGGCGTAGTTGCGTGCACCTTTGCTCACCTGAAGGATGACCGGGGACTTGGTCTCGGCAGAGGCCTGGATGATGGCCTGAAGCTGCTCCATATTGTTGAAGTTGAATGCAGGGATGGCGTAACCGCCCTTTACGGCCTTGGCAAACATCTCACGGGTGTTTACAAGACCAAGATCTTTAAAAGAAACTTTCATAATGTATAAACAATAAAACTAACGTTCTGTCAAATCACGCAAAGATAACAATTCTTTTCGACATAAGGAAAAAAATTGCTACCTTCGTACCGGTTAAGCTCTCCAGGGGCTAAGCGCATAACATACACTATGATGGAAGGAAAAGTCTTTATATTCTCGGCTCCTTCGGGCGCCGGCAAGAGCACCGTGGTAAATTACCTCCTCGGGCAGTATCCCCAACAGTTCGAATTCTCCGTCAGCGCAACTTCCCGCGCCCCCAGGGGCGAGGAAAAAGACGGCGTGGAGTACTACTTCATCAGCGCGGAACGTTTCCGCGAGCTGATAGAGCAAGATGCGTTCGTGGAATACGAAGAAGTTTACGAAGACCGCTTCTACGGCACCCTCAAGTCGGAAGTCGAGCGTATATGGAAGGCGGGCAAGATCATCATTTTCGATGTGGACGTCAAGGGAGGAGTAAGCCTCAAGAAATACTTTGGCGACGCGGCCCGCTCCGTACTCATAGTACCGCCCTCGATGGAGGTCCTGGAGCAGCGTCTCCGCGGGCGCGGCACCGACTCCGAAGAGGCCATCACCGAGCGCCTTGCCAAGGCCAGGTGGGAACTCGACTTTGCGGGCGGCAAGTTCGACCGCGAGCTTGTCAACGACCGCCTCGACAACACTTTCGCCCTCGCCCGGGATATAGTAGAAGCGTTCCTGGCAAAATAATCTGCAGGAACGCTTCGTCGTTAATACTGTATTTACTTTCAGACCTTAGTCCGTAAGCATTATCTTGCGGAAATCGTCGATGTCCTTCTGGGCAATGCCGATTTCCAGCAGGTAGGCCTGTACGCCGTCGGCAAACGAGCCGTCCTTGGCGTAATTGTTCCAAATAAAGTTGGCGGCGCCCCTGTAGTCGACCATACGGGTCATACGGGAGCTCTCGCCGGAAGAGACGCTGTAGCCGTAAGGAGCGAACTGGGTAATCTCATACTCTTTGGAGATTTCGCCCTCGTCAACGCCCAGGATGCCCAAAGTGAGCATTGATACCGTGCCGGTACGGTCGCGTCCAAGTGAACAGTGGAAATAAACGGGCTTGCCCGCCTTGACCATATCAATAATGAACTGCATACACTGACGGGTTTTCTCCTTGTCGTCACGGAGCATCTTGGTGTAGCCTTCCTCAATTATGGGCGAGAGGAACTCGGCGTCCTCGAACGGGCTTTTGGAAAGATTGTCGGCGGTACCGCGGAGGTCCAACTCGGCCCTTATACCTTCCCTTTTCGCCTCCTGCACACCCAAACGGCTAATATGATCAGGCCGTCCTCCCCTGTAAATCATTCGATACTTTATGGTCTTGCTGCCATCTTTGGTCTTCCAGCCGCCAAGGTCGCGGACATTCCTCACTCCGGTCGAGCCGCCGGGCTTGAAGGTAAGCTGATGAAGGGAGCCATAAGTCTCGAAATCGCCGCTCGTGACCACCGCTCCTCCGTTCTTGACCTCAAAATGGTATTTGGCGTTAGGACGAAGATTGTTGATGAGCCAGTAGCCGAAAGACGTATCGGGGTTGGGATCGGGATCCAGCGTATAGTCGGCGCTCCAGTCTCCCTCCGACAGGGTTGCTGTGTACTCCGAACTCTTGGTATCCTTGGGCCACCTTATGGAGTAAGTGGGAGAGAAGTCGGCTTTGCCGGGTGATATCAACAGCTTGGTCTTAGGATTCCCATCTTCGTCTATGTAGTCCTCTTTGAGAAAATCCGCCTCCGAACCCCTCTGCATAACGGAGGATGTATAATCTTTCTCGGTGTATTTGACGGTAGTGATGAACTTCTCGATGACCGGGTCGGTGACCAGGATCTTGTCTCCGTTCTTCACTTCGAGGGCGACCTCGGAATCGGGATCGGCCTCTTCAGGATCCACTATGGGATTGTCGGGAACATCGGGGCCGTCGGGGTTATCCGGACCGGCAGGCTGCCCGCACATAACCATAAGCGGGACCAGCAGGGCGAGGAAAAATGAACGTATCTTCATAACGGTTTCTGTTTATTCAAGCATAAGGGAACGGAAGTCGTCTATATCCTTCTGGGACACTTTGGCCACCGTGAGGAGGTACTTCTCTACGCCCTGGGCGAAAGTACCGTCTCCCGCCAGTTCCCAGAAATAAGGAACCACATCGCTGTAAACCCATTCTTTACGGGTATTCTGGAAGATGGGCTTGGTATTCTTATTCTTGTCGGAACTGGAAACGCTGTAGCCCACGGGTGCGAAGTATGTAACCTCATATTCCTTGGCTATTACTCCTTCACGCACGCCAAGAAGGCCCAGCAGGAGGATATCCAGGGTACCGGTACGGTCGCGGCCGAGCGAGCAGTGGAAGTACACGGGCTTGCCCTTGCGGACGCTGTTCACCACGAACTCGAAGCACTCCTTGGTCTTGGCGGCGTCTTGGACGAGCATAGTCTTGCCGCCCTGCTCTATGACGGGAGCGCAGTGGTCCAGACCCTCGACAGCCGGAGTGTGCATCACGTCGGAGTTGCCGCGGAGGTCAAGCTGGGCGCCGATTCCCTCGAACAGGACTTCTTGCTCGCCCTGAGCATCAAGAGGATGGGGAGACCAGTTCTCGTTCAGGCGGCCGCCCCTGTACACCTTGCGGTACTTGATCTTCTTGCCGTCAAGGGTTGTCCAGCCGCCGAGGTCGCGGGCGTTGCGGGCGCCGCTTCCCTTCAGCTCGACGCCACCCCTCTTCTGGACTTTACCATGGAAGAACACCTGGTGCAGGCTGCCCGTAGTGCTGAAATTACCCTGGGCAAGGACTTTCCCGCTGGCAGTAGTTACGCTGTAATTGTACTTGTCGTTGGGTACCAGATTGGTGATGTTCACATAACGGGATCCGGCTTTGATTTCCATATCTCCATGCCAGGCAAGCTCGTCCTCGAGATGCAGCATCATCTTGCCGTCTTCCATATCCTCTTTCTTCCAGCGGATACTGTAGGACTGGGGCTTGTCGCCGTCGGGCCAGTCGGTTTCCCAGTTCGCCCAGGTCAGGTTGGTACCGTCGAAACCGCCGTAATAATCAAACACCTTGGTGTACTCCTTGCAGGTTTTGTCGGGATAATCGACCTCGGTAAGGAATTTCTCGACCAGGGGGCTGTTGGCAAGAACCACGTCGCCGCTTTTAAGCTCGGGAGCCGCACCGGCGAAGGGGTCTCCGTCCTGGAATACCTGGACAAGTTCCTTGGCATCACCGCCGGTAATGACGATGTATGTATCCCTCTCGCTGGTAGAAGGGTTCTGGGTGTAGGAGACGTTAACCGTGGCCTGACTCCCTGAAGCACTTCCGCTTTCGGGATCGAAGGTCACCCAGTCATCGTCGGAAGTCACCGTCCAGTCTTTGTTGGATGTGAACGAAAAACTGAAAGAACCTTTTTCGCACCCGACGTGAAACTCCTTTTCGCCGTTAATGGTAACTTCGGCTTTGGTTTTGTCGTCATCGGGAACTACAGGTTTTTGTTGGCAGCAAACCAGCATCGGGACGATGCAAAAGAAGGCCAAAAGACTTTTATTCATAACGTAATTATCTGATTATTATTTAACTTCTATCAGGTAAGCACCCTTGAAAACGGGATGTATAAGAGGGTCCGGCCCCTCGACGGTGAAGCTGCGGGGCTCGTCGGCTGTATATTCGGTAACCGTATATTCACGGCTCTCCAAACCACGGAGTTCGATGGCGCCGCCATCCCATTCGGGGGCATAGAATGCATAGTACATCGCACCATCTTTTTCTATCACGTGGGCCTCAGGCTTGTCGAAGCCGTAGTCGTACAGATTGAGATAGCGGCCGGTGGAGATTTTCTTGTCGTTGTAGATGCCTACCCATTTGCGGAGGGCGGCCTCTTTTTCGGGAGTGAGCAGATAACCGTCACCCTTTACCGTGGGATTGGGGGCGGGCCAGGTAAACTTGGAGCCTATCACCCCTCCCACACCAATCTGCGTGGGGAAATCAAGGCCTCCGTCGCTCAGCTCCACGTGATCGGCGTAGTATGCCAGGTCGGGACACATAGCCGCATAGACCTTACGCTTCATACGTATCTGGGCGCTGGATGTAGGGTCGGAAGCCACCGCCTGGTTCATATAAGGAGTATAGAAGAAATTGATGGCGCAGCCGCAGGGGCACACCTGTACCACCGCCCCGCTCTTGTCGGCCTCGGCCCTGTCGCTCACGGCCTTGAAGAATTCGGGCAGGCGCTCGCAGGCCTCCTCGGGATAGGACAGGCCGCTGGCCGGATTGTAGTCGGGCTCCGACAGGTTGAGATGCTGGCCGTCAAGCTTGAAGCCGTCAAAGCCCCAGTCCAGCAGGAAACGGTCCACCAGACCGAGAGTATAGTCGCGGGTGAAACTGTTGACGGGCGACAGGTACCAGCTGTCCCACCAGCTGATATCTTCGTGGGTGCCGTCTTTACGCACCAGAAGCATCTCGGGATGCTCCGAGGCCAGGCGGCTGCCCGGATCGGCGGCCAGAGGAGCCCACCAAAGCTTGGCCTTGAGGCCCTGGGCGTGGATGGCGGCGGTGATGCGCTTCATACCCTCGTCGGTGATGCGGTCGTTCGCCTCCCAGTCGCCCTCGCAGATCTGATAACCGTCGTCGACGTCAACCCACTTGAACCCCAGTTCGGCCACCTTGGGAAGGGTGCCGATGACCTCGTCCACAGTGAAGTTGCGCTCATAGCCCCAGGCGCACCAGACGGCTTCGAAGGCGTCTGCGGGCGATACCGGCGGCTCATATCCGAAAGACTCGTGCATATAGCGCGCGAACTCGCGCAGAGGGTTGAAGAAGTCTCCGCTGCCCGTCATCTCGAACTCGCGGTAGGAGCGAAGAGTATCGCCGGGCTGCAGGAGCACGGGCTCGTCGAAGTCGCGCCTGATAAACGCCTGGGCGCGATTGCCCTTGCGCTCCACATTAATGGATACAAGCTTGAGCACGGGCTCGGCGATGCCCACACTGAGGTTTATTTCCGGAGTCCAGAGGCAGACCATAGGTATGCCCCCGCCGTAATCGCTGTTGTTCATACCCAGATAGTTGCGCGCGCGGAAACCTTTTTCGACCGGGAGCACCCAGTCAAGGCGTTCCTCGCTGGAACTGGGCTGCAGGCTCCATATTCCGGAGCCCTCCACGCTTATGCCGGAGGTTTCCATAGCGCCCACTTCCATAGGCTTCCCAGAAACATTCACGAACGCTACTTCCCTAAGAATCATCGAAGGAAAACCGTCGGGAACATCTTCGCTAACAAGCACTTCCACGCCACTGAGGGTAGCACCCCGGGGCGAAAGCAGCCTGTCCTGCCGGTACGAGCAGGATGCAAGCACGACAATCGTCAGCAGTAATGCAAAGCGTTTCATATCTTTATATTTTCAGAGTCTGTCCGAAGCGCGCGGCACATATATCCCTGACCGCCTGAAGCGAAGTGAATGCGCCCGTACCGCCGGGGGCGGTGGTGTTCACCGCGCCTGTCAGATTGCCGGTGCGCTGGCACTCTTCGAGAGGCAGGCCCTTTACAAATGCGGTTACGAATCCGGCATTGCAGCTGTCTCCGGCGCCTATCGCGTCCACCACATCGGTATTCAGGAAGGCGGGAAGGCACTTGCGGCTGCCGTCTTTAAACACAAGCATCGATCCGTCGGAGCCGCACTTAAGCATCATACATCCGCCAAGATAGGGGGTAACCTCGGCTATGGCCGACCCCAGGTCGGGAGCCCCAGTCAGGCACTGCAGTTCCTTCTCGTTGGGCATAAATACGGTGACCTTGGGCAAGACGGTCTTGTAGTCAAGCTTCCAGGTCTCCATAGGGTCCCACTGGGTATCCAGCGAAACGGTAACTCCGTTGGCGGCAGCGGCATCGAGTATCTTGTGTACGTCGCGGAGCAATCCGGACTGCATAAACAGCGAGCTGAGGTGAATGTGGCGCGCCTTCTCGAACACTTCCTGCGGGATATCTTCAAAAGTCATCACATCCATAGAGCCCTGATAGGTCAGGTTGGCCCTGTCCTCGCCGTAGCTCATACATATAGTGGCGCCAGTGGGAGTGTCCCCTTCCACCAGGTAGCGGGTATCGACGCCCTTGGCCTCGAGGGAAGAGCGCACCAGGGAGCCGAACGAGTCACGCCCTATAAGGCCCACAAAGCACACCTTGCTGCCCAGGGCGGCGGCGTTGGCCGCGAATATTGCGGTGGAACTGCCCAGGGTGACGGTCATTTCACGCGCAAACTTCTCCTTGCCGATCTCGGGTTCGGATTCAATACCATTGAGAATAATGTCAACGTTTAGCTCGCCTATGGCGGCAATGTCATATTGCTTCATTGTTATCTGTTGTTAGCCTTACAAATTTGATAAAAATATTTCGTTTCACCTAAAAATGTTTCGTTTCCGAAATAAAAAAGATTTCGTTTGCTTTCGTTTTGTTTTTTTTTATTATTTTTGCAAACGATAATACCACAAATTATGACTATCTACGACTCGGCACAAGGCAGGCGCTCGGCAATTTTACTCAAATTGCGCGAGGATTCGAGCGTAACCGTATCCCAGTTAAGCAGTCTGTTCGGAGTTTCGGAAGTAACCATCAGAAAAGATCTCTCTATTCTCAAGGAGCGCAAACTGTTGATACGCGTTCACGGCGGGGCCATTCTGGAGACGGTTGTGTCGCAGGAAGAGGCGGAAATGGATGGCTTCAATGCCAACAAAATGATCAACATTAAAGAAAAAGAAGCCATAGGCCGCGCAGCAGCCGCCCACATCAAGGACGGAGATACCATAATGATCGACTCCGGTACCACCGCGCTTGAAGTTGCGCGCAACCTTCACGGTTTCCGCGACCTGACCATCATCACCAACTCCGTCTATGCTATGATCGAAGCCCTCAAGTACAACCGCTTCAAGGTTATACTGCTGGGGGGCCTGGTACGTGGTTCCAGCCTGTCCACAGTGGGCGCGCTTGCCGAATCGAACCTCAAGCTCTTCTATTGTGACAAGCTTTTCCTGGGAGTGGACAGTTTCAGCGTGGAGGCCGGCCTTTCCACCCCGAACGTCGAGGAGGCCAGCACCAATCAGGTTATGATTTCCCGTGCGAGGGAGGTCATCGCGGTTTTCGATTCATCCAAAATCAACAAAAGGGCCCTGGCATTCATAACAATGCCCGACAAGATCAACACGGTCATAATTGACAGCAAGCTGCCCGAAGACATCAACAATCAGTTGAAGGCTATGAACATAAACGTAGAAATAGTCGATGTCTAGATGCAAGATTTTACCTTATTAATTATTATATAATTATGAATTATAACACTCACAAGGAAATCCTCCAGCAGCCTCGAGTCTGGCGCGAAACCTACGATGTCATCCTTTCCCGTAAGGACGAAATCAAGGCTTTCGTGGACAAGTATATGGACGAAGGCTACCAGGTGGTCCTTACGGGCGCCGGTTCGTCGGCATACATAGGCGACGCTCTGGAATGTGCTCTTGAAACAACCCGTTTCCGTGGTGCCAGGTCAATCGCCACCACCGACATCTTGACAAACCCGAGGATTTATTTCAACTCCTCCAGCAAGGTGCTGCTTATTTCCTTTGCCCGCTCCGGCGACAGCCCCGAGAGCACCGGCGCAGTAAAAGCCGTAGAGAACACGGCCGGCAGCGTTGCCCACATCTTCATCACCTGCAACGCCGAGGGTGCCCTGGCCAAGATGGAAGGCAGCAACATCCTCACCATCCTGCTCCCTCCCGAGACCAACGACCTGTCCCTCGCTATGACCAGCAGCTGCACCTCTATGCTTCTCGCCTGCTCGATGGTATCCCGCATCAACGAGATTGCAGAGGACAAGGCTTACATTGACATTCTCTCCGACCGCATAGCCGCCGCTATCGAGAAATACGAGGGTTCCCTCAAAGAAATAGCCGAGAAAAAATTCAGCCGTGCTGTTTTCCTCGGATCCGGCTCGCTCAAGGGCATAGCTGAAGAGTCCAGGCTCAAGCTCCAGGAGCTCTCCGACGGTATCATTATGTGCGCGTTCGACTCGTTTATGGGATTCAGGCACGGCCCCAAAGCCGTCATCAATAAAGATACCCTCATCGTTTACCTGGTATCACCCAACCCCGAGGTCCGTCGCTATGAGCTCGACCTGATGCGCACCATACGCAAGCAGGGCCGCTACTGTGCGTGTGTGACCGTATGCCATCAGATTCCCGAAGACTGCCCCGAGAGCGAGCTGCTCGTCGAGACAAACTTCCCCAAGGCCTTCCCCGCAGTGTATGGCTGCGTTTCCTTCCTGTTCGTAGCCCAGCTGCTCGGATACTACAAGTCCATAGCCCTGGGACTCAGCCCCGACGCCCCTTCAGCCGACGGCAATATCTCCCGTGTGGTAGAAGGTGTAACCCTGTACATATAATCTAATCGCTATAACCATATGACTCTTTCACCAACTCGCATCCTGACCGTGCTTGCATCGCTTGCACTGTCTATTACGATGTCCGCCCAGAACGTGTCCGTTTCCGGACAGGTGCTGGACGCCTCCACTGGCGAGCCGATAATCGGCGCCGGAGTCCTCATCTCCACAGGCGGCGGAACTGTCACGGATTTTGACGGCAATTATACCGTCTCAGCTCCGCAGGGTTCGGTTCTTACCTTCTCAAGCCTCGGATACACCGAGCACAAAGAGACGGTCGATGGCCGCACCAGCATCAACGTCAGCCTCCAGCCCGACAACCAGCTTCTGGACGAAGTGGTCGTGCTGGGTTACACCACACAGAAAAAAGCAGAACTTTCCAGCGCGGTCGTCTCAATGAGCGGCGAGAAACTGCGCGATGTCGCCACCCCCGATGTCGGTAATATGCTTCAGGGCAAAGTCGCCGGCGTGGTGGTTATGAACGGTACCGGACAGCCCGGCGCCAGCGCCGACATCCGCATCCGCGGTACAGGTTCCATCACCGCAGGTGCCGGTCCTCTGTACGTTGTTGACGGCGTTGCCGGCGGCTCTTTCAACCCCAACGACATCGAGACCCTCACCGTCCTTAAGGACGCTTCCGCAACCGCCCTTTACGGTGCGGCGGCATCCGGCGGTGTGATCGTCGTCACCACCAAGAGCGGCAGCGGCGACAAGACCAACGTCGAATTCAAGGCCAGCGCAGGTATCAAGCGTGCCCTCACCGGACGCTTCAAGCCGATGAACTCCAAGGAGCTCTACAACTACACCAAGGGAATGTACTCCAAGACATTCTTCAGCCTCAAGTACCCCGAGACCCTTCTCGAACAGGATTTCGACTGGGTCGGCAACAGCTTCAAGACCGGCGTGGTCCAGAACTACTACGCATCCGTCTCCGGCAAGGCCGGCAAAGTGAGCTACTACGCCAGCCTCGACCATTACAACGAGAAAGGTACCCTCATCAATACCAACTTCCGCAAGAATGCGGCGCGCCTCAACCTGTCGGCCCCTATTACCGACCGTTTCACGATCCACGCCCGCATCAACTACGCAAAGACCTACGACCAGAGCGAATCTTCGTGGCGTACCCTTGAGTACTCATACTATGCAATGCCCTGGGATATCCCTTACGTGATGGATGAAAACGGCAAGTACACCGACGAGCCCCTTTACGTAACAGGAACCACCCGCCCCGACAACGGAGGAGTCTGGTGGACCCAGAACCCTTCCAACATTCTCCACAGCGAGCGGTACAACTACTCAAAGGGGCACGGCGAGGACATCACCGGAGACCTCCAGCTCGTATGGAATGTCACCGACTGGCTTACCCTCACCTCAACCAACCGTTACGACTCATCCAACTCCTACTATGAGTATTACGTGGATCCCCGCACCTATGATGCAGCCGCCACGCACGGTAGCCTTGAGAACAGCGACGGCGAGTGGAACGGCTGGGGCACCACCGATCTCGCCAAGTTCCACAAGACCTTCGGCGACCACGACGTGAACGCTATCGTCGGCTGGGAATACGGCGAGGGTTACTCCCGCAGTATGGGAGCCACCGGTATCAACTTCCCTATCGGCCAGAGGTCACTCTCCAACGCCATTATGAACTCCATCAGCGGAAGTGATGCACAGTCACGTTCCTGGGCCTGGCTGGCACAGGCACAGTATTCCTATCTTGGCAAATATATCGCAACGGCTTCCATCCGTTACGACGAGAGTTACAAGTTCGGTCCCCTCAACCGCGGCGGTTATTTCCCCGGAGCTTCCGCAGCCTGGATCATTTCCAAGGAAGACTTCCTGCAGGGCAACAGTTTCCTCACCTTCCTCAAGCTGCGCGGCGGCTACGGAAAGACTGGTAACGACAACATCCCCGCATTCACCTATCAGGACACCTTCTCGCTGAGCGGACAGTACAACAAAGTCAAGACCGCCATCCTCGAGCGTATGGCCAACCCCAGCCTCGGATGGGAAGAGGCCTATATGGCCAGCCTTGGTGTGGATGCCGAAATAGCCAACAACTGGAACGTGACCGTGGATCTGTACCACACCATCAACAGCAAGATACTTCTCGAGTCCCCTATGTCCCCTTCGACCGGCTTCTTCGCCGTTATGGACAATGTGGGCAAGGTCCGCAATATGGGTGTCGAACTCGCTGCAGACGGTAACATCATCCACAACAAGAACTTCACCTGGAGCTTCGGCTTCAACGTCGGTCTCAACCAGAACCGCGTGCTTGAACTTCCCGAGCACCAGGATATCGTGATGAACCGCGGCGACGTGAACCAGATCATCCGCGAGGGTCAGGACATCTACTCCTGGTATATGCCCAAGTGGGCCGGCGTAGATCCCCAGACAGGTCTGCCCCAGTTCGAGCAGGTCACCTACAAGACCAACGACCAGGGTGAGGTGTTGAGAGACAAGAACAACAATCCCATAGTTGACCAGGTCACAATCGTCAACAACATCAACCAGGCCACCCAGCAGATAGTGGGCGTTGCCTCTCCTATCTTCAGCGGCGGTTTCAACACCGGTGCTACCTGGAAAGGCATTACCCTCTCCGTCAACGGAAACTTCGTGGTCGGCAACCAGATCTACAACAAGAACCGCGAGCAGATGGATGCCGACGGTGCTTACACCGGACTCAACCAGATGTCCATCAACAACGGACTCGGTTGGAAGCGCTGGAAGAAAGAGGGAGACAAAGCCACCCATCCCGGCCTCGTAGCCGCACGTTCCGACGGTTCCAACGGTACATCTTCCCGTTACCTCGAGGACGGCAGCTTCTTCCGTCTGAGGAACGTGACGCTGTCTTACAACCTGCCCGAATCCATTCTCAAGAACATCAAGATGGAGGGTGCACGCGTTTACGTATCCGGAGACAATCTCTTCACCGCTTCCCGGTTCTCCGGAATGGACCCCGAAATCCGCCTGGATGGTGACACCTACCACCACGCCGGATTGTATTCAAGCAACTACCCCGTACCTCTCTCCGTCGTTCTGGGTATTGACATCAAATTCTAAAAGCACACGGTTATGAAAAAAATATTTGCAATCTGCATTGCCGCACTGCTTCTGGCTGCCTGCAACATGGACTTCTATTCATCCGACGCCATGACTTCCGCGCAGCTTGCCGACAACCCGTCATCGGCTGTCTACACCACCGACGGCATCTATACCCTGTTCAAGGACAGGCTTGCATACAAAGGCCAGAGCGGAGGCGAGAGCGGCAACTACTACTGCCGCCACTTCTTCCAGCTCGCAGAGCTTAGGGGTGACAACGTAACGGTTTCCGGCCAGTCCGAGGACCCGTTCACCCTGGCGTATATGTACAATGAGGATCCCACCGAGAAGAATATCTACTACACTTGGTGGATCGCCTACAAGATGATCAACGCCGCCAACTCCAACATCGCTTCCATCAAGCCCGGAGCCACCGAACTCAGCGACCATCTTCTGGGAGAGAACTATTTCTTCCGCGCCCTGCTGCACTTCCACCTGGTCAATCTCTTTGCCACTCCTTACTCCAGCGGCCCCGAGAAACCCGGCATCGTCAAACGCAACTCGCTTGACATCAGCAGCACTACACGTGCCACCGTCGGAGAGATTTACGACGATGTGATCGTGCCCGACCTTATCAAGGCCAAGGAGTTCCTCGCACACGGCGAGCTTGAGCGTATAGGCAAGGATACCGAAAAGGGTTACGTAACCCTGGACGCCGCCACCGCCCTCCTCTCCCGCGTATATCTCTATATGGGAAAGAACGAAGAGTGCCTTGCGGAGTGCAACGAGCTGCTCGCTCACGCTCCGTCTTCAGTCACCACCGGCTATGACTTCGCCGACTACCCCACCCACACATTCGACCATCCCGAGACCATCTGGTGCATCCGTCTGGACACCACCGACGAATGGGCCGGCGAGCACGCCGAAGCTTCCATCGCCTCTATGTACATCAAGGACGGCCAGGGCTGGGGCGAGCACTACTGGAACGACAACCTCATCGACGCTTTCCGCCGCTGCCCTGACGACAAGCGCTTCAAGGCTTATTTCCGTATGAGGCTTTCGCAGAATCCCCAGAAGGTCCTCGACTGGGAGGGAATGGAAGAAGCTGCCGACGGCAAAGTTACCGTCATCATTCCCGTCAAGGTAAATGAGACCGGCAAGTCCTGCTCCGACGACTTCTGCTTCGACTGCACCCCCAACGTCGACGGCAGTATTCCTATCACTTATCAGTCAAAGAAGTACACCGTCACTCCCAAGGTTGAGAACGGCATCACCATTTATGTGGTTGAAGACGCCGGCTTCCCCGGCATAAAGCTTAACGGCCAGAGCAGGGTGTATGTGCGTCCCAACTTCAACCGTGCAGACGGCGTCCGCTTCAATATGGGCGGTTCTTATGCCATCTACTTCAACACCAAGTTCAGCTACCAGGACGGTCTTGCAATGCTTACCTCGCCGGTGTTCCTGCGTTGGGGCGAAGTGGTGCTCAACCGCGCCGAGGCATACGCCAAGTTGGGCGATACTGCCAAAGCACTTGAAGACGTAAACACCATCCGCAAGCGCGCAGGTCTCTCCGGAGACGACCTCCTTACCCAGGAGAACATCGCGGGCCTGGGCTTCAAATCGGCCCTTGACGCTGTCCTTGCCGAGCGCCGTATGGAACTCTGCTTCGAAGGACACCGCTTCTTCGATGTGTTCCGCAACCAGCTCCCTATGGACCGCCAG
>JAGCCX010000029.1 GCA_017651465.1 Bacteroidales bacterium
CCATTGAATGTAGTGCGGAGCCTGATCTGGAAAAGGTCATTGTGTTTCCCGTAAGCCCTCAATTTAAAAGCGACATTTCTTTTAATCTTCATAGCGCATCCTTGTTAAATCGTGGCCCAATAATGGCCCAATTTTGCTCATGGTCGAGCAACGTCACAGGCAAAGATACGCAATAGAAAGCACTCCTGCAAGGGTTTATAAAGGGGGTTATGGTTTATTTTCGATTCCCCTATGCTCCACAAAAATCCCTCTCAGAGTAGTCTGAGGGGGATTTTTCGCATATAATGCCCCCTCTACCACTCCTTGGCCAGTTCAAGACCTTGGGCGATGCAGGTGGAGATGTGTGATTCCAGATCCTCGGGAGAGAGGTAGTCGGTGTTTTGAACTGCGATGGTGGTGAGGTCGCCCAGGTTCCACAGGGTGCCAAGGGCCTTCAAGTAAGGCGTAGCTTGCTCCCGGGGATCTCCCGTAGCGATGTCCATACCGCGGGTGGTGACATAGAGCAGCCTGGGTGCTTTGCAGAGGCCGATGCAGGTTTTTCCGGTGTCGGTGAAGGTACTGTCAAAGAGAGATGTCTGCTCAAAAAAGCACTTCAGCACCGCCGGAAAGCTCATATCCCAGAAAGGGGCGGCTATGAGGATGCGGTCGGCCGCAGCTATTGTCTTAGCGGCTTCAAGGGCCCAGGAGGGAGTGTCACCGGCGCCCCGTCGGGCAAACAGGGCCGGAGTGAGCGGCACGACGGCATCCATCTCCGGAAGGTCATATCTGACAATTTGGTAGCGAGAGGCCAGGGCGTCAATAATGGGCTCGGCTATGCGGAGGGTCCGGGAATCGGCCTGGCGGACACAGGCATTGATGACTACAAGTTTGCTCATTGGTCGGACATCGTTTTACACTCTGCAAAATTAAAGAAAAAACGGCAAGTATTCTCATATGAAGGATAATCATTATATTTGCGTATGGCTGATAAACACGCAAGCAGAATCGCGATTTTCAACGAAACTGTGGAAATCCTAAGAAAGGGCCGGTACACCTCCCGGAGCGGACAAATGGTAGAACTGCCCGGCACTGAAAAGGTAATGGCCGCCTCCAAAATGTACCGCGAACCCTTTCGTGTCCTCACCGGCCTCCCCGAGCCTGTACAAACCCAGGTACGCGTAGAAAACAAAGACTGCGTGCTGGCGGCGATGGATCTCATTGATGCCGGTTATAATCCCGCTATGCTGAACCTGGCCGACCTGCTTACCCCGGGCGGGCTGGTAGAACACGGCTCCGGCGCCCAGGAAGAGAACCTTTGCCGCCGCAGCAACCTCATTCTCTCTCTATATCAATTCTCTTCAAAAAGGGTGCGCCAGTATCCCGACCTGGGCCTGGTTTCGCACCCGGACCAGTATCCGATGGATGCGAGGAACGGCGGTATCTACAGCGGCGTGGTCACCTTCTTCCGCGGCCCGGAGGCAAGTGACTCCCCTCTGGAAGACAAACCGTACAACATACCGGTAATTTCGGTAGCGGCAATATGTTATCCCCGTATCGGCGCCGATGGTATGATGATCTACAGGGATGCGGAAACGACGCTGGAGAAGATGCGCACCATCTTCAGTATAGGAATGGACAATCAGCACGATTCCCTGGTGTTATCGGCCTTCGGCTGCGGCGCCTTCGGCAATCCGCCCTCACAGATAGCCAGACTATTCCATCAGGTCATCGAGGAGGACGAATTCAAGAACAAGTTCAAGCTCATCGACTTTGCCATCCTGGACGGCTACAGGACGGGTATGAGGCACAATCCCGAAGGCAATCTGAAGCCCTTCGAAAAAGAATTCGGGCAGTAGCCGACAGCTTGTTTGTCATTTCCGATGGCTACACCAGTCCGGTCCACTGCCGGGAAGACCTGGTAAGGCACGGCTATCTGAGGCCGGAATAGGGAGCCGATAAAAAAACTGCAACAAAAGCAGCTATATTTCCAAGAAAATGCTAACTTGCACGTATTATGAAACTTACAATCAAATTTGCACTAGTCACGCTGTTAGCTATGGTATGTATGACTGGATTCGCCCAGGAGCAGCAGACTGCCCTGGACAACATCTTCGCACGTAAGAGCGTGAGGAGTTATACCGATGAACCTGTCTCTCCCGAGCAGGTTGAAACCATCCTCAAGGCGGCTATGGCCGCACCTTCCGGGATGAACCTGCAGCCTTGGCGCTTTGTGGTGGTAACCGACCAGAAGGTCAAGGACAAACTGGCAATCGGCTTCAACAAGATGATTGCCAAAGCCCCCGTGGTCATTATCGTGTGCGGCAAGACTACCACCAAACTCGGAGGGGCCAACAAGAACTGGACGGCCGACTGCGCCGCCGCCACCGAGAACCTGCTGCTGGCTGTCGAAGCCCTGGGCCTGGGCGCCGTGTGGACCGCCTGTTATCCGTACGAAGACAGGATGAACCCCACCATCGAGGCCGTGGGTCTGCCCGAAAACGTAAGTCCTTACTGCATAGTGCCCATAGGACACCCTGCCGGGAACGAGAAGCCCAAGGACAAATGGAACCCGGAGAACATCCACTACGAGAAGTGGTAGAACTCTTCTAGCTTTTCTTTTTTACCCTGTTGCTCAAGCCGATCGCGCCCACGGGGCATACGAGGCGGCACAGGTGGCATCCAACACACTTGGATCCAATCAGCTGCGGACGGCGGGTCTGAAGGTCGAATGAAAGGGCCTGATGACCGCCGTCCGAGCACGATACGGTGCAGCGGCCACAGCCGATGCACTTTTGTTTGTCGAACTTGGGATAGACGATGGTGGTGCGGTCGAGGTCGGAAGGAAGGAAGAACTTGGGCAGAAGCTCGCCCACAAGGGTATCCAGCTTATCAATCCCCCGCTCTGCCATATATTGTTTCATTCCGTCAATCAAATCGTCGATGATACGGTAGCCGTACTGCATAACGGCGGTGCATACCTGCACGTTACGGCAGCCCAGCTGGATGAACTCCAGGGCATCGCGCCAGGTCTCGATTCCGCCTATACCGCTGAACTCAACGCCCTTCATAACCGTAATCTTGGCCATAGCCAGGATGTGGCGCAGGGCGATAGGCTTTACAGCCTTGCCCGAGTAGCCCGATCCGGTCTGGCATCCGTTGACGTCAGACCCCTCGCCCAGGGTTACGCTCTTGATAGTATTGATGGCCGAAATGGCATCGGCTCCGGCAAAAAATGCACCCAGGGCCGGCTGGGATATATGGGTAATATTCGGCGTCATCTTGGGGATGACGGGTATTTTCACGCTGCGCTTTACGAAAGCGGTGTAGAAGGTCACCAGTTCGGGATTCTGACCCACGTCGCTGCCCATACCGGAAAGACGCATCTGCGGGCAGGAGAAATTCAGCTCCACGGCATCGCACCCGGCATCCTCGGCCATTTTGGCAAGCTTGGTCCACTCTTCTTCGGTATTGCCCATAATGGAAGCCACCACCACTTTGGAAGGATAGTTCTGCTTGAGGCGGCGCAGGATGTCGAAGTCTACATCCACCGGGTTCTCGCTCAGCTGCTCCATATTCCGGAACCCCATAAAAGGCTTCCCCACTGCATCGAAGCGGGGCGACACTTCTTTGATTTCCTGCATACAGATGGTCTTGTAGAACACGCCGGCCCAACCGGCATCGAAGGCGCGTGCTACCATCTCGTAATTGGTGCATACGGCCGATGAAGCAAGGAAGAAAGGATTCTCGCAGGGTATGCCGCAAAAGTCGATTGCAAGAGACCGGTCATCTGCCGATGGTGCGGGAGCGGGAAGGGCGGCTGCAATTTCACGCAGGCGCAGCGGAAAATCGTAATGGATACAAGCCTTCTCGGCGGCTGCCAAATCATCCTGCGAGCAGCCTTCCAGCCAGCGGGCGGCTATTTTGAGGTTGTCAAAACGAATGGCGCGGACGGCCCTTGCAGGGTCGCCCTTGGCGCAAGCTTTGGTACAAGGCGCATCCTGACAGAGCAGGCAGCGTGCCGATTCTTCCTGTATATTCATAATCTGCAATGACTTTTAGTGCAAGCAAAGGTAAGAATTTTATTTTTTTTGGCAACTGTGCTTGCAATAATGAATAGTATTGTTTAGTTTTGTGAACTGAAAGTGTGCTGTAGAACCACTATGGGTTTACGAAATCAGTTATTGCTGGACATATACAAAGACAAGGCCTCCGTTTTCACCTCGCAGGGCATCGCCCTCTCATTCGGCTCGGGATTGGAGCGCGAGAAAGTCAAAAGCCGGATGATAGCCTACGTGCGCAAGGGGCAGATTCTGAACCCGCGCAAAGGCGTATATGCCAAGCAAGGATACGACCCCAGGGAGCTTTCCTGCCTGCTCTACTCCCCTTCTTACATATCGCTGGAATACGTCCTGCAGCGCTCCGGAATCATATTTCAAGACAGCGACGGCATAACCGCCGTGGGCAACCTGAGCCGCACGCTTGAGATCGACGGAGAGACATACCGCTACCGCAAGATCAAGGCTGACATTCTGTTCGACACCAGCGGCATCATACGCGAAAGGAGCGTAAACATAGCTACGCCCGAAAGGGCATTCCTGGACACCCTCTATCTGGAGCAGGACTATTTCTTCGACAACACTTCACCGCTCAACAAGGGGAAGGTCTATGAACTTCTCCCGCTGTATGGCTGCAAAGCCCTCAATCAACGAGTAAAACAAATACTTGGATAATGGATACCGTCAAACAAAAAATCTTTATGCTGCAGCTCCTCAAGGACATCTTCTCCGATGCTCTGCTCTCATCGGTACTGGCCATCAAGGGAGCCTCAGCCGCTATGTTCTTTTACAATCTGCCCCGCTTTTCGTACAACCTCGACTTCAACCTGCTCGACCAGGGCAAGGAGGCGGAGGTGTACGGCAGGCTCCGCAAGATCCTGCGCAAGTACGACACCAACTCCGAGGAGGCACCCACGCCTTACGGGATAGTTATGGTGTCGGGGCAGCGGAAACTGCGCATTGAGGTATCCACGAGGCAGTGGAACAACCACTACGAACTGCACAACTACCTCGGCCTGCAGATGCGCGTAATGTCCAAAGAAGACCTGTTCGCGCACAAACTCTGCGCCCTCCTGGGCAAGGGCGCCGCCCCGAGCCGCCACGTGTTTGACAGCTGGTTCTACCTCAAGGAGCGCACATCCCTCAACAAAGCCATAGTCGAGGCGCGTATGGAAATGCCGCTTGACGTCTATCTCGACAAGTGCATCGAGAGTCTGGAGGAACTGCCCGAGTCGGACCTTATCAGCGAGATACGCGAGCTGGATGACGGCGGACTGCACTCGTTTGCCCGGCGTGACCTCAAGGACGACCTGATATATATGCTCAGTATGTTCAAGGCCCGTCCCCTGTACCTGTAGCACAATTGGCATAAAATCGTTATTTTTGTGCACCTATGGCAACGGACAAGCACCCCCAGAAGACCAATGCGGCGCGGCTCCTCGAGCAGGCCGGCATCGCTTTCGAACTCATCCCCTACCAGGTGGACGAGAGCGACCTGGCCGCTTGGCACATTGCCGAGAAGCTGCACGAGCCCCTGGAGATGGTTTTCAAAACCCTCGTCCTGAGGGGCGACCGCAACGGGCTCTTCGTGTGTGTTATGCCCGGCGATATGGAAGTGGACCTCAAGGTCGCCGCACGCATATCGGGCAACAAGTCCGCCGCAATGATACACCTCAAGGAACTCCTGCCCGAGACAGGATACATACGCGGCGGCTGCTCCCCTGTGGGGATGAAAAAGCCCCTGCCCACCTTCTTCCACGAGTCGGCCCTGCTGTACGACTATATATATGTGAGTGCCGGCGTACGGGGGCTGCAGTTCAAGATTAACCCCGAAGACTTGATGAATTTTGTAGGCGCGGGCATTTATCCGCTATAAGCGTGCAAGATTTGCAGTCACCGATGATTATATATTTAAAAATGCGCAAAAATGAAGTGGCTTCGCAATCTTCTTAAAGGAGCATCGCTCACAGGAGCTTTGTTCGCATTCCAGGCCTGTTATGGCGTACGTTATTCTCCTTTTTATGAGACCGGAGAAGCGCCTATGGCATTTACCGTGGTCTCTCACCGGAGTGGAGAGCCCCTGAAGGATATAGCCATTTCCTGCAAGCCCTCTTACAATGATTCTTATCGCTTAATCGGAGTCACCGGGCCTGACGGCCGCTGCACGGTCAATATCCCTTATATTAAAAATGAATTCGGTCCGTACATCCTTTTAGAGGATCCCGAGGGCATTTTCAGCGCCAAGGACACTACTCTGGCAGATTTGCGCGAGCGGAATATAGTCGTCAAAATGGACAATGCCAGATGAAACGGTACCTGACAATTGTTCTGCTGTGCCTTTTTCTTGGAGCCGCCGCATCTGCCCAGGAGACGGGCGCTCCCGCATTCCGGAAGCGCTTTACCATCGAAGTAAGCTCCGGACCGCCCATTATCCACTCCGTGTACGCCAGTAAAAGGGTCCTGGAAGAGCAGCTTGCCAAGAAAGGCCTCCAGATTGAGAGCGAAGGGGCTGTGCGCCCTCTGGTAAACGTTACCGGAGCCTTGCTTGTGCACCCGCGCTGCGAGCTTGCACTCACCGGCGGCATATGCTGGTACCTGCACCGGACAATACAGTATGAGGAGTTCGGTTTCGACCCTCAAGGCAATCCCCGCTACAACCTCAACAAGTCACATCCGGCCGGATGGAGGAACTCCTCCCCGGTGGGGACCGTGACTTTCCAGGCCCGCTGGATCTGGAACCCGGGTGAGAGCTGTGCTATCTATTCCGCCGCAGGGGCGGGCATACTGACCAATGGCGCCCGAGTAGAGTTGCTGCCCTCGATTACCCCGGTTGGCGTCCGTCTGGGCGGAGAGCATTTTTTCGGTTTTTTTGAGACAACTATCGGTTCGGTCGCCACGCTATTTCAAGCCGGGCTTGGCTGGACATTTTAGTATTCAGAGCAATGAAGAGTCTTTATATTCTCGCAGCATCGTCCCTGCTGTTCTGCGCAGCGGCCTGCTCACAAACAGGAGCCGAGGGGGACAATCCCTACAAAGCGCTCACCTTAAGCACCAAAGGTGCGGAATTCGTTCAGAAGGGAACGTCTTTCACCTTCGAATACATCGACCGCATCAACGCGGAGTCCAAGGTCGATTACATAATCTCCCCGCTGAGTATGCAGTTCCTTCTGGGTATGATTCTCGACGGTGCGCAGGGCGATACCGCCGCTGAGATCTGCTCCGTACTGGGCTACGGCAAGGGCGAGACTGCAGAGGTCAACGACTACTGCCTCTCGATGCTCAAGCAGCTGCCTCAGATGGACAAGAAGACCAAGCTCAACATTGCCAGCGCCATTTTTGTCGATGAGGGCTGGCCGCTGCTCGACAGCTACAAGGCCGACGTGGGCAAATACTATCTGGCCGAGGTGTCAAACCTCGACTTCAGCAACGGCCCCGCCTCGCTCAAAGCCATCAACGGCTGGTGCTCCAAGCACACCGAAGGGCTGGTCCCCAAGATCCTGGACGAGGTAAGGGAGGATATGCTGGCCTACCTTCTTAACGCGCTGTATTTCAAGAGCCAATGGAGCGAGAAGTTCAGTAAATCTTTAACTGCCGACGAGCCCTTCACCGACGAGTCGGGGGCAAAGGGCAAAGTCAAGATGATGAAGCAGGAAAAGAGCTACAGCTACACCGAAAACGACATTTTCCAGGCTGTCACCATTCCTTACGGAAACGGAGCGTTTTCGATGACGGTTCTGCTGCCCGCCGGCTCCCACAAAGTGGCTGACATCTGTGCTTTCCTGAAGAAAACTTCCTGGGACGTTTTCCGCCACAGTATGGACGTTTGCGAAGTAGATCTGTGGCTCCCCAAGTTCGAGACCAAGTACCACATCAAGCTCAATGACATCCTCTCCGATATGGGAATGCCCCGTTCGTTCGATGAAGCCCTCGCTGATTTCAAGGCTATGTCCAATTATGCCCTGTGCCTGAGTTTCGTTCAGCAGGACGCAGTAATCAAAGTCGATGAAGAAGGTACCGAGGCCGCGGTGGTTTCAAGCGCCGGGATGTTGAAGGAAACCGCCTTTATGCCGGGCGAACACGTCGTGCTCCACGCCGACCATCCTTTCCTTTATCTGATCTCCGAATCAAGTACGGGAGCAGTGCTGTTCGCAGGCCGTTTTGCAGGCAAGAGCAACTGATAGGCAAGGCGCTCGTCGCCCGACTCAAGATATATAATGCCGCAGTACTCAAATCCGTATTTGAGTATGTTGTGCTGCATAATATGATTGTCGCGGTGGGTGTCGATGCGGATGTTGGCATCCTGCCCGAAACACCAGTCCATAATCGCCCTGAACACGCCGTGGACCTGGGGATAACTGCCTATACGGTGCACCACGTGATAAGGGAGGGTATCGTCGGTCCAGGAGCCTCCGTAAATCTTGGCATAGGTGGGCTCCGGCGAGGGGATGAATGCAAAATAACCGGCTATGCCCCCGCCACTCTCTACCACATAGCCCCAGGCGTTTTGGATATCGCGCATCACCACTTCCTGTGAAGGATAGCCGTTTATCCATTGGCCGGTGTTGCCGGAGGCGCGCATTATGCCCTTGGCAGCCTCCAGGACTGCCATTATGCAGCACAGGTCGGCAACCTCCGCCCGCCTTACCTGCAATTGTTGAGAAACTGTGTTCATCAGGGGGTAAAAATACGTAAAAATTCAGTACATTTGTGTTTGTATGCAGAATATTGTAATCATAGCCATTGCGGCAGCCGTCATAATAGTAGTCCTGGTGATTGCCTGGATAGTCAGCGCAAACCGCACGAGGGTGTCTTTCCTTAAGCAGCTGAGCCAGAAAGACGAGGAGCTCATACGCACGGAGGCCCAGGCCCGCACCGCCGAGGCCCTGCGCGCAAGCGACAAAGAGCAGTACGAGAAAACCCTCGCCGAACTCAAGGCCGGGCAGGAAAAGGCCATCGAGGCCGCCAAGAACGCACTTGTACTCGAGAGCGAGAAGATACTCAAGGCCCGCGAGCAAGCCCTCAAGGAGGAGGCCGCCGAAACGATGAAAGCCATAACCGGGGGCTTGGACCAGAACATCAAAGATATGAAGGAGGCTTTCGAGGCGCAGAAAAAGACCCACGCCGAAGAGAGTTCGTCCATCAAGACCCAGTTCGCCGAGACGGTACGCCACCTCAAGGAGCAGACCGACACCATAGGCAACAAGGCAGAGACCCTGGCGAGCGCCCTCAAGGGCAAAAACAAGATGCAGGGCATATTCGGCGAGACCATACTGCAGAACATTCTCAAGGCCGAAGGCCTGCGGGAAGGGCACGACTACGATGCCGAAATATGGCTCCGCGACAGAAAGGGCAATATCATCCAGAACGAAGAGACCGGGCGGAAGATGCGCCCCGACTTTGCCCTCCACTTCCCCGACGACACCGACATTCTCATCGACTCCAAAGTGTCGCTGAGCGCACTGTCCGACTACTTTGAGGCCGAGACCGACGAGCAGAGGGCCGATGCGTCGCGCCGCAACCTGGAGTCGGTGATCAACCACATCAAGGAGCTCACCGGAAAGGAATACCAAAAATACGTAGTGGGCCGCAAGACCCTCGAATACGTGATAATGTTCATCCCCAACTACGGGGCCTACCAGCTTGCCAAACAGGAAGATCCGGAAATCTTTGCCAAGGCCTTCTCACAGAACGTACTCATCACCACAGAAGAGACGCTGATACCTTTCCTGCGCCTCATCCGCACCGCCTGGGTGCAGAAGGAGCAGATGGAGAACATTTCAGAAATCGTGGACGCCGCCCAGAATATGGTTGACCGGGTGGCACTATTCTGTGAAAAGAATGCCGAGGTAGAGCGCACGCTGGAGGTGGCGGTCAAGAAGTTCAAAGACAATTCTGCCCGCCTCAACACGAGCCCCCAGAGTATAGTGGGAGCTGCCTGGAAGGCCGTCAATCACGGCATCAAGCAGCCTGCAGGCCACATTCTTCCTCCACTGGGCCCTGCAAACGCAGAACAGCAAGAGCCCTCTTAGCGCCTTGTACCCCGAAGGGGCGGCGCCGTGAGCGGGTCGTCGGGCCAGGAGTGCTTGGGATAGCGGCGCCTTAGCTCCGCGCGAACTTCAAAATAAGTTCCTTTCCAAAAACTCTCAAGGTCGGTGGTGAGCTGCACGGGTTTGTAGCCCGGCGAGAGCAGCTCCATCAGCACAGGGCGCCTGCCGCTATCGACGGTGGGAGTTGTTCTGAGCCCGAAACACTCCTGCAGCCGCACCCGGGCCACTGGCACTTCCGCTCCCTGCCGGTACTGGAGGCGTATGCGGCTTCCCGTGGGTACGGTAATATGCGAGGGAGCTATACGTTCCACTTCCTGCTGAAGCTGATAATCCAGCATTCCCCAAAGCACCGCACTCATATCAATCTTTCGAAGACGCGAGGCCGTGGTGGCGCCTGACCAATGCAGCGGCAGCCATTCGGAGGCACGGGAGAGCAATTCATCGACTCCGAGTGCAGGAATGCCCAGCTCCGGATGCCAAAGGGCGACGCTCGCCACGCGGCGCGACAAATTGGAGAAATCTTCGTCGAATGTGAACATCGAGCGGCCGTGGGTGCCCGCAGCCTCGCAAAGCACCTGCAGCACAGCATCTTCGCTGCAATTGGAAAGGGGCCTCGAAGAGACCAGGAGGCTGCCGATCCGCCGCTCGCGCCGTGCACTCACTCCCCCCTCGCGGCTGTCCCAGCTCAGCAGGTCCCTCTCGCGCACATAGGCGTCGAGGTCCGACTCGTCAAGCGGAGCGGCGAGAAAAACGCGTCCCACTCCTCCCTGACGCACGTTGAGGGATGCCACGGCAAGCCATCCGGCGCTGCCCAGGGCATCCTGGGGGTTGAGCGCCACGCAAGAGCCGTCGGTAAGGAAGAAGCGGCCGTAGCCATCCCCTGCCTTGGCAATCCGGTGCGGCCAGGCTGAGGCCAGAAGCACTCCTGCCTGATACGGGTCGGTACCCGAATTATCTTCCTGCACACGCACCATATTGCGGTACTGCGCAGCGGCCCTCTCCACCCTGCCGAACGCCCCGGGCGACTTGCTCCGGCGGGCTCTTCGAAGGGCGTCGATACGAAGGTCTATCCCACAGCCGCAGCTGTCGGGCAGGGGGTCTTTTTCTTCAACTATAGCAGCTATATCGCAGGCCAGAGCCTTGAGGGCGGGAGTGTCGGCACGCAGCAGCATCTGCGCTATGCGAGGATGACAAGGGAATGCGGCAAGGGCCCTTCCGTGGGCGGTTATACGCCCTTCGGAGTCTAATGCGCCAAGGCTTTGAAGCAAGTCGGTCGCGTAGGAAAGGGCCTGCTGGGGAGGCGGAGTAAGCCACGGAAGATTGCCCGCAAATCCTCCCCAGGCGGCAATTTGCAGCACCGTGGAGGAAAGGTCGGCCGAGAGTATTTCCGGCTCGCGCATAGGGTCCATACGGGTTTCGAGGGCTCGGCTCCAGAGCTTATAGCACACGCCGGGAGCAAGCCGTCCGGCACGGCCCTCGCGCTGTATGGCCATATCCTGGCTGATGCGTACCGTCTCAAGGCGGCCCAGGCCCGTGCGGGCATCAAAGACGCTCTTCCGGCAAAGCCCCGAATCCACCACGGTGCGTACGCCCTCTATTGTAAGGGAGGTTTCGGCCACGGGGGTGGCGAGAACTATCTTGCGCCTGCCTGGAAGGGATGGCGCTATGGCCGCCCGCTGAAGATTGTCGGGCAACATTCCGTACAGCGGATAAAGCTCCGTACCCTCCGGCATATCTCCAAGAGCCTCGGCGCAGCGGCGTATTTCGCCCTCGCCGGGAAGGAACGCAAGTATGTCTCCGCTCTGCTCCAAGTGGGCTTTTCGCACTGCTGTGGTGACTCTTTCCACCACATTTTCGGGCGTGGTGTCGGATGCCGAATACTCCGCCCGCACGGGGAACTGACGGCCCGAGCAGCGGTAAATTCCGGCCCCGAGGGCCTCTCCCAGCGACTCGGCGTCCATAGTTGCCGACATTATGAGTATGTGCAGTTCGGGCCTGAGGATCTGCTTTAGCGAGCGGGTGAGGGCAAGGGCGAGGTCGGAATTGAGGCCGCGCTCGTGGAACTCGTCGAATATCACCAGCTCCACCCCTTCCAGGGTAGGATCATCCACCAGGCGGCGGGTAAGTATGCCCTCGGTGAGAATCTCAAGGCGGGTGCGAGTGGAAGTGCGCTTCTCGAAGCGTATCTGGTAGCCGACGCTCTCCCCTACCTTCTCCCCGAGCTGCAGGGCGAGGCGCGATGCGATCTGCCTTGCGGCGATGCGCCTTGGCTCCAGCATCAGTATCCTGCCCTTGTAAGACTTGAGCAGGTGGAGTGGAAGTATGGTGGATTTACCGGCGCCGGGAGGAGCCGTCAGCAGCAGGATGCCGCAGGCGCGCAGACGATCTACAATCTGCCCGGCAGAATCTTTGAGTTCGCCTCCTGATAGCTCCCCGGCCATATTACGCTTTAGACCAGAGAGCGGATGAGAGCCTCCCTCTCACCTTCGAGCATATCGATTACGGGGATCTCTATCATAGTGTAGCAGCCCGGAGCCTGACGTACGGCTGCACGGGCCGCCATAACCAGCACCTGCGCGGTAAGGGCGGGGTTGTTGATCTTCATATTGAACTCCAGCAGCTGGTTGTGTGTGGCTCCCGACACTCCCTTGCGCACCAGGTTCACGCCGTGCCCCATATCGTTCAGCGCATCGACGCTGTCAACCGCAATAACGTGGGTCTCGTCGTGGCAGAAATAAGGGTCGGCAAGGATGGCACTGCGCACCTTTTCGAAGTCGGCCCCGCTCTCCAGCTCGACATATACCATACGCCTGTGAAGCCCCGTTCCTATGGGGATGGTCACGCTGAGAGCATCCTTCACTCCCTCAACCGCCTTGGCGGCCACAGAATGGCCCATCGAACGTCCGGGGCCGAAATTGGTGTAGCTGATGCCCTTGGGCGCCAGGCCCTGCATAAGGGCGCGGACCACCGAGTCGCTGCCCGGGTCCCATCCGGCGGAAATAACGCTCACGGCGCCGTGCGCGGCAGCCACCGGAGCAAGGGTGGAGCGAAGGGCGCAGATATCGGTGTGGATATCGAAGCTGTCGACGGTACTGATGCCCATCGACAGGTATTTGAGCGCATTCTCCTCCACCTTGCGCGAAGGCACGGAAAGGATGGCCACATCCACCTTGCCCAGTTCGCTTATGTCGGATACCACTTTGCGGCCCTCAAGGCCGGGGGCGGGGGCGGCGTTCCTGCGCACCACACCCACACATTCCATATCGGAGGCCGCGTCCACGGCCTCAAGGGAGAAGCGGCCTATATTGCCGTATCCCACTATTGCAACTTTGATCTTGTCCATATTGTAACTTTCTAACCGGAGGTGCAAGTTAGCAAAAAAATCAGAAATCCGACATCCTCGATACGGGAGCCGTGTCAAGGGGCGCCCGCTCACCCGCCAGATAATGATAGTATCCGGCAATGGCAATCATAGCCGCATTGTCGGTGGTGAATTTAAATTCCGGAAGGAAGGTGCGCCAGCCCCTCTTGCGCCCTTCAGCCTCGATGCGGCTGCGCAGGCCGCTGTTGGCACTCACTCCGCCGCCTATGGTGATATCTTTGATGCCGGTCTGGCGCGCGGCCTTGATGAGCTTGTCAAG
>JAGCCX010000030.1 GCA_017651465.1 Bacteroidales bacterium
ATATCGTTCATCGTGTCTTCTTCTGAAGGCTTGGTCAAGGATTGCAATGTCGCAGGTAAGATTACGGTTAAGTCCGGTGACGCCGGCCGTATTTATTGCGCAGGTGTGGTCGGTGAATCAGAAAAGGGTATAGTCGAGGGCCGTAAGTTTACAGGCTCTATCGACGTTGAACTCACTAATAACTCTGCATCCTGCAGCGCCATAGCCGGTGTTGTCGGCCGTATCGGCAATGCTGAGCAGGCCGGCAAGACAATTGTCAAGGACTGTGAGAATACAGGTTCTATCAAGTTTGTCTTCAGCGGACCCTCCGCAGGAATGAAGAAGTTCGGTATCGGCGGTGTAGTCGGCCAGACTCCTTCTGTCAAAAATGCCGATAAGGATTGTGGCATTATCGAGAACTGTATCAACCGTGGCAACATCGAGTGGAGCTATCCTGCAGGCGGTTCCGGCAGCTATCCTGCCCTTGGCGGTGTGGTCGGTATAGTAGAAGGCCAGCTTAAGTCTGCAAAGAACTATGGAAAGGTTACCTATCATGGCGGTAATAGCGTTGCCGCTACCGATGCGAGCATAGGCGGTGTGGCAGGTTATGTCACCCTGGGCGCATCTGATTGCCATAACTACGGAGAAATTGTTGTCGATGGCACGCTTGCCGGCGGTACTTCAATGGCACAGAGCGGCGGTAATACGTCTTTCACTACAATAGGCGGCGTATTCGGCAATGCCGGCCCTTATGCTGCTGACAATACTAACTGCGCAAGCCAGGGTGTACTTGTTGAGAACTGCAGCAACGAGGCAAGCTTTACCATTAAGCCTTATATGGTTACTACCGGTGGCCCTCAGATGTGCTTCGGCGGTGTTATAGGCGCTTCTACTGCAAATGTCAAGAACTGCCAGAACAAGGGTATAATTGTCTTTGAGTCCCAGATCAAGACTATCAACGCAGGAGGTATTGTGGGTTTCCTGGAAGCTGATATGGAAGACTGTACCAACAGTGGTTCCGTGACTCTGAACGGCGCTTCTGCAAGCCATCCTACTGCTATCACTGTCCAGGCCTATTTCGGCGGTATCTTAGGACAAGTCACCAAGGGTTCGGTAATCAAGAATGTCAAGAACACCGGGGATGTGACCATTGAAGATATGTACAGTACTGGTGATCCTGCCAACACTACTTATAATATCCTCTCTTACATCGGCGGTATTATGGGTACTTACAAGGGCGGCATTACCCTGAACGGGGCTGAGAATAGCGGTGCTGTTACCAACAAATGTAATATACCTGTTGTGCTCGGCGGTATCGGCGGTGCGCTCAACGGTTCGCTTAGCAACCTCAAGAACAGCGGTGCTGTTAATAATCAGACCAGCTATTGCTCCACTATAGTGGGCAAGGAGCCTGAAGTTGGCGGTATTGCCGGTTATTCCTTTGGCAATTACACCAATGTAGAAAGCACAGGTAACATTACCAATGCGGCTGCCGGCGGTGCCACCGGCGGTATAGTTGGCGGTTATAATTCCGAGAAGGATGCAGTTACCAACTGGAACGCTTGCAAAGTAGATTGCACAATCAGCGGTGCTGCTACTGCAGGCGCATTCCTCGGCCGTTTCCGTTATAACAGTGCATCTGACGACAAATACAATTTTGCTACTATCAATGCTGGTGTTGACGGCGGTATGGAAGTTGCCGGCGGTGCAGCATCTCTGCCTCTGGTCGGCAACATCAACGGCGACCATGTGTTCAACTGCGTCAACCTTGTGGTTAACGGCGTGGCTACCGTCCAGTTCGAGGAAGACCTTGAGAACAATAAGTTCACTTATGCCGGCAAAGAGTATCCTATTATCAAACTGGCCGACAACAGGTATTGGATGGCGGCTCCTCTTGCCTACGTCCCCGCCGGCAAGAAAGTCTCTTCCAATCCCGTAGAGGATACCGGTATCTGGTATACTTACACCATCGACACAGATAACAAAACCGCTATCCCTTCTACGGACAGGACTGATGCTTATCTGTATGATTTCCCTACAGCTTTGGGCGTGGAGAGGAGTTCCATAACGTATTCCACCAGCTCTGCTCCTACTGAAGGAAACTACAGAAGTTTCGAAGGCAGCCAGGGTATCTGCCCTCCGGGCTGGTATATTCCTACCCGTGCTGATTTCCTGAAACTGGTTGGCAATTCTAATAAAGATGTTGGTGGAGATGCCATTGATGATAATACTGCAGTTTACTATGAGGCAGATTTCAAGGGGTCTTCTATAGCTCGATTCAATGCCGAAGGATGGAACTTCTCATTCCTTGGGGCCCGCAACAAGACCAGCACTACCGCTACAGGATCTTACAATGCCACTGATGTCAAGGCTACTTTCTGTTCTGTTCCCGAGTGGTTAGGGAAGTGCGCTTTGAATCAGATCATGACTTCTTCGGCATACCAGCCCAATGCGACTGGTACCAGTTTCCAGATTTTTGTGCTGATGTCCACATTCTCTGCATCATATGAAGGGCGTCTTAACTTGAGTTACGCCCAGTTTGTTCAGGGTGTGGAAGTCCGCTGCATCCGCCAGGCAGACTAGACGAGTCTTTCTGATATGTTAAAAGAGGCCGCGCACTTGGGCGCGGCCTCTTTTTTAGAAGTATAGCTTTACGCCCCCGAGGGCGTTACCTCGATGGCGGTGTGCGATTCCCGAGGCCTCGTACGCCCAGTCACAGGAAGCGGTAAGGAACGAGCCTTGGGCACAGAGAGCAAGGCTAACACCTTTTGCAACATTGAACGCATATTCAACTTCCAGTCCTGCCTGCAGGCGGTCGGCGGCGAGGATAGAGAGATTATGTGGATAAAGATCCCGCACGGGGGCCGAAGCGCCGCGATGTCCCTGGTAAGAGTATTCGCCGTAAAGATTCTTTGTCGCGCGCAGCCTGAGGCCGGCAGTAAGGCTGGAATTGCTGAAACCAAAGCGCCTCTCGCAAACGGCCGACAGGGAGGCGTTGCCGTATCTGAAGACAGAGTGGGGGAGGGCGTAAGTATCATCTTTCCCTTCCCATGCGGCACCTGCTCCCCAGTGCCAGGAGTAGGCTTCGCCATCAGTGAGGTATGCGTTCCAGTCCAGCGAAGCGTCAAGCGAGCGCAGCATTACTTGGTCGATTGACATGGCGGTTATCCATTGCCCTGAACCGGTGTCCCAAAGCACCGTATGCTCGGTACCTTTGGTCTTTACGCCTTTTGCCGACAGGCGCAGGAAATGTTGCACCTTTTCACCCCAGATGGCTGATAATGAGCCGGATATGTTCTGGCGGTAAGTATTGCCGTGGGGCTTTGGCTGCGTTGCGCTCTCGGTGATGGTTGTCTTGTCCGTGAGATAGCCAAAGTCGGCGAGCAGTTTCCAGCCTTGGTTCCAGGAATACTGCAGGCCGCCGCCCCAGCTGTTGCAGCGGAAATACATAGTGCTCAGGCCGCTGCCGCCCACCTGGTCGCCCACCCAGTTGCCAAGCCCGCGGAGCAGGAACACCTTCTGTATCTCCTGGGAGTTGCTTATGCCCGGGGTTGAGCGCTCGAATGTGTTGGTATATATTCCGTTAAGCCCTATGGTGCCAATGTCGGTAGTCCAGGCGAGCGCCGGTTTGACAGAGACCGAATAGTGGTACGACTCGGCCCTCGGGTCTATCTGGCCGGCGGCTATGCGGTCGTTGTAGATAACGTGCAGGCCTGTCGATACTCTCTCTCCGAGCGGCAGCGCAGCTTTGAACTGCAGAAGATAGCTCTGCTTCTTCCACTGCCCCTCTATGGAGTCGGCGGCAGTGTACAGGAAGCGCTCGTCGTACGGGTTCCCCAGAAGAGTATTGAAAGAGGCTCCGTTCTCGGAAGAATTGTTGTAGCTGAAACGCCCCCAGGCAATGATCTTGCCTATCTTCTTCAGGCCCTGGGTGTCGAAGGTCAGCTCACCCTCTCTTTTGGGGCTTTGCTTAAGGCGGTAGTATCCCCGCTCATAGCTGAAGTCGGCATCGAGAAGGTTGAATTCGGCCGGAGCGTCGAAAGAAAGGCCTGCGGCATTGTCGGACCCCATCCACAGAGCGCGGCCTTCGTTCAGGACGCTCCAGGCTTTGTCGTGAAGCTCCTGCGCCGCCACGTTGAGGCAGAGGGGAGCTGTCAATAGCAGTGACAGTACTAATCTGTTGGTTCTCATTGCGCGGTAGTCCAGTTGCTCCACGAAGGCCTTCCGGTTCCGTCACGTCGGATCTGGGGAGAATCGCTGACGGTAAAATCTTCGGTGGTATTGTTAGTATCTTGCAGGATAATGCTGCCGTTTTCGCGCCTGCCGGATATCTTCCGGACTACGCTCTCGTTGCCTCCGGTGGTGGAGCACTTGATCCAGCCCGCGTCAAGATCGCTTTCAAGGCGCTTGTCGTCGGGATTCTCGCTCTTGAGCAGGTCGATCGCGTCCAGGACATCGGTCTTAAGTACCTCCAGGCCGTAATTGTTGGCGTGGTTCGACTCCAGGTACTCTCCATCTTTGCGCAGCGGTACGGACGGATAGAACAGGGCCCAGGCGCCGTCGGTGAACTTGCCCAGCTGGTTTCCCAGCCCGCTCTCCTTGATGGTGCACACCAGGGTCATATTCACGGCGTTGGCATCGGGCTGTCCGCCCCTTTCCTTGTATCTGTCGCAGATGGTCTCGAATTCGGCGGTCGAAAGGTCGAGGGTCTCGGCGGTCTGCGAGTGGTCGATGGCGGATGCGGCAATTACGAACGACTCTCCGGGAGCGATGGGGTAGTCGGTCCCGCTGCCCGGAATCTGCCAGACATAGGTGCCCATAAATACGTAGTTGGCGGCATCGGGCAGCTTGTCGGAGAAGTCATAGACCCGGCTGCTCAAAACGTCCCCCAGGCAAATTCCGTCGGCATACACCGTCTGCTCCGAATTATTATAAACCTCGAAGTAGGTGTCTTTGAGATAGCGCGCCGAGGCGGAATTCTTGACCATACTGGCATTGTAGTGTATCTCTTTGAACACCAGGGCGGAAGACTCTGAAGCGGATACTTTGATAGGAGTGGTGCCGGTGTTCCCGGGGCTTATCTTTACGGCATTTGCCGTGCCTATGTAGTTGAACGCCCGCCCGCCCAGAGTGCCGTGGGCCTGGACGGTAATGTTGTAGATACCCTGTACAAGCTCGAATGTCTGCGGAGAGAGGGCGTCGAATACCATTTCCTCGACGGCTTCGGTGCCGATGTTGCTGACGGTGATTTTGTAGCTGTCGGGCCTTGGAACGTCTCCCAGGGCCGACTCGTCGATGCTCGGACGCCATTCGACAAGCGAGGGCAGCCTGGTCTCTTCGCACGAGATGACCAGGCACAACGCCAGGAGGGAGTAGAGTATCCTTTTCATATCTTGAGTTTTATTTCAAAACCGAAGTACATTGGATTGTTCAGCTCCGTGAAGCTGCCCTTGGATATTTCCGAAGGATCCAGAGGTCGGGAATTGAACAAATTGTTCACGTAGAAGGAGGCCGTCATAAACTTGCGTATCTCTTTGGTTACGTTGAGGTTGAACACAACCGTAGGGATAGTGCGGCTGACGATGAAGCGGGAGTCGGACAGCTGCCCGACCATATATTTGTAGGCGGGGTCGGCTGCCATTTCGGATGTAAAGTCGTACACCAGGCCGTCTTCGACCGAGATGTAGCGCTGGGGCGCTTCGTCGTTATGATACTCGCTCCAGTTGCGCGTAAAGATGTTGAACTGGGTAGTGAGCGTCACCACGAAACCTATCGAAGGGATATTGTGGGTGGTACGGAGGGTGGTGAGGAACTTCTCGTAATGATACTGCCTCACCCCCGGGTCGTAGATGGCCACGTTGCTGTTGACGTAGCTGCCTTCCTTGAGATTGAGGGAGAGCGTCTCGCCGGAATTGGAAGATACCGAATGCATCCAGGCTCCGTTGAGGAAGAACGAGGTGCGTATGGCGCTGAAGCGGCCCAGGTCGAGTTCGTACTCCAGGCCGTAGTGATGCTCCATTGCATTGTTGGCGGGGCGGTACCAGCCGAAGAAGCGGTGCGTATCGGCATCGGGCACAAACAGCGGTGCGCCGTCCGGGCCGTGACCTCCTATGTTCCAGGTCTTGTAGGGCACCCAGGCGAACGACTCCCGGCTGCGGGCGAAGGAATAACCGTTGCGCATCAATTCGTCGTACCAGGTCACACCGAGCCGGTAACGCTCCGCGATCTTGAGGTCGAAGCCTATTTCGGCCTTCCGGTTGCGGGCGATCTCCAGGTCGGGATTGACGGCGCTGAAGATACGTGTGGTGGCCATAACGGCGCGGTCTTCTTCCGCTGGCGCCTGGCTGGTGTTTATGTTTACCTGGTCGTAATAGGCGTCGGTGGGGTAGAGGTATGAGGACGTAGGCGCCTTGGCGGTGATTCCCCAGCCGCCGCGCAGCGTCCAGACGTCGGGAATAATGTCCAGCGATGCGTTGATACGGGGGCCCAGAGCCGTAAGGGAGTTGACTATGTCAAGACGCACGCCGGCGCTGAGATTGAAGTTACGCCTCAGCACTTTGGTCCTGAAGCTGCTTTCGGCGAACAGGCCTGTCTGGTTGACGAAGGGAATATCGTTCAGCGGCCTTTCGCGGTAGCCCGATTCGGTGTTGGTGCGGTTGGGCGGCAGGCCTTCGGTAAATACCAGGCCGCGGCCCAGGTTGCCTTCCGACTTGAAGTCTCCGCCGACGATTATCTTCTCGCTCGTGTCTCCCCATTGCTTGAACAGGTTGAGATATGCCTTGGCAAAAGTGCTGAGCTCCTTTCCGTAGAAGTCGTAGTGGCAGAAGTACGAATAGGGAGTCATTATCGCGTAGGCATAAGGGGAGGCGCCGAAAGAGGTGAGTTCGTTACCTTCCGTATCGAAAATACGCTTGCCCACGGCGTCGGCAACCGTAGTCCCGTCTGTCATATTGGTGGTAAATACCGCGATGGCGTTGATGTTGTCCTGCTCGTGGAAAGACTCCTTGTAAGTATAACTGTTGGACAGGTCGTAGCGCAGGGTCTTGAGCCACCCGCGGTTTATGTTCCACGTACCGTTGGTGTTGATGCGCCAGCCAAGTGACGTTCCGCCCGAAGCCAGATTGGTGCGGAGGTCGTCGGGATTCTTGTCCCGGGTGTCTTTGCCAAGCCGCAGGTCCAGGGCAGTGGAAGTATTGAGGCTCCCGAAACGCTTGGACCAGAGGCCCTTGACGTTGAACCTCTGATAGTGGGCGTACGATTCGGTGGTTTTGGCGTTGCTGTAGGCGTAGTCGCCGGAGATGTGCAGGTCGCCGGCTTTCTCGCTGATCTTGAAGCCTTTGGATACGGCCACCTGATAGATTTTGGGGTCGGCTTTAAGGCGTACCGTGAGGGGTTCGGCACCGGCTTTAGAGTTGATGATCACCGCTCCGGCGGTAAGGTCGCCGTACTGGACGGAGGGAATACCGCGGATAACTTCGACCGACTCGATGTTGTCGGTAGAGAGCTGGCGTACGTCAATGCCTCCGCCGGGCGTGGCTCCGCCGGCGGATACCGATGTGCCGGCGATTGCCGAGGATACGCCGTTCATCGTTGCCGTTATGCCCTCCATATTGGCGTTGTTGGACATAGGGGCGCCGTCCACTATGATGGCGGTCCCGAGGCTGTTCATATCGCTTCCGTTGACGGAGCGAAGGCCTATGCTGTGCGCCGAACTCAGGTCGGGATTGGTGATTGAAGCGCCGGGCAGCAGCTGCATAATGTCACGCAGCGAGCTGGTCTGGCTGTGGTCGATGGCCTGGCGCGAGATAAGCGAGGCGGTGGATTCTCCGGCCTTGGAAGCTTCTGCCACCACGTGCACCTCTTCGAGCCTGAAGGAGCTCTGCGTGAGCACGAAGTCGCGGTGCAGCTCCCCGCGTATTGTGAGCGTGGTGTCGATGGTCTCGTACCCGATGAGCTGGATGTTGACTTGATACGAACCCGGATCAAGTCCTCCGAGCCGGTAGGATCCTTTTTCATCGGTGGTCGTATAAACCCCCGCAGGCTTGAGCAGGATTACGGCATAATCTACCGGCACGCTGACCCCGTTTTCGATTGTGGTCACGCGTCCCTGTATGGATGCTTTCTGCTGGGCCTGGACACCTATGGAGGCTAGTAGCAGCAGTGCCGTCAGCAGGGCTGTTTTACTTGGTGTGCGCATTGTCTTCAAGTCTTCTGAGGGTGCGGTGAATCTCGTCGGCAAGGGCGTCCGGGGTGACCTTGATCCCGCTCAGGCGCTGGTAAATCTCCTGCCGGCGGAAGGAATGGGTGTACCATCCGAGGGCCTCGGCCGCTTTGAGACGGAGGTTTTCGGGCGCTTTTTCGTCGCCCAGGACGGCAAACATAGGATCGATAGCCGCCGGGATGCAGGCGTTGCGCTGGTGGCTTATCGTTAACGCCCTGTCTTTCTCGCTGCCTTCTCCCTTTGCGAGAGCTTGCAGGTCGCCGTCGCTGCTGCGTATGCTGTTGCATATCCTCTTTACGCTGCTTTCAAAGTCCGCCGCCGTGGGCCAGATGCCGTCCCAGGCCGAGCGAAGTGCCTTTTCCACGCTCCCGGCGTTGTAAAGCGAAAAGGCGCTCAGGAGATGAAAGCGCACTCTCGCTCCTTCTTGCGGGTCGAGATAGTGCCTGGCTATGGCCTCCAGCATATCCGGATCCCCGTAGTTCTCGGCGTAGCGCGCGGCCATACGGCGAAGCATTTCGTACGGGTCGTCGAGGCCCTTCCGCAGCGCCGCGTCGATGATTTTAATGTCGGAAGCCTCGCGCATAATGTAGTAGAATGCCTCCAGACGCACATTCATCGAAGGGTCGTCCGAGAGAATCTGCAAGCATTTTTCCGCGCTGTAGCGCCCGTCGTGAATAGCTTTGCCGCGCAGCGAATCGGGGCTCTTGGCCTTGGAAGGGGCAAAACTGAAGGTGGGATCGCCGAAGAGGTGCGACTCGAGAGTCATATAATTGCGGACCCATTCGCCTACGCAAGTGCCCGAAATGAGCAGGCCGGCGAGCTCGTTTTTCCAGTGGTCCTGGATGATGTTTACCGAGTTTGCCGTAACCGCCAGAGTGCGGCTGCCGTGAGCGAAGGCGTAGCGCGAAGCCACATAATCATCGTGCAGGAAAGCTCCGTTGAAGCAGGCATCGAGAAGGATGACCTTGGCACCGGACCGGTAGCCGTTTAGATCTTCGAGCGTAATGTCCACGGCGGCCGCCCGCAGTGAATCGGCGCGGCTCACCTCAGCATCGTCCCATCCTTCCAGCCAGGAGGCGGGCACGTCGAACGACTGGCACAGTTCGGCGGCCGTTGCCTCCTTGTTTTTAGATCTGCGCATACGGGCGCGCAAGGCTGACTTTACATTGTTGATATGCTCGCTCGTCATATAGGTGTAGGGCTCCTTGCTGATGTACTGGGCTCCCACTGCTCCGTGGCTGTGGATGTGGGCGAAATCAACGTCCGGGTCGGCGAGGGCGGCCATAAGGCGGGTGCGGGTAAAGAGATCTTCGTCGAAATTGAGGAAGCGTACCCGGCCCCGGGGCTCTTTGAGCGCAAACTGTTCGTAGTAAGCGCGTTCCTCGTCGATGCGGGCGTTGATGCTCTCGGAACTGTTGCCGTGGCCTCCGAAATGGAATACTTCGTCCAGCTGATCCTTGCTGCTTTTTGCCGAGGCCGCCTTGTCGAGAAAATCGCTGATAAGCTCGGTAAAACTGTGCTCCGGATCGGCCTTGGAAGGCTTGATGCGGGCCGTGTAGATGTCGCACCTGATTCTCTGCGCCCCCTCGGGAGAGAGGTCGTAGTAGTACAGGAGGCCATCCTGGCTAATGAAGTCGAAACGCAGCGAGAAGCAGTCGTAAAAGCGGTCGGAGGGGACGGAAGATCGCTTGATGGGCATACCGGGGTTCATCTTGAACGCCGTACACAGGTGGTGCGAGCGGCGTATCATCGGAACGGGTATGTCTCCCACCAGCACGGCGCCTTCGAGCCCCTTGGTGCGATGCAGCAGCATCAGGGTGTCTCTCAGGCGTTCCGGGGTCCAGAGGGCAGAGAGTATCAGTACGTTCTTGCGGTCGTATTGCTTGATGGCGTCGGCATAGCGCTGCACCGAGGGAGCGGTAAGCTCGTAAGTGGCGGAATCGACGACCACCGCTACTGCCGTTCTGCAACGGGCTTGAAGCGTAACGGCGGCAAACAAGACCGAAAGAGTAATCAGAAGCTTGTTCATTTCTCGATGACGGGACGTATGGGGTAAACGTACTGGCGGTTGCTGCCGTAAGTTGTGTTGACCGCGCCCTTGTTGTAGCAGGTCATACTGAAACCGGAAGTGCCGTTGTTGGCGTTGCCGGACCAGTAGGAGAAGCCGGTGCCCACGTTCCGCAGCGAGGCGTTTACCTTGCTGGAACTGGTGTTGGTGGTGGACATCGATCCGGTGGCGGGATAGAAAGTGGTGGTTCCTCCCTGGTTGGGAGCTGTGTAGAACAGCATTCCGTTATTGAACTCTCCTTGCGAATTGTCTTTGCTGAAGGCGCTCCAGGCTCCGATAGGAGGCAGGGTGCATCCCACCGGGCAGGGGTCATAGACGCTCTTGACTATGGGAAGGGCGTTCTCCTCGGACGAGCTGCTGCTCGAGAATATCGCCTGGGTGGCGTTCCAGATGTTGGCGTAAACCCCGTCTCCGCCGGAACTGAGGTTGTAGTGCGTGGGATGGCCGATGTATGAGGCGATGTCGTTGCCCAGCACAGCGGCGCGGGTGCCCACGGTATCGCGCATCTCGGTGGTGAACCATACTTTCTTGGTGGCGTCAACCGTAACCTCGCAAGGAACTCCGTCGCTTGCGGGGAACGGGTCCTTGCGTCCCCACTGGTAGAACGGACAGTAACCGATGACGCTCTCGGGGAGGGTTCCGGCAAGCTGCTCGAGCGTAAACTCAATAACTTTGCCGCTGCTCTTTTCGGTAATGCGCACTCCGGTCCTGTGACCCTGGTAGGTAATGGCGCCCAGGAAAGGAGCCACCCAGCCCACATTGACGGGGCTGAACTGGTAAGTCTTGTTGGCCTTGTTGGTTATCGTTACTGGCGTGAGGTCCTGGGCTGTGGCGCCGCAAACCCATATATGCCAGCTCCATACGATCTTGCCTTCGGAGTCGAGGGCGCTGATGAGGGCGTTGCCCTCGCGTATGGTGGCGGCCGGCACTTCGAAGCAAATAACGTCGTTCACGCTGCCGGAGCCCTTGAGCTTGATTTTTTGGACGAGTCCCAGCGCATCCTCCCATTCGAGGCGGGCGCTTACCGCCTTTGCGCCTGAACCGTTGATGTAAGGTCCCGTGATGCCCTTGCCGTCAGCCCCGATGAAAGGGGATAGGCACGACTTGGCGCCTGCCGGGGGAGCGTAGGCCGTCTTGTTGTCGGCACCGCCCTTGATGGCATTGCCGTACACGAGAGGGAATGAATACCAGCCCGGGGTGGTGACTACGTAGCAGTTGGCCGTGTTGACGCCGCTGAGCGATGCGCCCATCAGCGTGTTGTTGTCGGTCGAGAGGTCGATGGGTTCGTCCATCGTGCCCCTTATGCGGGAGCCGCGCAGGCGGCTTACATTTTCGTTCAGGCCGCCGCTCTCTTCGGTGGGCAGCAGTTCGAGGATGCCGCTGCCGGCGCTGATGCCGGTCCTGAGTCTCGAAGGAGCCTCGGAAACGGGGGAGGAAGAACCGTCAAGGAAGTATTCCACGTCCACCGAACCGCTGCTCTTGAGATTGTAAGACAGCGAGTTGATGCCGGAATAAGAATACACAAGATGCTTTTCCTGCCCGGGATAAACGACTCCGGAGTTCTGTCCGTCGTCGTACTCGAAGCAGAAGGCCCCGTCTTCAGGTATCAGGGTAAGGGCGAGCGCTCCGGTACGTACGCGGCTGCAGCGCTTGGCACTCAATGCTTTGCCGGTGCTCTTCTCGACGCTTCCGCCCTTGCCGCTAAGGGTGACGGTTACACCCTTCTTGAACTCCTGGGGGGCGATTGCAAGATAGTAAACGCCCTTTTCCAGAACCGCTCCGCCGTCGGAAATGCTGACTTCATTTATGCCGTCCACGATGGTGGGGTCGGGCGCCTCCGAAGTGGATGCCGTCATTCGTAGGGAACCGGCTATAGGCTCGCCGTTGTTACCACGGAACGAAATCTTGTCCACTCCGTCGGTCTGGAGGTCGATTTCGACCAGGCACACGCAGGGTCTGAACACGAATTCCTTGGTCTTGCTGGCAGCTACCGCCACGATATTGCTGAACTGGCCGCGTATGGCTTTCTGCTCGGCGGGCAGGGTGGTGGTTATCGTACCGGTGGTATTGCTGGCGTTCTCGTCGAACGGATAAAGGGCATAATAGGTGCTGATTGCGGGAAGGGGATCTCCTTCAAGCCAGGTAGAAGTGCCCGTGAGAGTGACGGTAAAGGGATACTTGTCGTTCTTGTTGAAAATGCATACTACATCCTTGCCTTTTTCCCAGCAAATGGTGTATGCGTCGGTAAGGAAGGCCTTTGTGGCCTCGGCCGGGCTGATTCCCTGGGTGCCGGGGAAAAACTCGGTGCCGGTAACTTCAAAGCGTACGCGCTCCTGCTGGGGAAGGGTCTCAAGACCTTCTTTGGCGCAAGATACGATGGCAGCGGCGGCTGCAAGCAAAAAGAATAATGACTTTTTCATACAGCAACCCTCCTACCATTCCCAGTTAATGTTTTCCGACTCGGTGAAGTCCTCCGACGAGCTCCCCGTAAGGCTCTCGCAGATGATCAGGACGGGGCTGTACTCCGCAGCCTCGGTGTGCGGTTTGATGTACTGTCTCATATTTTTATCTCAAAATAATATTTCGTTACCCAGTATTCGAAAAGAGGATCGATGATGTGCGGAACGTCTTCTTCGTCAAAGGTCAGGATTTCTTTCTTGCAGAGGGCGTCCTTGAGGCGCCTGACGTTTGCCGACGAGTTGAGCCCGTAGCGGTGAATGACCTCGGCGCTGCTGAATTTGCTGTGCCCGTCGATAACGGCGCGCAGCAGGCCCACCTGGAAAGTGGTAAGGTCGCTCATCGTGGCCTTGAAACGGGGCTCGTGCATCGCCAGCAGCTGCGAGAGGGCCTCTATCAGCACGGGTTCGGTCATATAACCCTTGGAGAGCGAGTCGCAGATGGCGGCGAAGGTATTGATATAGAAAGCGTTGCTCTTGAACAGCTGGCACGCTCCGAGCATCAGGGCCCGGTCCACGACCTTTCCGCTTGACAGGAAGCCCCTGTTTACCGATTCGGCAATGTCTTTGGTGTCGATCGCGCCCAGGGCCACTCTCTCCACTTGTCGGTAGAAGTATTTGTGGTGCTCGAAGATCTCTTTCATCGCGTTGACTTGCGAGCCGTAGAGGATGTAGCAGGCGGCAGCCCGGTCTTCGGGTGTGCGGGCCTTGAACACTTCCTGCAGCAGGCGGCAGAGCCGGTCGCCGTCTTCGGTCAGCATAACGTTCTGGAAGTCGTCGATGCAAACGAAGAGTTTGCGCCCGTCCGAGCGTGCCAGGCGGTAGGGGAGGCTCAGCAGGGAGCGTATGTCCTCCTCGTTGATGTCCCAGTTGAGCGAGAGTATGGAGCCGCTGTCCTGATATGCCGTTTGGTCGAAGATGAAATGCGTGCCCTGGAAGTGGGTCGCCACCAGGCGGTCGTATTCGTCGGGGGTGGTGCCGTAGAGCTTGATTATCGAAGAGCCCAGATGCAGGCAGAAATCATTGATGGTCCGGATGTTGAGCAGCGAGAGCGAGGCTATGCGGAATTGCTGCGAGGATATCTTCATATCGAAGAACACTTGCTGCAGCAGCGAATCCTTGCCGGCCTTGGGGGGCTCGTACATCACTACATTTTCGCCTTCACGTATCAGATTGCCCAGAATTGCCGTCTCGGCCTTGCGCCCGATGAAGTGGCGTCCGGTTACAGGTTTATTGTAAATAAAAGGAGCATCCATTATAAAACAACTATGTTTCACAAATATGATTAAGATTTTTCTAAAAAGCAAGTATTGGAAAATCAATAATAATTACTAACTTTGCGGTCCATTTTATGACCGATGAGCCCGATAAGATCTGCCGCTTCGCAGACGCTCACGGCCCAAACATTTAAAAGAATTGTTTGATGTACGCAATCGTAGACATTGCAGGCCAGCAGTTTAAAGTAGAGGCTGGCAACGAAATCTTTGTGCAGAGGCTTGCCGATGCCAAGGGTGCTGATGTAGAGTTCGACAAGGTACTCCTCGTCGCCGACGGAGAGGCCGTTAAGGTCGGAACTCCTTATGTAGAGGGAGCCATTGTCAAGGCTACCGTTCTGGATGACGACGCCAAGGCCGACAAGGTCCTCGTGTTCAAGAAGATCCGTCGCAAGGGCTTCCAGAAGCTCAACGGTCATCGTCAGAAACTTACCAAGATCAAAATCAACGCAATCGCTTAAGAATTATGGCACACAAGAAAGGTCAATCCAGTTCAAAGAACGGACGTGAATCACAAAGCAAACGCTTGGGTCTCAAGAAATTCGGCGGCGAGGTCGTAAAGGCCGGCAACATTATCGTACGCCAGAGGGGTACGGTCCACAATCCCGATGTGAACGTTGGGATGGGCAAGGATCACACTCTTTATGCGCTTATCGACGGCACAGTGAAGTTCTCCCGCAAGAGAGGAGACAAGTCCTACGTGTCAGTGCTCCCTTTTGAGAACTGATCTCGAAGGTTTTATGTAGATCAATGACTTGCACTTCGGGATCGGGGTAGCGGGTCATTTTTTTTTAATTTGAACAGTTATGTTGACGCTCAAGATGCTCCGTGACGATCCGAAAGGGGTCGTGGAGAAACTTAAAATCAAGAACTTCGACGCGCAGCCCATAGTGGACAAGGTGCTTGAACTGGACACGCGCCGCCGTAATTTCCAGACCGAGGCCGACGCTCTTCTTGCGACCCAGAAGCAGAAGGCCGCCGAAATAGGCACCCTGATGAAGCAGGGTCTCAAAGACCAGGCGGAGAAGGCCAAGGAGGCCGTCGCCGCTCTCAAGGCACGTTCGGCCGAACTCCTGTCCAAGATGGACGAGGCCGCTTCCGAGATGGAACGCAACCTGGTGCTTATGCCCAACGTCCCTTGCTCCCTTGTCAAGCCCGGCGCAGGCGCCGAAGACAACGAGGTGGTCAAGATGGGGGGCCCTGAGGTGAAGCTCCCCGAGGGCGCTCTGCCTCATTGGGACCTTGCCAAGAAGTATGATATTATCGACTTTGACCTGGGCGTCAAGATTACCGGAGCCGGTTTCCCTGTCTATAAGGGCAAGGGAGCCAAGCTCCAGAGGGCTCTTATCAATTTCTTCCTCGACTGCAATACCGCAGCCGGGTACAAAGAGGTCGAGCCTCCAGTAATGGTAAACCGCGACTCTGGTTTCGGCACCGGCCAGCTGCCCGACAAAGAGGGCCAGATGTACCACGCTGAGGTGGACGATTTTTATATGGTCCCCACTGCCGAGGTGCCCGTCACCAACATCTTCAGGGATGTGATCCTGACCGCGGAGCAGATTCCCCAGCGCCTTACGGCCTACACTCCTTGCTTCCGCAGGGAGGCCGGCTCGTACGGCAAGGACGTCAGGGGCCTGAACCGCCTCCATCAGTTTGACAAAGTGGAGATCGTGCGTGTGGAAAAGCCGGAAGACAGTTACCGTGCACTCGACGAGATGGTCGCCCACGTGGAGGGCATCGTCAACAAGCTCGGGCTCAAGTACCGCATCCTCCGTCTGTGCGGAGGAGATATGTCCTTCACTTCGGCCATTACCTACGACTTCGAGTTGTGGAGCGCCGCCCAGGGCCGCTGGCTGGAGATAAGCTCGGTGAGCAACTTCGAGACTTACCAGTCGAACCGCCTGCACTGCCGCTACCGCGACGAGAACGGCAAGACCCAGCTCGCCCACACCCTCAACGGCAGTTCGCTGGCCCTTCCCAGGGTGGTGGCCGCCCTTCTGGAAGACAACCAGACACCGGACGGAATAGTCATCCCCGAAATACTGCGTCCTTACACCGGCTTTGATGTAATTGATTAAGAGCAGCACCATACTAGGTATCGATCCCGGAACCAACCTCCTTGGTTTCGGGATTGTACGTGTGGATGCGGCAGGCAAACCCCACTTTGTGGATATGGGGGTGCTGGACCTGCGCCGGGTTGAGGACCTGTACGAGAAGCTGCACATCATCTTCGACAAGGTTTGCGCCCTGTGCGATCTTCACCACCCGGACGACCTGGCCATTGAATCGCCCTTCTACGGGCGTAACGCCCAGGTTATCTTCAAGCTCGGCCGTGCCCAGGGAGCAGCAATGGCCGCCGCCCTCACCCGGGGCGCCAAAGTTTACGAATATGCTCCCCGAAAAGCTAAACAGGCCATTTGCGGCAACGGAGCAGCGAGCAAGGAGCAGGTGGCCCTGATGGTCGAGAAGACTCTCGCAATCGACATCGACCCCAAACACCTCGACGCTACCGATGCGCTCGCCATTGCGATGTGCCATTTCTACCAGATGACAAGTCCTCTGGTAGGCAAGGGTAACGGTGGCTCCTGGGAAAAATTCATCGCCGCCAATCCCGACAGGGTAAAATGATTAAACTTTGAAGAACCTTTTGCGTCTAACCAAAGGTTATGAAATTGTTGAATAGAATATTGTGCCTTGTTGGAGCCCTTCTCCTCGGCACCGGCCTTTATGCCCAGAACCGCCTGACTGCGGTACTTTCCGACGAAACCAGCGGCGAGCCTGTAGGATTCGCCACCGTTTCCCTGACCAAAGAAGGAGCTTCAAAGCCCACAAAATACGTCCTCAGCGAGGCCGACGGCTCGGTTGAGATTACCGGCATACGTGCCGGCAACTACACTTTCAAGGCGGAGCTGCTCGGCTATCAGCCCTTCGAGAAGCAGATCAAGATTCCCGACGTGAGCGAACTGGGCGAGATCAAGATGAAGCTCGACCAGCAGCAGCTCGACGCAGCTTCGGTGTCGGCAGTGGGCAACCCCATCATCATCAAGAAGGATACTATCGAGTACAACGCCACTTCGTTCAAGACGACCGACAGCGACGTGCTCGAAGACCTGCTCAAGAAACTCCCCGGCATAGAGGTGAGCGAAGACGGTTCCATAACCCACAACGGACAGACCATCACCAAAATAACCATCGACGGCAAGACCTTCTTCCTGAACGATCCCCAGCTGGCCTCGAAGAACATTCCGGCCAAGATCATCAACAAGCTCAAGGTCATCCAGAAGAAGTCGGAACAGGCCGAATTTACCGGCATCGACGACGGTGAAGAAGAGCAGGTCATCGACCTGAGCATCAAGCCCGGTATGATGAAGGGCGCCATCGGCAACGTGATGGCCGGAGGCGGTCACGACATTCCTTCTTCCGATGTCCAGGGCGACTGGCGCTTCCAGTCGGCCGCTTTCGTAGGTAAATTCACCGACAAGACCCAGCTCTCGCTCATTGCCAACGGCAACAACACCAACAACCGCGGATTCAACGATATGGCCGGTTCGATGATGGGTAATATGCGCGGCGGCGGTGGCGGCCCTGGCGGCGGCGGTTTCGGCGGCGGCCGGGGCGGCAACTGGAACGACAACGGTATCACCACTTCCTGGATGGGAGGAGTCAACGGAGCGTGGACCCTTTTTGACGGGCGTATGGAACTGGGAGGCAATTACCTCTACAACCAGGCCGACAAATACGTCGAGGAAGAAAGCGCCAAGACCACTTACCTCCAGGATCACAATATGCTCTATAACACTCTGGGCACCAACGATACCCGCACCTGGGGCCACAGGGTGGGAATGCGCCTGGACCATAAGTTCTCCGACAATACTTCCATATTGTTCGAGCCCCAGCTCAACTTCGGCGGCGGCAGCTACAACCAGGGCAGCACCTACAATACCGACTACGACTACCTGCAGGGCGCTCCTCTCACCAAGATAAACGAGGGTATTTCGTCCAATCTGGGGGACAACCGCAATCTCTCCACCAGGGGCTTTTTCCTCCTTCGCCAGAGACTGGGAATTCCGGGAAGGACCCTTACCGCAATGATCAACTACAGTTTCTCCAACAACGAACTGGACAGCCGCAACACATCGACGGTCTATTCCGGCGGCTATTCGGGAGGTGCTTGGGGAGAAGTGCAGAACCAGGACCAGAAGGTCGATCAGGACAGCCGTAATACCAGCATCTTCGGGCGTGTTACCTACACCGAGCCTCTCGGCAACAATTTCTACATCGAGGCCAATTACGCATACCACTGGTCCAACGCTACCTCGAACAAGGATACCTACGATATGCTCAACGGCGGGGCGAAGGATGATTTCTACTCCAGCCACGTGATCAACATCAACAATATGCATAATATCGGTGCCAATGCTTTGTACCAGACCGATAAGATGCGCGCCCAGCTCGGTTTGTCGGCAAGGCACGTCCGCACCCGCAACGAGACTACCCGTGCCGGGAAGACACTCGATCCTTACGACGATACCCGCTGGCGCTTCGCCCCTCAGGGTATGCTGTGGTGGGAGATGGGCGAGAATGCCAATATGCGTATTTTCTACCGCGGTTCTTCCGAGCAGCCCAGCGTGTCGCAGTTGATTCCCGTGCCGGACAATACCAACCCTCTGAACATAGGCTTCGGTAACCCTTATCTGGCTCCTTATTTCAGCCACAGCATCAGGGGCGACTACCGCTACTCGAACCGCAGGCGCTTCTCGTCGGTCAACGTGCGCTTTGATGGCAGTTACGTTCAGGATCCTATAGTGAATGCTATATGGTACGGCCCCAACGGCGCCCAGTACTCTATGCCTTTCAACGGCCCCTCGTCGTTCAACGCCAACGTCAATATGTTCGCCAACATTCCTTTGGGACAGTCCAATTTCTCCATCAGCAATATGTCCCGCGTCGGCTATAACAAGTCGTCCGCATATGTGGGAGGCGAAGATGTGTCGGGCAAGATTGACAATTACTACGATGCCGCCAAGGGAGATATGGACTATAAAGGCTTCCTGGAAGCCTATGCCCAGAACGAATTCAAGTTTGACGAGAATACAACCCGTACGCTCAGCGCTACCGAGCGCCTGAGGGTAACGTACCGTACCGACGACCTGGAGCTTTCGCTCAGCGGACGCACCCGTATGAACAAGAGCTGGTACACCATCGCCAAGGAGGCCGACAACACGATGACCTTCAACAACCAGCTGAGGGCTACCGTCAACTGGACCTGGGACGCCCCCGGCATAACGCTCAAGTCGGACTTCAATTTTAATTGGTACAACGGTTATTCGAGCGCTCTCAACTATGCCCCCGAGTACATCCTCAACGCCGAAATCCAGAAACTCCTCTTCAAGAAGAGGGTCACTCTGGCTCTCAAAGGCTACGACATCCTCGGCCAGGCCAAGAACCTCAGCGTTTCCGACAACTCCAACTATCACAGCGAAGTTATCAACAATACCCTGGGACGTTACATAATTCTGTCGCTCACCTGGCGCTTCGGTACATTTGACAACAACAATATGCGCGGCCCGGGCGGCCGTGGCCCCGGCGGATTCGGAGGCCCCGGCGGACGCGGTCCCAGATAGCAATCTGCAATTAAATGGATGCACTTTTTTGTGTGTCCATTTTTTTTGTATATTTGCCAATATGCAAGCCGGATTGATAACACGCATCAAAGCTTCTGACCGGGCTGCCTTCGATGATCTTTGCCGGGAGCGGTACGTACCTCTCATTTCCTATGCGAGGTTGTTCCTTTCGGGTCTGGATTCTTCGTGGGCGGAGGATGTAGTGCAGGATGTGCTGTTCGGGGTCTGGCAAAACCGCCGCCGGCTGCGCGACAACGAATCCGAGCTTCACGCCTATATGCTCAGGGCGGTGTACAACCGTTGCGTCAATTACCTCCGCAGGGCCAGGCGCCTGCAGATGTTCAACAACGAATACGAAGAAAAGATGATCTCCGTTATGGGAGATTGCTGGTCGCCGGACCGTAACCCGGTCATCAGGAGCGTTTTCAATGCCGACCTGAGGGATATTATTTCCGAGGCTGTGGGCAAGCTCTCTCCGCGCTGCCGCGAGGTGTTTACGCTCAGTTATATCGAGAGTCTCTCCAATAAAGAAATCAGCGAGCGCCTGGGTATTTCGCTCAGTACCGTGGAGAATCATATGTACATAGCCCTCAAGCAGCTTAGGATGAGTTTGTCGGGAATTTGATTTTTCTCTGCCGGCACTAGGTGTTTTTGATATTTGACTTGTATATATATTGTATGCAAGATGAAATCATAGACATAATAATCAAAAGTCTTCGCCATACCGGGACGGAAGATGACAAGGCCCGTTTGCTCCAGTGGCTTAACCAGTCCGAGGAGAACAAGCGCTTTTATTCTTTATTCGTCGCCAATTATTCCCTGCATTATACCATTTCGTCAGACAAGTTGAGCCGCGACCGCGAGTCGATGATCAACCGCCTCAATGCGCGTATCGACGCCGCTGCGCCGCGCCGCAGCTTCCGGTCTCTGTATATCGGTCTTGCTTCTGTTGCCGCTGCGGCTCTTGCCCTGCTGCTCGTATTCCTTCCTCTCAGCCGCCCTGAAAAGGTCACGGAGGATCCGATGGAGCAGCTGGTCAACAGTACTGCCGAGACTATCCACTTCGTGCTTGACGACGGAACCAGGGTTTATCTGAGCCCGGGTTCGTCCTTGAGCTACAACGTGACCACCCTAACCGGCCGCAGGGAGGCGGTGCTGGGAGGCGAAGCTTATTTTGACGTGGCCCACGATGAAGGCAGGCCGTTCACCGTCAGGACGGACAATATAGGCGTGAGGGTACTTGGTACGGCATTTTCCGTTTCAAGCTCCCCGGAGATTTCACAGGTGGTGCTGGAGCGCGGGGCGGTGCGGCTGCTCTCGCCTGAGGGCACTGCGATGGTAACCCTCAGCCCCAACCAGAAGGCTACGTTCAAATCTCTCTCCGGCGACGTGCGTGTGGAGCCGGTATATGCCACCGCATTCGTTACCGACAAATATAACCTGATGTCCATTTCGGATGCCACTCTCAAGGAGATAACAACCAGGCTTTCCTCCGTCTTCCACAAGAAGATAGTTTCTACCGGCGGCGACCCCGACAAACGTTACAACCTGGCGGTCCTCAAGTCCGACACCCTCGAGGATGTTCTTTCCGTATTGGAATATATGACTGGAGCACAATTCACTATACAGTAACTATTATACACTTCTAACCAATCAATTATGAGAAAAAAAATTCTGTTGACTCTGGGATTGTCCCTGCTGTTGGGCCTGTTTGCCGGCCCGGCGGTGGTGGCGCAGACCCAGGGAAAGCTCTACGATGTGGATCTGTCCATACCGGGAGCTACAGTTAGCTCGTTTACGGCCGCCCTCACCGGGCAGACCGGCGTGCTGTTTTCTTATGAGACCGATTTGGCTTCCAAGTCTTTGGGCAATGTGTCCATCAATCAAAGCCAGGCCTCATTGGAATCTATTCTCACGAGGGCCTTCAGCGGCAAGGGAATTGCCTGGAAGGTGGTGAACAGGACAGTGGTCCTCACCGCCGAACAGCAGCCCCAGGACAAGGCCTCGGTGGTTTCCGGGCGTGTCACTGACTCCAACGGCGACCCGTTGCCCGGTGCAGGAGTCTTGATTTCCGGTACTACAAAAGGTACTACTACCGATGCCGACGGCCGTTTCTCCCTGGCAGTCGCGCCCAACCAGTCTCTGGAGTTCTCCTTCATCGGCTATGCCACGCAGGTCGTTCCCGTGGGCGGACGTTCGGTTTTGAACGTTACCCTCGCCGACGACCAGAACATCCTTGACGACGTGGTGGTCGTGGGTTACGGTACCCAGTCTCGCAAGACCTTGAGTACGTCCATCTCCAAGGTAGACGGCGATAAGCTTATGGACGCCCCTGTTTCGACGGTGGGTGACGCCCTCAAGGGTAAGGTGACCGGTCTGCGCATCGCTTCCAACAACAACCTCCCGGGCGAGAGCCCCCGATTCCTGATCCGAGGCGGTTCGTCCATCAACCGTAGCAACGACCCTCTGTTCCTGGTGGACGGAGTCGAGCGCGGGATCGACGACCTCAACCCCAACGACATCGAGTCCATAGAGGTCCTCAAGGATGCGGCATCGGCAGCCATCTACGGTAGCCGTGCATCCAACGGCGTTATCCTCGTGACTACCAAGAAGGGCAACGCTTTCAAGCAGCCTCAGGTGGTGTTCGACTCCCAGGTGGGCTTTACTTCTCCCGCCCGCACCTGGAAGCTTGCCAATGCAACGGAGTTCCTCACCATCATCCGTCCCGCTGCCTTTATGGGTCCCAATGCAGCACTGGTGCTCAACGGCGCCAACGGCGCGGGTATAGGTAACACCGAGGCTTCTTCCACCTATTCCACCCGCTATCTGATGGAGGGTGAGAGCGTTCCCGAGGGCTTCCTGAGTATGGCCGACCCTATCGACCCCAGCAAGACCATAATCTACACCGACCACAACTGGCAGAACGAGTGGTATCATCCTTCGCTGTATCATAAGCAGTACGTGGGTGTGAACGGCGGCAACAAAGACGTTAAATACGCTGCCTCCGTGGGTTATATGGGAGACGACGGTATGGTGGCGATGAGCGCTTACAAGAACTTCACGATGCACGGCAACACCGCCTTCAACGTGACCAAGTGGCTCACTGCTTCTACCACTTTCGATTACTCGAATGCTGTCAAGAATCCTATGACCAACGACTACTTCACGGTACTTGGTCGTGGTATAATGATGTCTCCTACCCACATCGGCAAGTATCCCGACGGCACCTTCGCCACCGGCGGTACCAACAAGAACCAGCAGACCGCCGAGTTCTACGAGACTTTCTATGACCGTGAGACTCAGCGTCAGAAATTTATGGGCAGTATGAACCTCAAAGCCCAGATTACCCCCTGGCTTACAGGTACCGCCCAGTATGCGTTCTACGACAACAGCTACCGCGGCAGCTATTACACGAAGGGAGAAGTCAACGGCTCCGTCAACTTCGTGAGTACAAGCCGCGGCACCACGGAAACGCGCACCCAGACCCAGCGCCAGAACTTCCAGGCATATCTTGCCGCCGACAAGAGTTTCGGCAAGCACCGCTTGAGCGCAACTGCCGGATATGACTGGTCCAAGTGGCACTACTGGTACCTGAACGCAGGCAACAGCGGTTCCCTGTCCGACAAGGTGCCCATCCTGGGCTCCGGCGGCTCCAATACCGCGGGAACCATGAGCATGAGCAATCAGGATTACGAGACGGCCCTTATCTCTTACTTCGGCCGTGTCGGCTATAACTTTGCCGACCGCTACATCCTTTCCGCTACGTTCCGCGCCGACGGAAGCTCGCTCTTCCTGGGCGAGAACAAGTGGGGTTATTTCCCTTCGGTATCAGCTGCCTGGGTAATCAGCGAGGAGCCTTTCTTCAATGTGAGCAAAGACAAAGTGAATATGCTCAAGCTCCGTGCTTCCTATGGTCAGACCGGTAACAACGATATCTCCCGTACCGATCCTCTCGGTGCTTATGCGGCAAGTACTTACGACGTGTACAACGTGCTCCTGCCCTCCAAGATGGTCAACAGCGGCCTGAAGTGGGAGACCACCACTCAGCTGGACCTTGGTGTTGACGTGGGCTTGTTCAACGACCGCGTGCGTATCATTGCCGACTACTACAACAAGGTAACCAACGACCTTATCTACGGAATCACCCTTCCCGATACGGGACAGGTCGGCAGCGTGAGCGCCAACGTGGGCAGCGTCCGTTTCTGGGGCGCCGAGTTGGAGCTCCATACCGTCAATGTCCAGAAGCGCAACTTCTCGTGGGAGACCGACTTCACGTACTCCTATTCGCGCAACAAGATCCTCTCGCTTCCCGACGAGTACAAGTACCAGCTCAAGGATATGGACGGCAACTTGCTGTTCAATGCAGCCGGCGAGCCTATCTATGGCTGGCGTATCGGTGGTTACACCACTGCCAACGGCTACCGTTTCGGCGGTACTGCAGTGGGCGAGCCTCTGGGAAGTATCTGGGGCTACCTGGTTGCCGGCATCATTCAGACCGACGAGCAGGCGGCAGCTGCCTATTTCGACTCCCAGTCGCACGGATACCGCCGTTCCGACGGACAGTCGATTGCCGGACGTAAAGACGCCGGTGACTTTGAATGGGTGAACCGTTACGGTACAGCCAAGACAGCCGACGGAGCAGAGCAGATCGATGCTACCGATATGTTCCTTCTGGGTAACGTGATGCCTCACTCGACCGGCGGTATCAACAATACCATTCACTGGAACAGGCTCACCTTCAGCATATATTTCGACTATGCCCTGGGTCACAGCATCTACAACTATATGAAGACCCGTATGGTGCAGAACACCCTCGGTTATTCCAACTCCAATGTGGACGTGAACCTCGTTGCAGGGTGCTGGCGCAGGCCGGGCGATACCGATGCCAAATGGGCACGCTTCTTCCCCAACGACGCCGACTATGGCAACCGTAACTACTCGCGTGCATCAAGCTTCAATGTGGAGGATGCCAGTTACCTGTGCCTGCGTGACGCTTCCATCTACTACGACCTGCCCGACGCAGTGGCCAAGGCCGTGTTTATGAAGAAGATATCCGTGGGTGTGACCGGCAATACTCTCTGGTACTTCACCAAGCTCTCCGGAGCCATCAGCCCCGAGACCGGTATCAGCACCGACTCCGATTCCAATATGTACAGCTCCGTGCAGATGGGCAGCGCGACGTCCAACATTATGCCTGCCGCCCGCAAGGTCCTGTTCAATCTCAAGTTAACATTCTAAGGAGGACAAGATTATGAAAACGATACTCAAATCATTCTGCCTTCTGATTGTTTGCACTGCTGTTTTCAGCGCGTGCCACAAAGATCTTGACATACCTTACGACAACGCTCTGTCGGTGAGTAATATGTGGCAGGACGCCTCCGACCTGGAACAGTCCGTGCCGGGCATCTACAAAAGACTGCAGGCATATTTCTCCGACTCGGAGTGCAATGTGTTCTACTTTGGCGAGACGCGCGTAGGCGACTATATGTGGGGCCCTTCACTTGAGAGCAAAGTGCAGGATAACTTCAAGATTGCCTGCCGCCACAATCTGCTTACTCCGTCCAATACCATCGGCTGGTCGGGTCTGTATTCCACAATCGACCAGGCCAATGCAGTGATAGCTCACGCCGCCGAGTGCAAAGCTCCTCAGGACAGGCTTGACTGGGCACTTTCCCAGGCATACTTCGCCAGGGCTTTCTGTTACTTCCACGCAGCCCGCGTATGGGGAGAAGTCCCGCTGAACCTCAAACCGGTGGAATCCACCACTCAGGAAGAGTGCTATCCCAAGCAGAAGAGCATACCTGAAATATATAAGCAGGTAGAAACCGACCTGATAGATAACTGCAAACCCGATAAGCTCGGTGGCGAAAAGTACTTCGGCACCCCTGCCGCTTACTACACCCTGCTTGCCGACTACGCCCTTTGGATGTACACTACCCGCGACGGCGGCTCCAAGTATCTGGATATGGCCGAGCAGGCCATAAACAAGGCCAAGAATTACAACAATGTGCTTGCCGATTACGCCAAGGTATTTGACCGTACCAACAAGAAGAACAACGAGATAATCTTCTCGCTGGCTCTCAGCGCATCCAGCACCGGCGGTTACCAGATATTCTTCTGCCAACCCAGCAACCTCATTGCTGCGGCATACCGCAACAAGCCTGTGCCTATCTCCTCCACTCAGTGGTGGAGCTATTCCGAGGGCTTTGTCAATATCCTCAAGGATAGCGAGAAGAAGGGTGATACCCGTGTAGCTACCAATCTTGGTTACGGCCCCTATTCCGCCGCCTCTGACCACCACGAAATTACCTGGTGCAACAAGCTCACCGGTGATATGTCCAAGAGCCCGGTGGTTCAGGATAACGACCTTATCTACTACCGCTACGGCTATCTGGTTATGCTCGAGGCCGAGATGCTCTACTACAAGAAGGACTACACCGGAGCCAACAGGGCCCTCAACGTGATAGCCAAGCGTGCATACGGCAAGGACAACTACTACACCAGCACGGCCCCTTCCGATGTACTCGACAACATTGTCAACGAGTACTTCCTCGAATTCCCGGCCGAAGGTATGATCTGGTGGGCCCTGATCCGTACCGGCAAGATCTGGTCTATGGTTCCCAATTCCGAAATCCCGGAGCAGACATTCGAAACTATGAGGGCCAAGAACCCGAACATTCTCCTGTGGCCTATCCCTCAGAGTTCGCTCAACAGAAATTCCAATCTGCACCAGATTCAAGGATGGTCTTAATGTCTTAAAATGAATGAAGTTATGAAAAAGATATTTGCTATAGCTTTTGCAGTTATCCTCGGCCTGGGCGTACTCTCCTGCAGCAAGGAGGAGTTCCCGGAAGGAGCGGACTTGACCAGCCTGCGTGTGGCACTCTCTCCGGAACCTTCCGCCATTCCCGCGGCGGGCGGCAGCTTCGAAGCGGCAGTGGTAGTAAACCAGGGTCCCAAACTCGACGTCCCGTGGGAGGTGTCGGTGGACGGAACGCCCGGCTGGACTACAGTAAGCAAGATCCGTTACAAATCTCATTTTACCGGCACCTACAGCGGAGACGATATGGACGTGGAGCAGGATGGCATATCCTGTACTTTGTCGGCCAACACTACCGGCAAGAAACGCACGGTCAATCTGCGCTTTACAGTTGCCGACGGCAGGTCGATAATCTATACAGTTACACAGTCAGCCAAGTAAATGAAAACTTTAAAACTATTTGCATTGCTTGCCGCCGCAGCTCTTGTGGCCTACTCTTGTGACAACAAGATCGACATTCCCCAGCCCAAGGGAGGGGAAACCGGCGAAGAGCAGACCGACGAGCCGGGGGTCTTCACCACGGAGCCCGCGCCCTGCGACAACAGGGTCGTGGCGCACCGCGGCGGCTCCCGCGAGAGTGGCATTCCCGATAATTCCCGTGCAGGCCTTAAGTACACAATGTCGCTTAAGTGCTATGCGATGGAGTGCGATATCTATTGGACCAAAGACAACAATGTTATCATCGGACACGCCACGGACACGTACTTTATCAACGGCCTGAAGCCTTGGGAGCATACTCTCGCGGAGATCCGCAAGGCCGGGGTGCTCAAGAACGGAGAGACTATTCCTGTTCTCGAGGATTTCCTTGATATAGTGCAGGTTGAGGGCAATTGTACCAAACTCGTCCTGGATATAAAGAACCTCGACGGAAACCTTACGGCCTATCCTATAAAGGCAGTGCAGCGCGCCTGCGAGATAATCAAGGAGCGCAAGGCCGAGAAGTTCTGCGAGTTCATCTGCACCGGCAACGAAACCGTTGCCGCCGCAGCCGCCAACTGTATGGTCGTTTATGGTATTCCCGTGGGCTGGATGGCCAACAAGAATCCCGCCGGCCACAAAGCCAAGGGTTTCAGCTGGGCCAACCTGTCGGCCAAGAGCTATATGTCTCCTTACGGCGAGGGCGAGCGCACGATCGACGAGTTCAAGAATGCAGGTATGCAAATCAGTGTTTTCAATATCGACAAAGCCTCCGGTGACGGCAACGCCGTATATTCCGACGATGCTGTCAACTATTATGTCAACCGCTACGCTGACCTTAGGTTTATTTGTACCAATTATCCCCAGTGGATGTTATCGAAACTAAAATAATCACATAGATATGAAAATCAAATCCCTTCTCCTTTCTGTCCTGGCCTTGTCAGCCTTTGTGGCCTGCCAGGAGAAACAGTCGATCCTGACACCCTCCCAGGTGTCCCTGGATCCGCTTATCCTGAAGGTGTCGGCAGACGGTGAAACCAAGACCGTCGCCCTCAAAGCCAACTGTGATTGGGAAGCTTCCGGCCCTTCGTGGCTGACTGTAGCTCCCGCTTCCGGTACCGGCGACACTTCCATCTCCATTATCGTTCCCGCCAATGAAGGCAAAGAGCGCGACGGCGAGGTTACCGTTACGGCCACCGATGCCAAGAGCGTTGCCAAGGTACTCATTGTCCAGTCCGGCGTCACCGTTACTCCCGAAGGTCCTGACGGTCCCGATAATCCTCCCACTCCTGAGAATCCCAATGAGATCAAGAATGTCGAGCAGCTGGCCGCTTTCCTGAACGGGGCCGCCTCGCTTGCCGCCGATGAGGAATTCACCATCGAGGCTGATATCGACTGCGGAGGAGCCAAGATCGCTCCTGCCGGAGCATTCTCAGCTACCCTCGACGGCAAGAACCACAAGATCTACAATTACATTGTCGAATCGGCCGAGGCCACTTCGGGTATATTCCTCAGCGTCAACGGAACTATCAAGAACCTGGTGCTCGGATCCAGCGACGGCAAGTCCTGGGACGGTACTTCTTCCGTTGGATATGTTTCTGCCGATGCTCCTACCGGCCATACCGGTGGTGTGTGCGCTATGCTTGCAGGTACTCTCGACAACGTCAAGAACTTCGCCAAGGTGGTTGTGCCTATGAACAATTCCGGCGGTGTATCCGGCATAGGCGGCCTCGTGGGCGCTATGGATTCTCCGTCATCTATTCTCAACTGCGAGAACGGTGGTATAATCGAGCTTTCCGGTACTATGGCCAACGGTGCTTACGCCGGCGGTATAGTGGGTCACGCCAACAATGCCGAGGCCCTCATCCAGAAGTGTATCAACTCCGCCGATCTGGAGTACTCGTTGGAGAACGGCAAATATATGATGTACGGCGGTATCGTCGGTTGCTCTCACGTGGGCTCCGTGGTTGACCAGTGCCAGAACCTTGGCGACATCACCCTGAACCAGAGCGGTACCGAGACTGCAGGTACTTATATGATGATTGCCGGTATCGCCGGAGCGCTCTATACTGGTGCCGTGGTTACCAACAGTGTAAACAAGGGTAACGTCTCTTCGAACCGTATGCAGGTGAGCCGTATCGGCGGTATTGTCGGTACCCTTAACTCCAGGGGTCTTATCGAGGGCTGTGTCAACGACGGCAAGGTCTCGATCAAGCAGGCTGCTGCAAATGCCAACTGGCAGGCTGCCGGCGGTATCTGCGGATTCCAGGAGAAAGAGAATTCCGACAACATCATCCGTAAGAACACCAACAACGGTGCCGTGGAGGTGGAGGTCGAGAACGCTACGACCCACGCCAACAAGGTGACCGCGGGCGGTATTATCGGACTCGGAGTCCTGGGTCTGGAGATTTCCGACAATGTCAACAACGGCTCCGTGAGCATAGTCAACAAGGCTGCAGGTCCCGTTTATGCCGGTGGAATCGTTGGCTGGTTCAAGGGCGCAGGCACCTTCACCAAGGGTAACGAGAACAAGGGCGCGGTAACTGCCAAGACTTCCGACGATACGGCTTCCGTTGCCGGCGGCGTGGTAGGTTATTCCAGCGACGCTTCCAATACTTGTACTTCCGACAAGAACACGGGTGCCATCACATGCGGCAATGCTGCTGCCGCCGGATCGATTGCAGGTACCAACGCAGGTGCGCTTACCGACTGTGTGGCAGGCGGCTCCGTCAACGGTACAGCTCTTACCGACGCTAATTTTGCAACATTGATTCAGGGTACCAGCAGTACCGGTACAGCTACCGGAACCACCCTGGCAAAATAATATTGCTTAATATGTCGAAAGGCGCGGCTTTTTGTCGCGCCTTTTTTGTATATTTACAAGTCGGTTCGCTCTCTTGGGCCGAGCGGCACAAAACTAACAACTGAAGGCTGGACAGGGCAGCTGCCTGGCGTTAAATAAACGAAGATATGGCTGAAGTCAAAAAGACCAAACACTCTTTCAAGTATTGGCAGTGGAGAGTCATCATCTGCTCGATGATAGGCTACGCGATGTTCTACTTCGTGCGCAAGAACTTCTCCTTTGCCATCCCAATGTTACAGGAGGTTTATCCCGACATCACCAAGGCGCAGTTCGGCGCCATTATCTCGGCTGGAGGTATAATCTATGGTATATCCAAGCTGATTAACGGCGTCATAGGCGACCGCACCAACGCCCGCTGGCACCTGGTCATCGGCCTGGGAATCTGCGTGGCAGTCAATTTCCTCTTCGGATGGACCGACAAGCTGACCACGATGATTACCGGCGCCTCCGGCGGCCCCGATTTCATAGGAGGCTTCATAGCCATTATGTCGGTGCTGTACATAATCAACCAGATATTCCAGGGCTGCGGCTTCGCCCCGTGTAACCACTTGATGGTGAACTGGGTGCCGCCGCACGAGCTGGCCACCAAGATGAGCATCTGGAACACCTCGCACAGCGTGGGCGCTTTCATCGCTTCCATCATCTGCGGTTATATGACCAGCTGGCAGCTTTGCTTCTGGGTGCCCGCCACCATATCGCTGTTCGGTGTGTTTTTCATCATAATCACGCTTCGCGACACTCCCAAGTCGGTGGGCCTCCCCGAGCTGCCCAAGGTTGAGGGCGAGCTGGACGAGAGCAAGGGCAAAGACAACAAAGAGTGGCGCAAGTTCTTGATGAAGAAAGTGTTCCTCAATCCTGTCATTTGGATCCTCGCCCTTACCGACCTGTTCGTTTACGTGGTGCGCTTTGCCATCCTCGACTGGGGCCCTTCGATGCTCCAGGATATGGGACTCAGCCAGGCCCTGTCGGGCTGGACCGTGGCAATTTTCGAGGTGGCCGGCTGCCTTGGAATGATCTTCGCCGGATATATTTCGGACAAGCTCTTCAAGAGCCGCAGCCAGAGGGTCTGCGCCATTGAGATGGTGCTTGTGGCCCTTTGCCTTGTAGCCCTGCATTACATTCAGGATATGCACTCGCCGGTGCTCTTCCTCGCCGTGCTCGCCCTTGCTGGATTCTTCCTCTACGGCCCTCAGGCCCTCCTGGGCGTTGTGGCATCCAACGAGGTATCCAAGAAGGCCGCCTCTTCGGCCGTAGGTATCATCGGCTTTATGAGCTACCTGAGCACCCTCATCACCGGCTATCCTCTCGGCAAGTTCGCCGATACTTACGGCTGGCATCCTATCTTCCTGCTTATGGCCGTGGTATCAGTGATAGGCTTCGTGCTCATCATCACTCTGTGGAACCTTAAAGACCGCTCCCGCAGCGTCGTGACGGAGGAAGCCTGATGAAAAGTGCAGAAGTAATTCTTGGCGCCCCCACCGGGCTGCACGCCCGTCCGGCATCCGAATTGGTCAAGCTGGTCAAGGGGCTGGAAGGCTCCCGGGTGACCATTACCTGCGGAGAGCGCAGCGTGAACGCCGCTTCTATGCTTTCGCTGCTCTCGCTGGGCATCAAAAGCGGGACTTCTTTGACAGTGAGCGTCGATGGCGGTGAAGAAGACGCCGCGCTGGAGGCGGTTACCGGATTCATCGAATCAATTAAAGAATAATGATAGTCAGCGGACCGGCAGTTGTCTGGAGGCGGAATGCATCCCAGGGTGCGGTCCGCTCTTTTGATGAGGCGTTCGCCATTGTCCGCGCCGATCTTGCCGCGCTTGCGGCGGGAAACCCCGTCTTTTCGGCGCATCTTGAGATGCTGGACGATACTATGCTCTGCGATGCGGTGCAGGAGGGTATCAGCTCCGGTCTTGCTCCCCTCGATGCCCTGGATGCCGCAAGAGACGGTATCGTGGCTATGTTCGAGGGCATAGATGACGAGTATCTGAAGGCCCGCGCCGACGATGTGAGGGACGTTTTCGGGCGCCTTCGGGAGGCTATGGCGGGAGAGGCTTCAGGCGGCGTGGAGCAAATGCCCCGGGGCAGTATCCTGGTTGCTGAAGAGCTGCTCCCTTCCGATACTACACGCCTCGATTTCAAATCTCTCGGAGGCATACTATGCCACAAGGGAAGCAGTACCAGCCACGTCTGCATCATTTCCCGCGCCAAGGGCGTTCCCATACAAGTCGGGGTTGATATTTCCGGTATCAGTGAGGGCGATACGGTGCAGGTTGACGACCCTCTCGCGGGTTGTCTGCAGTCGATTGCCTCCAGGGCAAGGGCTTCGGGACTCAAGGTTTATGTCAATGCTGCCAACCTCGATGAGATTCGCTCCGGAATCGAGGCCGGAGCGGAGGGTGTTGGCATATTCCGCACCGAATTCCTCTTCCTGAACCGCAGCTCCGTGCCCTCGAGAGAGGAGCACGCAGCTATTTACAAGGAGGCTCTGTTAAGCTGCGGGGGAAGGCCCCTCGCCCTTAGGACTATGGATATCGGGGGCGACAAGCAGCTCCCGTATCTGCCTGTGCAGGCAGAAGATAACCCGTTCCTCGGGCTTCGCGGAATACGCTTCAGCCTGCTTCATACTCATATTTTCATTCCTCAATTGGAAGGAGCCCTCGATGCTGCCCGGAGTGTGCGGGATATCCATCCGGAGTGGTTTGAAGGAGGCAGTCCGCTGCATCTGATAATACCTATGGTGAGCTGTGCAGTGGAGATTCTTCAGGTGCGCGACATCCTGGGCTGGCTAGCCCCCGATTACAGGAGCCTGCTCGAGCTGGGCATAATGATCGAGACTCCGGCCGCGGTGCTGGATGCCCCGGCCCTTGCCGCAGAATCGGACTTTTTCAGCGTCGGAACCAACGATCTGACCCAATACATAATGGCCGCCGACAGGGGAGAGGCCGCCGTGGCCTATCTGTACGACTCCTTCGCCCCTGCGGTATTCAAGGCTCTCCAGCTTACCGTCGCGGCGGCACACGACGCAAAAATACCGGTCGGCATTTGCGGCGAGATGGCCTCTGACCCGCGTGCGACCGGTATTCTTATCGATCTGGGCTTCGATTCACTCAGCCTTTCCAGACTGGAGCCTATTCAGTAGCCTTGAAATAGCGATAGCTGTTGACCTTGAGCTCTCCGGCTGCAGGATCGTCGCAGGCAATGATGCCGGCGGGATGCATCTGCATAGCGCTGAGAGTGCAATAGTGAGAGATGGGGCCCTCGACGGCGTCCTTTACGGCGTGAGCCTTCTTGGAACCGAATGCCAGAACCACTACTTCCTTTGCTCCCATAACAGTGGCGACGCCAACGCTGAGTGCCTGTGCGGGCACCTGCTCGGGGTCGTTGTCGAAGAAACGCGAATTGACCTCGCGGGTCTGGGGGGTAAGGGTGATTACGCGGGTGCGTGACTCAAGAGAGGAGAAAGGCTCGTTGAAAGCGATGTGTCCGTCTTCTCCCACGCCTCCGAGGAAGAGGTCGAAACCACCGGCCTTCTCGATAGCCTCCTCGTATGCGGCGCACTCTGCGTCGAGGTCGGGAGCGTTGCCGTTAAGGATGTGGATGTTGGCTGCGGGTTCGTCGATCTGGTCGAAGAGGTACTTATGCATAAAACTATGGTAGCTCTCGGGATGCTCGACGGGGAGGCCTACATATTCATCCATATTGAAAGAAATGACGTTCTTGAACGACACCTCACCGGCCTTGACCAGGCGGATGAGCTCGTTGTAGGTCTCGATGGGAGTGGAGCCGGTGCAAAGACCGATAACAAAAGGCTCCGATGTGCGTGCAGCTTTTTCGTTGATCTTTGCTGCAATGTAACGGGCGGCCCATACGGAGGCCTCCTTCATTGTGTCACGGATTATAAGTTTCATAATGCTAATATAGTTTTAAGAATACTTCGATTGCTTGATACTCCGCCATTCCGAGCAGGTCGTAGAGGCGGGCGGTATTGGACGTGCGGTCCTCAGCCCTCTGCCAGAACTCGCGTGGATCTTCTCCCGGGAAGGGGACGATATCCTTCTGCGAAAGATGACGGAAAATGGCGTGGCGTTTCTTTACCACCTCGTCGGGGGCGAGGGGCACCGCCATATCCACCCTGCCGAGTTCCCACTCCATCCAGGCGCCGCGGTACAGCCACACGTGGGTCTGCTCGAGCCACTTGCAGCCATCGTCTTCGCGCAGCTGGCGGAGCGCTTCGAGCGCCGCCTCGGTGCAAACCCTGTGGGTGCCGTGCGGGTCGGCGAGGTCGCCTGCCATAAATATCATATGGGGCTTGAGTTCCGACACCAGATTCTTGATGATGTCCACGTCGGCCTGGGTGCGGGGCATTTTCTTGATGCCGCCCGATTCATAGAACGGGAGGTTGAGGAAATGAACGTTCTTGTTGTCGTCATGACCGAAGGAACGTACGGCTCCGCGGGCCTCGCTGCGGCGTATCGCACCTTTGATTTCGAGCAGGGCCCTGGGCTCGGGCTCGCCGGGGACCTTGCTGTCGATGATCTTCTTCACCTCGGCAAAGCGGTCGCCGTAGCCCAGCTGGGCTGCTGCGTCGATATGCTGCAGCACCACGTCGTCGTGGACAGCCACGTTACCCGATGTCTCGTACGCCACGTGCACATTGTGCCCCTGGCTTACCAGGCGGATGAACGTTCCTCCCATTGAAATCACGTCGTCGTCGGGGTGCGGCGAGAAGATGAGCACGGTCTTGGGGTAGGGAAGGGCGCTCACGGGGCGGGTGCTGTCGTCGGAGTTGGGCTTGCCGCCGGGCCATCCGGAGATGGTGTGCTGGAGGTCGTTGAAAACGTCTATGTTAATCTTGTTGAACGTGCCGACCTTCTCCAGCAGGCCGTCAAGGTTGTTGTCCAGATAGTCCTTCTCGGTAAGCTTGAGGATGGGCTTGCCTACCCTCTGGCAGAGCCATACAACGGCCTTGCGCACGAATTTGGGAGTCCAGTCGCAGGGACCCACCAGCCAGGGCGCCTCGATGCGGGTAAGGAGGCTAGCTGCGGCTTCGTCGACATAGAATGAGATGCAGCCGTGATGCTGCAGGAACGATGCGGGCCAGGAGGGATCAACTTCACCCTCGGAAATGGCCTTGACGGCCGCAGCCTTGCTCTCGCCCCAGGCCATCAGGATGATGCGTTTGGCAGACAGCATAGTGCTGATACCCATTGTGATGGCTTTGTCGGGAGTCTTGGAGATGTCGTGCCCGAAATTGGACGACTGGCGCTTGCGGGAGGCATAGGAGAGACGGACCGCACGGGTGCGGGTCATCTCGTTGGAGCCGGCCTCGTTGAAGCCTACCTGACCTTGTTCGCCTACGCCGATAACCAGCAGGTCGAGCCCGCGTGCGTGGCTGTCGAAGTACTGGCAGTACTCGGAAAGCTTGTCCTGGGGCACCGTGCCGTCGGGAATATGGATGTTCTCTTTAAGAATGTCAACCCTGTCCAGAAGAGCGTCGTGCAGAAGGTGGTTGCGGCTCTGGAAATCCTCTTTGGATGAAGGATAGTACTCGTCGATCGAAACAATCTCGACATTCTTGAAAGATACCAGACCCTTGTCGTAACGGCGGGCCAACTCGTTGTAAAGCGAGGTGGGAGTGGCTCCCGTGGTGAGCCCGAGGCGGAACAGTCCGTCGGTGTGAGCGTTGATGGCGTCGATGATGATGTCCGCAATGCGGTACGACGCGACTCTCGATTCCTGGAAGACGTTGGTCCAGATCTTCTCGTAGCTGTGGAGAATACCGGCGGGCAGATTATCGTCAATCAAACCGCCTTCGTAGGGTAGTGCCAGATGTTTTTCCATTTTCTATCGTAATGTTTCAAATATTTCTTCAGGATCGGATGTAGTACTGAGCCTCTCCAGCAAGGCCTCGTCGTCAAGCGCGCCGGCCACCTTGGCCAGAATTGAAAGGTGCTCGTCCCCGACGCCGGCTATGCCCACAACCAGTCGTGCCTTCTCGCCGTCGAAATCCACCCCCTCCGGATACTGCAGCACCACAATACCGGAGCGGCGCACCGACTCCTTGGCCTGAGCCGTACCGTGAGGTATGGCAAGCCCCATCCCCATATATGTCGAAGTTATACCCTCGCGCTCGAGCATCGCCGGCGCATACTTCTCATCCACATAACCCGACGCCTCCAGCAACGCCCCTGCCCGCAGGATCGCCTCTTCCTTACTCTCCGACCGAAGCCCCGTCAGAACATTCCCCTTCAGCAGCAAAGGAACCTCCTCAGGCTGCATTGCTCCAGTTTCTTCGTCAGCGGCCTGCCGGGCACTCCGAGCCGGAGGCATTAACCCGGTTTCCCCGTCAGCGGCCTGCCGAGCACTCTGCTCCGGCTGCATTAACCCGGTTTCCCCGTCAGCGGCCTGCCGGGCACTCTGCTCAGGCTGCATTAACCCAAATTTTTCAGCAGCCTGAGCAGAGTGCCCAGCAGGCCGCCCATCAGAAGCCAAAGGTCCAGCAGAAGCAGTATTCTGAGTTGACAGTCGGGAAAGCAACGAATCTAGAGCCGGGTCGGCAAGGAAATTGGTAATAGCCAGAACCTCCTTTCCACTCAAACGCGCCCTCTCCGCCAACTCCTTCTGACAAATAACTATCGAAGCATCGGCAGGAATATCCCCCACAGCACAATTCGTACACTTAATACTCCCAAGCCCCGCCTTCATCAAACGCGCCTTAAAACGAGTAGCACCCAACGCACTAGACCCCATCCCCGCATCGCAAGCAAAAACAATCTTCGAAACCGCACCGAGCGGAGCCGCGCTGCCGCCGTCGGAAGGCCCCGACTCGCTCTCGCCCTGGAAATCAGGACGCGATTTAACCATAGGCCAGGCCAGAAGGAACGACACTAAGGTGCCTATCAGCACGCCCAGGATACCCAGTAAGGTCTTACCCTTGGGCGACATAAGAATAATCGAGATAAGGCTTCCAGGCGAAGCTGGAGCCACGAGCCCAAAGTCCACCAGGGTAAAGAAACTCAGAGCGCAGATATTGCCTATCATCACCGCCAGCAGCAAGATGGGACGCGCAAGCACATAAGGGAAATAAATCTCGTGTATGCCGCCCAGCAGCTGGATGACCACGGCGCCGGGAGCCGACTGCTTGGTATTTCCCTTGCCGAACGCCCAGCAGGCCAGCAGTATGCCCAGGCCGGGGCCGGGGTTGGGATCGACCAGGAACAGCATCGACTGTCCCATATCGGCCGCCTGCTGAATGCCGAGCGGAGTCATTATGCCGTGATTGACCGCATTGTTGAGGAATAGAACCTTGGCAGGATCGACGAGCACCGCCAGCAGGGGATTCATCTTGTGGGCAAGCATCCAGTTGACCCCGTGGCTCAGGCCGTTGGTAATCCACGAAACAGCGTGTCCTATAACCAGATAACCCGCTATGGCAAGGAGCATTGCAATTATGCCCAGCGAGAAATTGTCCACCAGCATCTCGAAGCCGGCGCCTATCTTACCCTCCACCAGACGGTCGAATTTCTTGACGCACCAGCCCGCGATGGGGCCCATTATCATTGCGCCCAGGAACATCGGGGTATCGGTGCCTATTATGACGCCCATCGCGGCCACGGCTCCAGCCACGCCGCCCCTGTATCCGCCGACATTTTTACCTGCGGTGAAAGCTATCAAGGTAGGGAGCAGATACTTGAGCATAGGGGCGACCATCTTGGCAATGCTCTCGTTGGGCCACCATCCGCCCGGAATGAATATTGCGGTGATAAGCCCCCACGCAATGAACGCTCCGATGTTCGGCATTACCATAGCGCTCAGCGCCCTGCCGAATTGTTGTATCTTTTCTTTCACAAGGTGTAAAGATAGGATTTTTTTACTAATTTTGTAAGATAAGAAACGTAAGAAATAACACAATTAATGAAAGCTATTCAGTTTGGCGCCGGTAACATCGGCCGCGGATTCATAGGCGCCGTCCTTTCGCAGGCCGGATACGAGCTCGTTTTTGCCGATGTAGTAGAGGAACTCCTTAACCAAATCAATTCCAGACGCGAGTATGTCGTACACGTGTCGGATCATACCAGTTACGATATTCCCGTCAAAGGCGTGCGTGCCGTCAATTCCGGCAGCCCCGAGGCGGTTGAAGAAATTGCAGGAGCCGACATCATCACCACGGCGGTCGGCCTGAGGATTCTTAAGTTCGTGGCACCCACCGTGGCCAAGGGCCTCTGCGCACGTATGGCCGCAGGCGTAGAAAAGCCCCTCAACATCATTGCCTGCGAGAATGGATTGAGGGCCACTTCCCAGCTCAAAGAACTGGTGTTCGCGCAGCTGCCTTCAGAAGTCCAGGCCTGGGCGGAAAAGCACATAGGCTTTCCCGACGCCGCCGTTGACCGGATAGTTCCTCCGGTGCGCTGCGAGGTGCCCCTGGACGTGGCTGTGGAGGAGTATTTCGAATGGGATGTGGAGCGCGGCTCATTTGTGGGCCCTGTCCCGGAAATAAAAGGTATGACCCCGGTCGATAACCTGCTGGCATACGTGGAGCGCAAACTTTTCACCCTCAATACCGGCCACGCCACCGCCGCATACCTTGGCAAGATGAAGGGAATATGCACCATCGGCGAGTGCGTCGCAGATCCCCAGATCTACGCCATAGTGCGCGAGGCGATGCAGCAGAGCGGTGAGGGGCTGGTGCGCAAGTTCGGTTTCGACCACGACGCTCATTTCGCCTACATCGAAAAGATACTCGGACGTTTCAGTAATCCGTATCTTCGTGACGAGTGCGACAGGGTGGGGCGCGAGCCTCTCCGCAAACTCTCGCCCAACGACCGCCTCATACTTCCAATGATGACGGCCAAGGGCTTCGGACTCCCTTACGACAAGCTTCTGCTGGCTATCGGCGCTGCCTTGCATTTTGACAATCCCCTGGATCCGCAGAGCGTGGAAATGCTTGCCGCCATCAAGGGCGAGGGGCTTGAAGGGACCATTGTCAAATACACCGGAATCGACGCCTCGGACCCTCTGGTCAGGGAAATCGCAGAGGCATACAAGAAGGTCGAAACCCTCTAATCCTCATCCCGGATGAATAAGTCACCCCTGTTCCTTCTACCTTTGGTTCCTGCGCTTGCCGCCGCCCAGGAGCGCCCCAACGTGGTGCTCATCCTGGCGGACGATATGGGCTACTCCGACCTTGGCTGTATGGGCGGCGAGATAGAGACTCCCAATCTCGATTCGCTTTCCCGTCAGGGTATCCTTCTGACCAATATGTGCAACGTGTCCAAGTCCTGCCCATCCAGGGCGGCACTTTTGACCGGCCTTTATTCGTGGAGGGCCGGTATGGGCGCAATGACCAATCACGGCAGCACGATTCCCTCCTACCAGGGCTTCCTGAACGACAACTGCGTCACCATTGCCGAGGCTCTGCACGAGAACGGTTATCATACTTATGTGTCGGGCAAGTGGCACGTGGGCGACGCGGAGCCTTACTGGCCGGAACACAGGGGCTTCGACGACACATTCCATATCCCCAACGGGGGCGGCGTGTATTTCTATCCCTCCCTTTTCCCTCAGCGTTTCGACCGCAAGCTGTACCGCAACGGCGAGGAAGTGTTCCCAAGGGCCGACTGGTATTCTACCGACGGCTTCGGTGAGGTGGCGGTGGAATTCATAAACAATCCCGCCAACCAGACCACGCCCTTCTTCCTGTACCTGCCATTCGTGGCTCCGCATTATCCGCTGCAGGCCAAGAGCGAGGATATCCAAAAGTATCTGGGGCGCTACGACGCCGGCTACGACGTTGTGCGCAAGGCCCGATTCGAGCGGCAGAAGGCGCTGGGCATACTTGACCCCCGTTTTGAGCTGTCGGCACCCGAGTATCCCGACTGGGATAGCCTGAGTGCTGAGGAGCAGGCGGGCGAGTCGGAGAGAATGGCCGTGTACGCCGCCCAGATAGACTGTATCGACCAGAATGTGGGACGTATAGTCAAAGCGCTGAAAGACAATGGCCTGTACGAGAATACCGTAATCATCTTCCTGTCCGACAACGGAGCGGTGATGCATCACTTCAACGATACCCCCGACGTGCATTACGGCGGTCCGGACTGCTGGGCGTCGGTAGGGAAGTGGCAGAATGTAAGCAACACTCCTTTCCGCCAGGGCAAGGGGCGCGAGTTCGAGGGAGGCATCAAGACCCCGCTCATCATAAGCTGGCCTGCCGGTTTCAAGAAGAGCGGCTACCTGGTGAAGGACTATGCCCATATCACCGACATAATGCCCACCATCCTGGAACTCACCGGCACAGCTTATCCCAAGACATTCAAGGGCAATACCATACAGCCGCTCGACGGCCGCAGCATCATACCTCTCCTGAAGGGGCGCCACATCAACCGCAACCGTGCCCTTTACTTCGAGCATATGGGCTGGAAGGGTATGCGCCAGGGGCGTTGGAAACTGGTGCGCAAGGACGGAGCTGAATTCTGGGAGCTGTACGACCTGAAAAAAGATCCATACGAGACCAATGATATTTCGTCGTCACGCCGCGCCCGTACGCGCCGTATGGCTGCCAAATGGCAGAAGTGGGCCGACGAAGTGGGTGTAGAACCCTGGCCTCTGAGCCATTAGAATCGATTTGCAGTGGTGAAGAAGAATAAGAATCTGACTCTTTGGGCGCTGTCGTTTTGCTCGGCGGTATTGCTGAGTCTGCCGTGGCTGGTGCCCCATCTGGGCATTTTCGCCCTGGTGGGTTTCGTGCCCCTGCTATGTGCCGACTACATAGCCTCCGGAGCCGGAGTCAAACGTTTCTGGATATGGCACTACTGCACGTTCGTCCTGTGGAACGCCTTTACCACCTTCTGGGTTTGTAATGCCACTGTAGGAGGAGGCATATTTGCAGTGCTTGCCAATGCCCTGCAGATGTCGCTGATTTTCGGGCTGTTCCGCCTCGCCAAGAAGCGTCTTGGCGGGGTGGTGCCTTATATTTTCCTGGCCGTCACCTGGATTGCCTGGGAGAGGTGGTATCTGACCAGCGCCCAGATTTCGTGGCCCTGGCTGGTGCTGGGCAATGCTTTCGCCACCACAATCAAGGACATCCAATGGTACAGCGTTACCGGCACTCTGGGCGGGTCGCTCTGGGTATGGTGCTCCAACCTTGCCCTGTTCGGGGCGGTGGTGTGCATTTGGAGCGGGAGCTGGAAAAAGTGGAACCGTGTCGCCCGCATAAGCAGCGCAGTTGCGCTTCCGCTCGTGCTGCTGGGCCCTCCCATATGCTCGGCGATAATGTTCAACAGCTACTCCGAGCGCTCCGAGGGCAGCGTGGAGGTGGTAATAGGCCAGCCCAACCTCGATCCCTACAAGAAGTTCAGCTCTATGACCCAGGCTCAGCAGACCGACGTGCTGCTGGGGCTTTACGAGCAGGAACTCAGCAAGGGCGGGACCGACCTGCTGCTGGCCCCGGAGACGTTTACCTTCGACGTGATTCTCAACGACATCCCCTCGTCTCCCACCTGGCAGCGCTTCCATTCCTTCCTGCAGGAGCACCCCGGTACGGACATCCTGTTCGGCGCTTCTACAAACGAGCTTTTCCATACCCGGGCGGCTCCCGGCCTTTTGAGCTATCCTTGGGGAGACGGCTGGAGAGTGCCCCACAACAGCGCTTTGATGCTTTCCGAAGACGGACGTACGGAAGTATTTCATAAGAGTAAACTCGTGGTCGGAACGGAGCTCACCCCGTATCCCAAGGTGTTCGTGCCGCTTGACAACTGGCTTTCCAAGACCTTCGGCGACGGACAGCCCCTTATGGCGCGTGATTCCGGCCAGGACGAGATAAGCCTCCTGCACCTGAGCGACGGAACGCCTCTTGGCTGCGCTGTATGTTACGAATCGGTGTACGGAGAGTATTGCACCGGCTATACCAACAGGGGAGCCGGATTCCTTACGGTCATTACCAACGACTCCTGGTGGGGCAATACTCCGGGATACCGCCAGCACTTGAGCTACAGTTGCTTGAGGGCCATAGAACTGCGGCGCGACATAGCCCGCTGCGGCAACAGCGGCATCAGCTGTTTCATCAACCAGAAAGGAGAGATCCTGCAGCGCGGCCCCTGGTGGGAAGAGGCCGTTCTGCGCGGCTCAGTAAATATCAATACCCGCGAGAGTTTCTTTGCCCGCCACGGCGATGTGACCGGGCGCGTGTGTACTCTGGCATTCTTGCTCCTGGGAGCGCTCCTTATCGTACGGCTCCTTTCCGGCAAGAAGAAATGATAACGACAATTGTAAAGTATTTTGATTATGGCAGATAAAAAATCATCCCTCGGCTGGATTCCCCGTAACTTGCTGCTCGGCGCCCTGTTTGTGGTGCTGGTTGTAGCGGCGGCGAGTATATTCCTCTCCATCCGTACCCGTCACGGCCAGGAAGTGACCGTGCCCGACCTTACCAGCCAGACAGTCGCCGACGCCTCCAGGAGCGCCTCGGCCGCCCGTCTGCGCGTCCAGGTAACCGATTCGGTGTATATGAAGCGTATGGCAAGAGGAGCAGTAGTCAGCCAGCTGCCCAAGGCCGGCTCCAAGGTAAAGCCCGGACGGAAGATTTCGCTGACCATAAACTCGCTGGTGCCCAAGAAGGTAACTATGCCGAACCTGATCCACATATCGCTCCGTCAGGCCAAGGCGGAACTTTCGGCAAAGGGCCTTGTGCTCGGTAAATTGAACTATGTCAGCGACATAGCCACCAATAACGTACTCGAACAGCACTACCGTGGACGTTCCATCGAACCCGGCAAGCAGATTTACACCGGCTCGGTCATCGACCTTGTAATCGGACTCAACGGCGCCGACGCTATGACGTACGTTCCCAATCTGCACGGCTACAAGTATCTGCGCGCCATCGACGCCCTGCACGATAATTCGCTGAATGTAAGCGGGGTGTTCTTTGACAAGTCGGTCAAGACATACAGTGACTCTCTCAATGCAGTAGTATATTCCCAGAGGCCTTCTTCAACCGGATACCCGACGGTTATGGGTACCGGCGTCACCATTTATCTGTCGCTTGATGGAAAAGCTCCCGCAGATTGATCCCGAACTGCTGGAAGAAGAGCAGGACGAACAACTGTTCGAACATTTCCGCTTTGATGTCGATCCTGGGCAGGAGCCCTTGCGTATCGACAAATATATGGCGGCCCATATGGAGCACACCTCGCGTCACCGGGTGCAGTGCGCCATCAAGGAGGGCTTCGTGCAGGTAGGGGACAAGACGGTCAAGGCCAATTACATAGTGCGTCCCGGCGATGTGATTCGCTTCGTGATGCCATACCGCCGCAGGGGAGTGGAGATACTGCCGCAGGATATACCCCTGAACATAGTGTACGAAGACGAGGATGTGCTGGTGCTGGACAAACCTGCAGGGATGGTGGTCCATCCCGGACACGGCCATTATGAGGGCACGCTTGTCAACGCGCTGGCTTTCCATCTGGGTATCACCCAGGGCCCCGATGAGGGGGACGACCGTATGGGAGTGCTGGTGCACCGCATCGACAAAGACACCAGCGGCCTGCTGGCCGTCGCCAAAAACGATGAAGCCCAGCTCAACCTGGCACGTCAGTTCTTCGACCACAGCATAGAACGCCGTTACAACGCTATCGTCTGGGGCGATCTGAAGGAGGATGAAGGCACGGTGGATGCCAACCTTATGCGCGACCCTTCCGACCGCCTGCGCTTTTGCACAACTTCCGACCCGGAGCGGGGCAAGAGGGCTGTGACTCACTGGAAAGTGCTTGAGCGTATGGGTTTTGTGACGCTTGTGGAGTGCCGCCTCGAGACCGGCCGCACCCACCAGATCAGGGTGCACATGAGCAGCATAGGGCACCCGATTTTCGGCGACGAGCGCTACGGAGGGACCGAGATTCGCCAGGGAACAATCTATTCCAAGTACAAGCAGTTCATCCACAATTGCTTCGAACTGTGCCCCCGGCAGGCCCTGCATGCCAGGACTCTCGGCTTTGTGCATCCCCGGACGCATAAGTCTGTGTATTTTGAATCACCCTTGCCTCAGGATATGACTGCACTTTTGGCAAAGTGGCGGGCGTATGTCAAAGATTTTTCTCATATTTGTAAATAAAATCCAGTTAGAGTGAAACGTATATTAGTTGTTCTTTTTGCGCTGGTGCTCATGAGTGCAGCCGCATTGGCCCAGAATTACAGGGATGTAGTGTACCTGAAGAATGGCAGTGTCATCAAAGGTACTGTGCTTGAGCAGGTTACCGGAGGCAATATCAAGATACAGACTGCCGACGGGAGCATTTTCGTGTACCCTTCATCTGAAGTGGTAAAAGTCGTAAAGGAAGAAGTGAGCGGAGGCTCGAACTCAGCTTCCCGCAATAAAAACAATGCTGCCGCTCCTGTGGAGAGCGTCGAACAGTTCCGCGGCTGGCGTTATTCTCCCGGCCTGGGAATAGGAGTGGCGCTTGTGAAAGGCGGTTCCGCCAGCGGTATTGTGGAATTCGGGCTCGGAAAAGATACCTCCGACCAGGTTTACCTGGGCGGCGGCATACAGTTTATTTTTCCTTTTATTAAAGATCCTAATGTAAGTCTGGGAGCTTTCTTCGAGAACCGTATTTATTTCCCTTCGTATTCCAAGATTTCGTTCCAGATCCGCGACAGGATATATTTCGCAATAGAGCCGGCGCACGAAAATTTCTTCCTTGGACTTACAATTATGCCGGGTGTGATGATGAAACTTTCGCCCTCTTTGGATTTGCTTCTTAATGCAGGATACCAGTTGTCCATCATGCCAAGTTATAGCGCTGCAGGCCACAGCCTTGTTTTCCAAACCGCATTTGATTTCCATCGCGCCCAGGGTGCTCCTGCCAAGAAGCGTGATTATCATCCGTCAGGTGTCGAAATCGGCTTTGGCGGTGGTTTGGGAATAATATCTCATCCAGAATATAAAGAGGATGGTGCTGATGCCAGTACCGGTATCTGTTTCCTCTCACTTGGCTATCGTTTCAATCCTCATTTCAGCGCTGCTCTTGAACTTGCTCCTATGGAGAGGAAGTTTTTTGCAAAGCCAAATAAGTATTATGAAACGCTTTATGCCGACGCGGCTCCTTTTGCATTAGTCGGACGCTACCGCCTGCTGGATAAGACTTTCTCGCCTGTCGGTACAGTCTCTATCGGGCTTGCCTCTCCCCACAGCTGGACCCAGTCCGGGGCGCGGAAAAACGTGTTGGCTGTATTGCTCAGCCCCAAAGTAGGCGTGTCCTGGCGTCTTGGCTCGGGCAACGGTCATCTGGAGCTTTGCGGAGGTGTCGGCACCGGTTTTTCGGCACCGTTTAAGTTGAGAGACAACGATAAAGCTATGGTGTACTCGATGTTCGCCCCCGAATTCTCCCTGCGTTATTACCATACCCTCAAATGGGGCTCCGCCCTGGCGGAGAAGATGGGATTTGAAAACTAACAAGAAAGGCGCCCGTTAATCGAGCGCCTTTCCATTTTCATCGTAGAAGTCATATTGCAGGATGCTGTAGTCGGTAACTTCGACTATCTTGAGCTTGCAACGGTACTTACGTTTCCATTTACCTGCGAACGAAGACCAGCCCCTGGTGATGTATGCTCCCAGGATAGGGCTGATTTTGAGCGTGAACTGCTTGTGACCAGCTTCTACGTAGTCGGCAAGCTTGCGCTCAATTTGTTCGTCAATGACCACCGTGGAGGCTATCTTTCCCGTGCCGTGGCACAGGGGACACTTCTCCGTGGTGTTGATTTCCGTGACAGGACGAATCCTCTGGCGGGTAATCTGCATAAGCCCGAATTTGGTGAGCGGCAGCACGTTGTGCTTTGCACGGTCGGCCGACATAAGCTCCACCATATACTTGTAAAGATCGTTCCGGTGCTCGCCGGAATCCATATCGATGAAGTCAACGATAATGATTCCGCCCATATCTCGCAGCCGGAGCTGACGGGCAATTTCTTCCGCAGCCAGTTTGTTCACTTCGAAAGTGTTCTCTTCCTGGTCGTTGGATTTGGCCCGGATGCCGCTGTTCACGTCTATGACATTCAGGGCCTCGGTGGTTTCGATTACCAGATATGCGCCCTGCTTCATAGGTACCACCTTGCCGAAGGAACTCTTGATCTGGCGGGTGACCTCAAAATGGTCGAAGATCGGTTCCTTGCCCTCATAGAGCCGCACAATCTTTTCCTGCTCCGGCGAGATGAGGGATATGTAACGGCGCGTCTCTTCGTAAATCTTGGGATCGTTGACGTAGATGTTCGAGAACGAATCGTTGAGAAGGTCGCGCAGGATGGTGGTGGTTTTGGAATACTCCGTGAAGAGCAGTCCGATGTTTTTGTTTCTCGAAATCTTCTTCCAGGCTCCCTCCCACTTCTCAATCAGCGAGCGGAGTTCGGCCACCAGTACGGCGGCGGAACTGCCCTCTGCGGCTGTACGGATGATGGCTCCGTAGTTGTGGGGCAGAATGTTGCCCACCAGAGTTTCGAGTCTTCTTTTTTCCTCCTTCGAGGTAATCTTTTGGGAAACGCTCACTTTCTCGGCGAAAGGGAGCAGTACAATGTTGCGTCCTGCCAATGAAATCTCAGCAGTCAGTCGGGACCCTTTGGTGGAAATCGGTTCCTTAACTATCTGGCCGATAATCAGTTGCCCGGGCTTGAGATAATCCTCCACGCGGCCCTCCTTGGAGAGCGGCTCGCCGATTTTGATGCCCGAGAACAGTTCTTGCAGATTGCGGTTGGGGTTGGCGTCACGGACGAATTTGTCGAACGCGTCGAAGTGCAATCCAAGGTCCAGATAGTGGACAAACGCCTCTTTGCTGTCGCCGATATCCACGAAAGCAGCATTCAGTGCGGGAAGTATTTTCTTGACTTTGCCAAGATACACATCCCCCACCGAAAAACTGTGACCCTGACTCGATTCTCTGTTGTACTCTATCAGTCGGTGATTTTCCAGCAGCGCCAGACGCACCTCAGACGAGCCCACATCGACCACAAGGTCTTTTTCTTGGTTTTCGGACTCCATTTTTGGGACGGTAATAAAACAAAAGACCCGGCCGGATCTCCCGCCGGGCCTTGAGCGACTATTTCTTCTTGTGCCTGTTCAGACGCAAGCGCTTCTTGCGCTTGTGCGTCGCCATTTTGTGTCTTTTATGCTTCTTTCCGTTAGGCATACGCTATTAATTAATTATTTCTGCATCTCTGCCGCAAAAGCCTTGGAGGGCTTGAAAGCGGGGATATTGTGTGCAGGGATGGTGATAGTAGTCTTTTTGGTAATATTGCGTGCAGCCTTCTGAGCGCGGTGCTTGATGATGAAGCTGCCGAAACCGCGAAGATATACGGGCTCACCCTTGATTACGGAATTCTTGATGGATTCCATTGCTGCCTCAAAAACTGTCTGAACTGTTACTTTTTCAATGCCTGTTGCCTTTGCAACTTCACTGACGATTTCTGCCTTTGTCATATCAAAAATTATTAATTATTAGTTGGTTTCTTTCCCTCAATCGATTGGAACGCAAAATTAGTTCTAAATTTCCAAGTTTCAAAATATTTTGCGTCTTTTCTTTGGCACGGAGATTGACCAAATAGGGTTTTGCACATTTTTTGACGCGTTTACTGACATTTTGACACATTTTTTATGAAGCAAGATATTAATATCATTCCCCTTGTACAGGGAGAACAGGCCTTCAAGGTCAACGAGTCCGAACTTCCCGACGTGCTGCCGGTGCTGGCACTGCGCAACGCCGCCTTGTTCCCCGGAACGGTTTACCCTATAACGATAGGCCGCGAAAAGTCGATCCGTCTCATCCAGGAGGCGGAGGAGCAGGGCTTCTACATAGGCGCCGTTCCCCAGAAGGACGTAACCGTCGAGAATCCCGCGGCGGAAGATCTTTACGCCTACGGCACAGTCTGCCGTATCCTCAAGACCCTCGAGATGCCCGACGGCACCCTGACAGCCATCCTTCAGGCCTTCAAGCGCATCGAGATCGAGACCGTGATAGGCACCGAGCCCTACATCACGGCCCGCATACTGTACCTGAACGACAAGACCTACAACTCGGAGATGACCGACATAAAGGCAGTATCGGAGGCCCTTAAAGACAAGGCGATGCAGGTGTTGCGCTCATCCAACCTGGGCTCCCGCGAGTCCATCGGCGCGCTCAAGGCCATCGACAATTTCGAATTCCTGGTGAATTTCGTCGCCACCACCATCGAGGTGGAGAACTTCAAGGAGAAGATGGAGCTGCTCCAGTACAGCGATGTGAAGATCCGTGCTATGAAGCTCCTGAGCATCCTGGACGTGCAACTGCAGCTGATGAAGCTCAAGCAGGATATCAACCAGAAGGTCAAGAGCGAGATAGACCAGCAGCAGAGGGAATACTACCTTAACAGCCAGCTCAAGACCATACAGGAAGAGCTGGGTATGGACGAGCAGGAAGACTTTGACAAGTTCCGCGAGAGGGCGAAGGACAAGAAGTGGCCGGAAGAGATTGCCAAGGCGTTTGACAAGGAGCTCGCCAAGTTGGAGAAATACAACCCCAATTCGCCCGACTACAGCGTGCAGTACAACTATCTGGAGTTTATGCTCCAGCTGCCCTGGGGCGAGATGAGCGAGGATAACCTCGACCTCAAGCACGCCCAGCAGGTCCTCGACCAGGACCATTACGGGCTCGATTCCGTTAAGGACCGTATCATAGAGTACCTTGCGGTGCTCAAGCTCAAGGGGAATATGAAGTCGCCCATCCTGTGCCTGTACGGCCCTCCCGGAGTGGGAAAGACATCGCTCGGTAAGTCCATAGCCCGGTCGTTGGGACGCAAGTACGTGCGCATCTCGCTCGGCGGTATGCACGACGAGGCCGAAATCCGCGGTCACCGCAAGACCTACGTGGGCGCGCTCCCCGGACGTATCCTCAACGGTATAGCCAGGGCCGGTACTTCCAACCCCGTGATAGTACTCGACGAGATAGACAAACTGGGCTCCGACTTCAAGGGCGACCCTTCGTCGGCGCTTCTGGAGGCTCTCGATCCTGAACAGAACTCGACCTTCCACGACAACTACCTTGACCTCGATTACGACCTGAGCAACGTGATGTTCATCACTACGGCCAACAGCCTTTCGCCGGTGCAGCCGGCCCTGCTCGACCGTATGGAGCTTATCAACGTGTCGGGTTACCTGGCCGAGGAGAAGGCCGAGATTGCCAAGACCTTCCTGCTGCCCAAGCAGCTGAGGGAGCACGGCATCGATGCCAAGGCGCTCAAGATCAGCTCCGCCGGAATCAAGGCGATAATTGACCAGTACACTCACGAGAGCGGCGTCCGCGGTCTCGAGAAGCAGATAGCCAAGATAGCCCGCGTGACCGCCAAGAAGATAGCTCTCGAGCAGGAGTATCCTTCAGTCATCAAGCCCGAGCACCTCAAGGAGTATCTTGGCCTGCCCACCAATTTCCACGACCAGCAGAAGGGCAACGAGGCCCCCGGCGTGGTTACCGGCCTGGCCTGGACTCAGATGGGAGGCGAAATCCTGTTCGTCGAGAGTTCTGTCAGCGGCGGCAAGGGCATTATGACTATGACCGGAAATCTGGGCGACGTTATGAAGGAGTCGGCCACCATTGCCTATCAGTACATCAAAGCCCATCCCGAGATGGCAAAGATGGACTCGAAGACTTTCTCTGAAAAGGACATACACGTGCACGTGCCCGAAGGGGCAACTCCCAAGGACGGCCCCTCGGCCGGTATAACTATGGTCAGTTCGATGGTATCGGCCTTGCGCGGCGAGCCTGTCAAGAAGGGCATCGCAATGACCGGCGAGATGACACTCCGCGGAAGGGTGCTTCCCGTAGGTGGCATTAAGGAGAAGATTCTGGCCGCCAAGAGGGCGGGCGTTCACACGATTGTGATTTCGGAAGAGAACCGCAAAGACGTGGAAGACATCAAGGAAATCTACGTCAAGGGCCTGACCTTCCAGTACGTCAAGACCATCTCCGACGTCATTGACTTCATATTCTGAGATTCAATAATCGAGGGGGGATAGTAATCGAAGACGCTGTTCTGCGAGTTCAGAACAGCGTCGGATGATTCTCTTCAAGTCCTCTGAGGACCCTTTCCATAACGGCCTGGCGTATGAGCGCCGAGCGGGAACTTACTTTGAAACGGCGGCAATATTCATTTATTGCCGCTAATTCTTTGTCGTTGAACAGGACGGCCTTCCGGTGGACCCGGAGCATCGCCTCCCGCTGCTTGTCAAAGTATGCAGGGTCAACTCCTTGAACCTTATTTGTTTTGCGTTTGCCCATAGTAATCGCAAATATAATGAATTATTTCGTCAAGTGACTCAAGTTCAAGGCGTCTGCCCAAAATTTCTCCGTCAGTATCAGTAAAATACAGCCTCGGAGTTGAAATTACTCCGTAGAGCCGGAGGTATTCGGTCTCTATTTCCGGATCCCAGGCGTGAACTATCTTCAAGTTCTTGTTGTTCACTTTGAAAGCGCGGCGCCACTGCCTCCAAGCCTTTTTGTCCTGTCCGCAATAAACGGCGTAGAACTTGGTGGGGAAGGTGATCTTCTGCAATATCCCGGGCATCAGCTGCGACTCGAGCTTGCACTTGGCGCAGGCCGTATCGTAGAAGAAAAGAATGGAATACGTGCCTTCCTGGGGCAGTGGAACCTTGCATCCGCAGGGCCCTTTCATCTCTACCACCGGAGCTTTCATTCCCAGCAGGGTAGAGCGGTTGAAGGTGGCGAACAGCTCGGCGTCGAAAAAGTCGAACTCGCCCCTCATCTTGACGGTGCCTGGCTTGAACCAGGAGTCGAAGATGTGGATGGCCACTGCCTCGTCGCCCATCAGGGCCGACTCCTTGTAGTGATCGAAGAGCCAGAGGGCGATGTGCTGGGTGGTGAGCGAGTCTTTGACCGAACTGATCAGGAAGTCGCTCTCGGCTTTCTTGACATCCACGCTCTCCCGTTCTATCGCAGCGGTATAGCGGGTAAGCATAGTGTCGAGCTTGGAGAACACCGTGCTGTCGGCTGGGTGCTGCGCCCTGAGGGGGAAACAGCACAGGACGAAGAGTATAAGTAAGAGAGCTGTTTTGCGCATAAGGCGGTTAATCTTTGGCGACGGGAGGGAGGATTACCCCCTGGGGGACGAACATCGAAGTGTCGCCGTGATGGCGGAGAATGTCGCGGACGGCGCTGGAGGAGATGTGGGCGAACTCCTGAGCCGTAGGGATGATGATGGTTTCAATCTCGGGCGCGAGACGGCGGTTGGCGTCGGCTATGGCCCTTTCGTTCTCGAAGTCGAGCATATTGCGCACGCCCCTTACTATATGGCGTATTCCAAGGTTGCGGCAGACGTCGATGGTAAGTCCGTCGTACTCAATGACTTCAACATTCTTGAGCCCGGCTGTGGCCTGGCGGATGATGCTCTTTTTCTGCTCGTTGGAATAAAAGCCCCTCTTGTCTTGATTGACACCGATGGCTATGACCACGTTGTCGAACATCGTAAGGGCACGTCGCAGGATGTTGAGGTGACCTGCGGTAAAAGGATCGAACGACCCGGGGAACAGTGCTGTTCTGTGCATAGTGAGACAAAGATACAACTATTTTTATTAACTTTGTGAGTAAGATGCAAGTCAAGATAGAAGAAAGCTGGAGGGAGGCGCTTGCTCCCGAATTCGAAAAGCCCTATTTCGCCTCCCTGGTTCAGCGCCTGCACGCCGAAAAGGCTGCCGGCAGGCAGATCTTTCCCCCGGGCGGCCAGATTTTCAAGGCCTTTGAGCTTTGCCCCCTTCCGGAGGTGAAGGTGGTCATCCTGGGGCAAGACCCGTATCACGGATACGGGCAGGCGATGGGACTCTCTTTCTCGGTGCCCGACGGTGTGCCCGCTCCGCCATCGCTTAAGAACATCTTCAAGGAGATCGAAGACGACCTGGGTGTCAAAATGTCAGGCCGCCCCAATCTGGAAAACTGGGCCAGGCAGGGAGTGCTGCTCCTGAATGCCGTGCTGACGGTGAGGGCAGGGGAGCCTACGTCGCATTCGGCCATAGGCTGGCAGGAGTTTACCGATGCTGTTATCCGCTGCATTTCCGACAAGAGGGAGGGAGTGGTGTTTATGCTCTGGGGCAATTACGCCCGCTCCAAGGCTCCTCTCATCGACCCCCGGCGCCATACCATACTGCTGGCCGCGCATCCTTCGCCGCTTGCCCGCGGCGCCTTCTTCGGCTGCCGGCATTTCTCGCAGGCCAACGCTATCCTGCGCAGTGAGGGGCTCGAACCTATTGACTGGCAACTGTAGAACAATAATTGACACAATAAACAGGACGATATGTATATTTGGGTTATACTGATTGGCGTGATGGTGGCCTCGTTCATCATCCAGAGAGTTCTTCAACGTAAATTCGACAAGTACTCCGACGTGCCGTCTCCCGGCGGGCTTAGCGGTGCCGAGGTGGCCCGCCTTATGCTGGAGCGCAACGGCATACGCGGGGTGGAAGTAGTGTCGATCGACGGCAAGCTTACCGACCATTACAATCCTAAAGATTCTACCATCAATCTGAGCCGCGATGTCTATTCCGGCCGCAGTGTGGCTGCCTGCGCCGTGGCCGCCCACGAGACCGGACACGCCATCCAGCACGCCAAGGGCTATGCTCCGCTGAAAATGCGCACGGCTTTGGTCCCGATGGTGACGTTTGCCAACAATACCGTTCAGTGGGTGCTGCTGGCAGGTGTGCTGCTTGTGACCATTACCCCGGCCCTGCTGTGGCTGGGCATCGTGCTCTTTGCGCTCACGACCCTTTTCAGCCTGCTTACTCTTCCGGTCGAGATCGACGCAAGTTCCCGTGCCGTGACCTGGCTCTCCTCGGAGGGAGTACTTGACGCGCAGACCAAGCCAATGGCGGTAGATGCCCTCAAATGGGCGGCATATACTTATGTGATTGCCGCAGTGGGTTCGCTGGCTACCCTTCTCTATTACATCTCCCTTGCCAGCGGGCGCAGGTAAGCCTTTTTAGATCAGGGGTTTATATAGGAGTCTCTCTCTTCCCTCGGGGCGATGGAGATTTCCAGCACCTGCGTATCCCTCGAAGCGGGAACCAGGTAGAAATCGGGGCACTCGGCGGGCACCAGCAGCGCTTTCCCCTCATTAAGAGGGAACAGGGCCCTCTGCCCGAGTACGTCCAGCTGGACGGAGGCCTCTCCTTTTATACCCACGTAAAGAATGAAAGAGTCGAAGCGCTCGCCGTAAATGTGCAGCGGGTCGGTAAGCAGCAGCTTGGTGGCGCTGAACTCCGGGATTTCTACCAGCTTGCGTACTATCTCGCCCGAATGATGATGCGGCTGCTCAGGAGCTTCCCAGGCTTTGTAATCGATGAAGTCGAGTGAGTCCACAAGCCCCAGCGAAGGGTCGAACTCCTCGGGGCTAACTTCCTCTCCCCAGGAGCACATACAGAAATCCAGCGGGGACGATTCGCTCACTTCCAGCAGTTCCACGTCACCTGCGGCACAATGCGGCACGCCCGGGCGGATGTGCAGGAACTGGCCCTCGTGGGGGGCGATAACGTTCATCAGGCTCTCGATGCTACCGTCGGAGCAGGCGGAAAAGACTTCCGATGCGTCAGTATCGCGCTTGAATCCTATCATCAACCGGGCTCCTGTACCTGCGCGCAGTACGTACCAGAGCTTCTCGCGCCCCAGAAAATCGTAGCGCTGGAGGGCAGTCTGGGCGTCGGGATGTACCCTTAGGGGCATACGTCCCTTGACGCGGATACGCTTGACCTGAACGGGGAACTGACGGCCCCAGAAATTGAAGACATTCTCGCCTACGACCCTGTCCATATAGGTGTCCATAACTTCGCTTATGGCATTGCCGCCGAGCCATCCCTCGCGTATGAGTGAATCGCGGTAGCCCAGATCGGCCAGGAGGAACTCGTCGCTGCCCCAGGAATAGTCGTCCTGCAAGGTGCAAAAGCGCAGCGGGTATAATTTCTTTTCTTCCATACGATACAAAAATACGGAAAAATCAGTATATTGTGGAAACTATTTTTGTTTATGAAAGGCATCAACATCTTTTTAGCCGACGGTTTCGAGGACATAGAAGCCCTTGCTACCGGTGACGTGCTCCGCCGAGGCGGGCTTGACGTCAGACTTGTTTCGATATACGATGAACTCACAGTTGAAAGTTCTCACGGCGTTTCAGTCATCGCCGATTTTACACTTGACGAGGTGGACCTTTCTGCCGACGGCACCGATGCCGGGGACGTAATGATTTTTCCGGGAGGTATGCCCGGCACCAGGAACCTTGCTGCCTGCGAGCCGCTGATGGACGCTATGCGCGCCCACTATGCCGCCGGCGGTACGCTTGCCGCCATTTGCGCCGCCCCGGGCCTTGTGCTCAGTGAGCTCGATTCGCTGCAGGGAGTCGAGTTTACTTGCTTCGAGGGCTTCGAGGCCGCTCCTGTGGCGAAGGGGGGAGTGTTTACTCCCAAGGCGGCCTTGCGCAGCGGACGTATCATTACGGGGCGCAGCGCCGGCCACGCGGTCACTTTCGGCCTGGAGATTCTTTCTGTACTGCGTCCGGAAAAGTGTGAAGATGTTAAAAAGGCTCTGTATCTATGGACAGTGTAAGGACGGACAAATATCTCTGGGCTATACGTGTGTATAAGACCCGGAGCGATGCTACCGACGCGTGCAGCGGCAACAAGGTCCGTGTGAACGGTACGGTGGCCAAGCCGAGCAAGGCGGTTAAGATAGGAGACGTGATCGAGGTTCACAAGGGGCCCGCTTGCCTTACGTACAAGGTGCATCAGTTGAGTGAGAACCGGATGGGGGCTTCGCTTGTGCCGGACTATGCCATCGATTTGACTCCCGAGTCGGAGAAGGCTAAGTTCCACGCTCCCAAGGAGACTATCGTGATGCATCGTGACAAGGGCTCGGGGCGTCCTACCAAGAAGGACCGCCGCACCCTCGACGCCCTTATGGATATGCTGGACTAGGCTTCTGGCCTGGTTTGGGTGACTACGGCCTTCGGCCTATCCCTCCCGCAAGCGGGCCCCTCCCACTTCGTGGGACCGTTTTCCCCCTGTAGTCCCCCAAGGGACATTTGCCCAAAGGGGGCCTGCGTGGGCGCAGACGGTAACCCAAACCAGGCCAGGAGCCTAGTC